>CALKIA010000225.1 GCA_937988705.1 uncultured Chloroflexota bacterium | reverse complement strand
GTTAAGCCCGATGAGGTCACGAAGGCCATGTTTTGCAGGAACAGCAGTTCCAGCATGAAGAAAGCGCCGAGGGCGATCAGCGGACGCAGTGCGCCGAACGCGGGTTCCTGCGCCGGTTGATCGGGCAGATCAGCGCGCAGCTGCCACAGGGCGAACAGCGCCCCGCCGCTGACGACCAGCGCGGTCAGCAGCGGCACGATCCCCGACTGCCAAACGTAATCCCACGTCAAAAATGCGCCGTGCAGCCCGATTTCGACGATCAGGCCGATGACGATACCCTGCGCGAAGGCTTTGCGCCGCGCGGCATCGGTTGAGCTAAGCCAGTGCAGCGCCGCCACCAGGCCAATCAGCGCGAGGATGACGGCGAGGCCGGAGAGGATCATGTTGAGGTTAATGTCGCGCGAGATCTGCATGAGCAGGCGCACGACGGCCAACCCGCCCACGCCGATGAACAACAGGCGGCGCGGCGTCAGCGCCTTCGCGAGCAGCAGCACGAGGAACGGCGACAGGAACACCAGCAGCGCGGGGACAGCCGCCAATGTCTGCCCGAAGCGTTCGCCAAAGGCATAGACCATCGTGTTGACGAACACGCGCACGACCTGCACCCCCATGAGGAAGCTCAGGCTGACCAGAAGAACGAGCCATAGATTTTTAGGACTTAACGCTGAGGTACGCATAAATTTATTCCATCTTTCAAGGCGAGCAGCAAAGACGAACAGCACTTGTACAGCAGACAGCGTCGATTGTACATCGGCGGGGAGACATTGACATGTCTTGGGGATGATACGTTCTAGCTCAACACGCGCTTGAGGAGGTTGCGCAGGGTGATGTGTTCGTAGCGTTTGAGCTCGTCGCGCAGCGTGGCGAGCCGGCCCATAAGCGTATTGATGTCGCCGTCGATGAATTGGAGTTCGGTCGTTAGCTGCTCGATCTGCTGCAGGTAGGCGCTGTCGGTTTGGAGCGCTTCCAGCTTCGCCACGCGATCCGCGCGTACCCGCGCCATTGACGCGCGCTGCTCGGCATAATGCCGCTTGACCTGATCGCTGCTGGCCCAGGCGGGGGTGGAGTCCGAGGCGGCGAGGAGTGCCCGCTCCAACGTGACACGCCAGCGCACGAGCTGTTCCCAATCGTGATCAGGAGCGGCTTTGCGGAAGCCGCTCAGAATGTACTTGGCGCGCGCTTCGTTCGCGGGGCGGACATCCGCCGCGGTGCGGAGCCCGGCCTGCGCCAGCAGTTCGGTGTGCGCACGGCTGAAACCGGGGATCTGTTCGGCGTCGATGGGCTGGCGAGCGAGCTGGTCTTCAACCAGCACCAAGCGGCGCTCGGTCGCTTTGAGGTCGTTGTCTTCCTGCGGATAGGTCGACTGCAGGGCATCGGTCATCTGCTCCACCGCGAAGGTCAGTGCGGCGCACTCGTCGGTGTGCTGGCGGCGGGTCTCGTCGATGCCATCCTGCGTGCGTTTGTGGCGGGCGCGCGCCAGAATGAGCTGATCGTTGAGCGCCTTCGCGCGCTGCTCCAGACTCGTTTTTTCGCGCACCACATCGAAGGTGGGATAGCTGTGCATCAGGCGCATGGCGGTGAAATCGCGGAACAGCACCGGGACATAGCGCAGTACCGAGCGTTCAAATTCACCGCGGATGCGCTGCATTTCCTGATCGACCTGCCGCGAGTCGAAATCGACCAACGGGCGCGCTAGATGATCGGACCACCACGCGGAGGGTTTGGGCGGCGCGCTGAGCGGCGTCAGCGGCACGACCAGATCGGGGGTGGGCGGTGGCGTGAGATAGGTTTTGAGCCGCGAACTGACGCGGGCCTTCCACGGGGTCGCCACAATCGGTTCGAGCGGCGGCACGTCGAGATACGAGGACGCCCGCGCCAACTGGGTCAGGCGCTGCCCGATCTGGCGGACGCGCGGATCGGCGTGGTTATGCAGCAGGCGCAGCGTTGCGGAGTCATCCGGTGACTGGTAATCGGTATCGCGAAAGAGCAGATTTTCTTCGCCCGCTTGGGTCTGCCGCCACAGCTCGGCGTCGAAGGCGAGCGCTTGCAGCGAGAGCCCGATCACGTGCGCGGAGAAGTTATCGACGTTCTGATAGTTGCTGCCCGTGATCCCGCGATTGGACGTGCGCGACGGGTGCTGATAATGGCGGTGACCGATTTCGCCGGAGGGCAGTTCCAGCGCGCCGGGGACGAGCATGCCGTCGTAATCCAGCAGCTTGATCGCTTCACCGTCGCCGACGACGATGTTGCCGTGCTGGAAATCACCGTGCACCATCTGCGCCCGCCGGAGCACACCACTCAGCTCAAACCACTCTTCCGCCAACCGCGCCAGCACCTCCGGTTCGTCGAGATGGTCTTCGATATAGGTGTCAAGGCGCGCTTCGGTTGCCCACTGCATTTTGAGGATGGGATACCACTGACCGCGTACCTGAATGCCCTCGGCGAGATAGACGAACGGCACGATGCAGCCGAGCGGATTACGCTGCAAATGCGCCGAGATGGCCGCATAGCGCTGCTGCTGGTTGGTCACTTCACGCAGGAAACAGCGTACCGCCCAGCGTTTGCCGCCGCCCGTCACCTCGAAGACTGTGGCGAAGTTGCCGGAAATCGGACGGGGCAGGCCCAGCTTATTGGTGCGCACCTGCGTTTTGACGAGATCCGCGTCCTTGAAGGCAGCGCGCGGATTTTGCAGCGCTTCGGCGTATTCGTTTGGGTTAGGCCAGGCCACTACCATTTGCTCCGACGGTCGGACAAATTCTGACCAGAGTCACATCGTCATTGCGGCAGAGCTTAGCGGCGCGCACCTCCGCGATCAGATCAGCGAAGGCGGCCTGATCCAGCTCCGGGTCGGTGAGCTGTTTGCGGAATGGCGGGTGCGCGATGAAGAAATGGGCGAGCGCGTCGGTCATGAGCAGGAAGAGATCGCCATCCGCCCACGTGCCGCGCCGAAGCGCCGCTTTGACCGAGCCCAGCCCGTCGGCGTGCGTCGAGAGCAGCGCCGGATGATTGGTGAACTGCTCGGCGTCGGCGTAGGGAAAGCCGTAGAGCCAGCGGCGCGGGCGAATGTAGAACAGGCAGCTATCGCCGATGCTGACCGCGCTCCAACGACCGTTAGCCCGCAGATGCAAGCCGAGCAGCGACGAATAGGCGCCCGACTTGAGTTTTTCCTCGGCGTACCACGGCAGCGGCTTCGCGCGCGTTTTTTCGTCGATGGCTAGCTGCCACTGCTGTGCCAGCCCCGCGACGCTCGGCGTATCCAGCCGACGCAGGTGCTTGCCGACATACGCCTCCACCAGAATTTGCGCCCACAGCCCCGAAAATGAGGTTTCGGTGGCGCCATCGGCGACGGCGCACAGGAATTCAGACGGAGATTCCCCGGTGAGACAGGGCGGGGAAAAGGCGTCCTCGTACTCCTCTTCCCGACTGCCCTGCTTCTGTAACCAGAAGGCCGAATAGCGGATGTGCATGTTAGCGTAAGTTGCTCGGGCGCGTGCCGATGTCGAGGAAGCGGATCACCGAGACGATGTCCGCATTGAACACAAAACCGCGCGAATTATCTGCGACCGAATAGCCTTCGGCGCGCGCCGCCGCCCGAATATGCTCCGGCAGTTCGCTCGACATCTGGAACAACTGCTTGGCGTACTGGTCAGGCAGTTCGAGATCGCTGTGCGGGAATTCGATGGGCAGCCCGCCGACGGTCGACAGATGGACGTTGAACAGCAGCACGTTGCCATCCGAGCTTTTCAACTCGCGCAGGTTAGCGGCGGCGGCGAGCGGGCTGCCATCGGACGACTCGCCGTCCGTCACGTTGATGACGATGGGCGGGAACGAATCCGGGTGTTCCGCCAGCCACCCCCCGACGATGCGGTGCGCATCTTTGAGCGCCTGCACCATCGGCGTGCCGCCGTTGGAAATCGGGCTGAACCAGATGGGGAAGCGGACTTTCTGGTCGATGATGCCGCCCGCGCCGTCGTCAACTTTCTTGACGCGTTCCTCGATGCGCTGCGGAGCGTCGGCGATGGCGCTGATCGGCGCGAAGTCTTTCTCCGCGAGCGCGCCACTGAGGAGGGAACCGACTTTCGCGCCGTAGCCGAACACGCCCACATGATAGTAGTCGCGCACGCCTTCCGACTTCGCGCATTTGATCGTGAGGTTGTAGAGGAGGCTGTTGATCGCGTCCGCGACTTTTTGATCTTTCTTGCCACCGCCGCCGCCGAACTTGTCCGCCATCGAACCGGACTGGTCGAGGAGGAACAGGAACATGCTGGGGTTGCTGCGGCTGATCTCTGCTTGATACGCCATGACTGTGCGCCCTTTTTTCTGAATGCCAGACAACACAAAACCAAGGGTAGTGTGCCTACCCTCATTTTACAATACGTGGAAATTGGGGGTTTGTTGCATTTTGGTGGACGGTCACGAGTATTGGTTTTGCAGGACAGCCTGCGCTAGTATTCGCATGGGTTTGCGTGGGATTTCACAAGCTACTTTGACCACGAATTATTGCCCTATTTGGCCTGAATGCAGGTGCCGGGAGAACGCTGATGTCCACTGTGTTTATGAGCTACAGCCACAAAGATAAAGAGTTTGCCCTGAGTGTCAAACAGCAGTTGACCGCGGCCGGCTTTGATGTCTGGCTCGATACGAGCAAACTCGAAGCGGGTTATCAGTGGAAAACTCATATCCTTGAGGCGATTCGCACATGCAGCGCAATGGTGGTGATCGCTACGCCGAACTCCGCGGCCTCCCATTGGGTGATGCGCGAAATCAGCTATGCGGTCGAGTTTGATAAGTTGATAATCCCTCTGCTGGCGCCACAGGATGAGCCGCTGCCGATTTTTGGAAGTCGCCAGTGCGCCTGTACAGTCGACGAAGTGATTCTCGGCTTACAACACTTGCCGCGGGTGTTCATCTGTCACGCGCCTGAAGACAACGATTTTGTCGAACGATTGCAGCGTGAACTCGGCGCGTTGGGGGCGATCTTCTGGCACGGCAGTCCTGCCGCGTTTCAGGATAACCTGAAAACTGCCAACATCAGCATGTTACTGATCATCTCTCCGGAGTCGGTCAAGTCACCTACTGTTCAGTCATACTATCAAATTTTCACTCAAGCTGGTTATCGACGGGCAATTACTCCGGTGCTGGTACGTCACAGCACCGTCTCGCCGGAACTGCGAGGGATGTCCTATATCGATTTCCTCAACCAGAACTTTGAGATTGCGTTCAAACAGCTTTATGGGCGCTTGGTCGCTCAGCGTGTCAAGCTGAATCCCTGTGAGACACTGCCCATTCCGCCACAGCCACCGCTGCTCCTCGATGGAATTGGCATGTTTCGCACGGCTGAGCGCGAGATCTGGATTAGTGGTCTGATCATGGATACGTTCGCCCCGTACTATCGCGAAATGATCGAGGTGCTGCGCCAGAAACCGGAACTGCGGGTGCGTATTCTGCTCCTCAAGCTCGACGTGCAGTTGATGAATGAGACTGGCGAATGGGTCGGGATCAATCAACCTCTGGCGGACAAGCTGGATCCCGTGCTGTATCCGGGGTATCAGGCATGGGTTGACCGACAAAGCGAACCGCTTACCCCTGCTGGACACTGGATCGCCCTGCGCCTCTATAAGAACCAACAGGATTTGAAGCAGCTGCAAGCGGCTATGCCCGACCGCGTTGAGATTTATACCAGCTGTCAGCGACCGGGGATGGGCTACTTCATTGTTGACAAAGACTCTAGTGATGGGATGCTCGTCGCCTCACCGTATTTCTATCAGATTGATGCCGTCAGAGCGAAAAGCGCGGTCAAGTACAATACCGTGCCCATCTTCTTGTCCAAGAGCTTGTCGATTGTGAGCGAACTGTGGTGGTTCAACCAGTACGTGCAGGAATTTGAACGGCTGTGGGCGGATGCGCAGGTGTGGGAACCGGAATAACCAGAGATAATGGGGACGCTGCGATCGGGCACGGCCACCACCCTCCGATGTCCGCCGTTTTATAGATTTTTCACAAAAATATCCGCTAAAATGAGATGATGGCTGCTGCTTGTTGGCGTGACTCTTATTTGGCATAGGACACTTCATGGCGAATGATCCGCTGGTACTTATTGTGTTCGTTTTACTCTTTATGGTCGCGTTTTTGCTCTTTGCCGATCGCCGCAAGCTGCACGGCGAGCGCTTGTATGTGCCGCCAAGCGCGCCACAGATCGTGCCCTTCCCTGTGATCGATGAGGAGCGGCTGACAGGTTTCCCCTATCGCACGAACGAGAGTTTTCTCAGTCCGGCTGAAGTCAATTTCTTTCACAATCTGCGCGGGGCGGTCGCCAACCGGGCGATCATTGCGCCGAAAGCGGGTTTAGGCGCTCTGTTCTGGGTGCAGTTGGGCGATAAGACGCAGTTCCGCGCCTACCGCAATAAGATCGACCGCAAGCACGTCGATTTTCTCCTGTGCGATCCCGCGACGCTGCGCCCGATCATGGGGATTGCGCTGGATAATAGCAGCGACCAGCACGCGGAGCGGCAGGCGCATGATACGTTTGTTGACGGCGTGTTCGCGGCGGCGGGGCTGCCACTGGTACACATGCCCCTGCAACGCGCGTATACGTCGAGCGAGATTGCCGCTCAACTCGCGCCGCATCTGACCACGCTGCAATTCACCTCCGCCCGACCGGCGATCATCACGATGCAGCCGATCGCTGGCAGCGCGCCATGCTGTCCAACGTGCGGCGAAGCGATGGTGCTGCGCACCGCGAAAATCGGTTTCCACGCGGGCACGAAGTTTTGGGCCTGCGCGAATTATCCGAAATGCCGAAGCATGGTGCCGTACCTGAATTAGCTGACCTTATCGTCTCTCTGAACTCGGGGAAGGGCGCCGCCAGTCTACGCATATGAAGCACACTTAGGACGCGATTGATCGCGTCCTTTTTTATGACTCGCCCACACAAATATTAGATACAATAAGAAAATAGTGTCGCCAATTTTCAGTGCGATGCACAGCAATCATCGAAGGAATTATCATGTCCAACGATCTCCTCATCCTTATCATTCTGTTGCTTCTGTTCACTATCGGTGCTTTCTTCCTGTCGGATCGGCGAAAATCACGGCAGGGGGGTATCACCTATCTTCCGCAAAGCGCTCAATATCAAGCAGGTGACGAGGATCAGCTTAGAGGGTTCCCGTATCGGCTGAAAGCTAGTCTTCTCAGTCCGGCAGAACACAACTTTTTTCTCAATTTGCGCGGTGCGGTCGCTGAGCGAGCGCTCATTACGCCGAAAGTTGGCCTAAACGATATCTTTTGGATGCAATTGGAAGACAAGAGCCAGTTCCGCGGTTATCTCAACAAAATCGACCGGAAGCACGTCGATTTTCTGCTGTGTGACCCCAAAACTATGCGGCCGCTGGTCGGCATTGAACTGGATGACAGCAGTCACCAACGGGAAGATCGGCAGGAGCGCGACATGTTTGTCGATGGTGTATTCGCGGCAGCGGGCTTGCCCCTGATCCATGCTTCGGCGAAACGCGCGTATGTGGTCGACGAGATTGCCGCGCTGCTTGCGCCGCACCTGCTCAAAACCAAGCCAGCGGCACCCTCGACCCAGCCTCCGCAAACGGTGGGACTAGATCCGGTCAACGTGAGCACAAACGGATCGCACCCGAACTGCCCGAAGTGCGGCAGCGAGATGATTCTCCGCACCTCGAAAAGTGGCGTGACGGCGGGCACGAAGTTCTGGGGGTGTTCGAACTATCCGAACTGCCGGGGGATGGTGCCGTACCTGAATTAGCTATTGAGGGTGAAATTGTAGGGGGCGCAGCACGCTGCGCCCCTGTAGGAACGTTAATTGCTGGTTTACGACCCGTAGCGGTCTTCGACCGGGACGTAATCGGTGTCGTAGCCGAAATAGCGCGGCCCGACGAGTTCCAGCCCCTTCGGCGTGCGCCACTTGTCCGCGCAGGGAATCGCTACGACGGCGACGCGGAAACCGTAGCGCATGCTCTCGGTGGTGATCGGTTCGCCCGTGTCCATGTCCAGCACCGTGATCAGATCGGGCACGGTGACTTTGAACTCCCCGTCGATCTTCACAATCAGATGCTCGTTCTGGAAATTGAGTTCCAGCACCTGCCCGGCGTATTCGTCAATGCCGGTGATGCGCGCATCGCCTTTGGCGAAACCCGCTTCGGTGCGGCGCGCGACATCGCCGATTTTGCCTTTGAAGATCAGGAAGCCGCCGACCGCTTCGCGCACGGTGTTGACCGGATCGGCTTCTTCGACGCGTGCGCGCCGGATCGTCTCGCCGATGCGTTCGGCTTTACTCATCGTGCCGTGCACCGACACTTCCTTGAGCTGCTTGGCCGTCGCCGCGTAACAGGCGATCATGGCCATGGCGCCCATGTTGACGGCGATGCCGCGCGCGAAGGTTTCCATCCAGCGGTTGGTGATGGCATTGAGCAGCACGACGTTGCCGCGCTCATCCGCCATCGAGAAGGGTGAGGCGGACATGCCGTAGATGGTGTGCGTCACCATCTGGATTTCGGGGAAGGCGCGCCCCATGCCGTCGCAATCGACCAGCGGCAGGCGCAAGCGCGCCGCCACGTAGATCGGCACAACTGAATTCAGCCCGCCCGCTTCAATGCTCATGGTCGCGCGGATCGGCTGGCCGAGGAATTTGCCAATCGCCAGAAACGCATTGACGATATCGTCGCCATTGGGCATCTTTTCGATCATAACGGTCGGCGCGCCCATCATCGCCGTCGGCACAATCAGATCATCGTCTTCCAGTTCGTCGAGCGTATACATGGGGACGGGGCCATACTGCTTGACGGCTTCGCGCGCCATCAACATGCCGATATATGGATCGCCGCCGCCGCCCGTGCCCAAGACAGCTGCGCCGAGGGCGATATTTTCAACAGTCTTTTCGTCAATCATGCGCATGATCGTTTAGCTCCCCGCCAGATCGCCAATGGCCTTGACCATAATGCGCGTCGCGTTACCGGGCAGGTAAGCGAGCGGCACTTCTTCGACTTCCACAATTTCGATGCTGTTAGGTTCAGCGCCCGCCGCGATCGCGCGATCCGACGCTTCTTTCTTGGCCGCCGCGAGCGCCTGTTCGCGC
Source organism: uncultured Chloroflexota bacterium (assembly GCA_937988705.1). Taxonomy (GTDB): domain Bacteria; phylum Chloroflexota; class Anaerolineae; order Aggregatilineales; family Phototrophicaceae; genus Flexifilum. The sequence goes on along the minus strand of CALKIA010000225.1, from coordinate 1,022 downwards.
GTCATGTCCGCCAGCGAGAAGATACGGTCGGTTTCGCCGCCGATCTGCGCGATGGCCGCGCCGATAGCGTTGGCGACTGCGAAGTGCTGCGGCTTGACAATCTCCGACGCGCCCACAATCGGCCGCTGAATCAGGATGCTGCCGCCGCCCACGATGATCACGGGGACAGGCGCGGCACTGGTCTTCATGCGATCCACGGCTACGTTCACCATGTCGCCGATGCGGTCTTCGACGGCCGCCAGCATGGCTTTGTCAAGGTGGGCCACACGGGTCGCATCGCCGACCTCGGCTTGGCCTGCCGCCACGACAATATCGGTCGTGGTGAGCGTGTCGCCGCCGAAGACCAGCGCCTTCGAGGTAATCTCATAGCCGACGCTCTGCGGGCCGACCTTGAGCGGATCATTCACGACGAGCGAGCCGCCGCCCAAGCCGATGGACAGGGTGTCGGGCATGCGGAAGTTGGTGCGCACGCCGCCGATGCTCACCGCCAGCGCGGCGACGCGCGGGAAGCCGTGCTGGAGCACGCCGACATCGGTCGTCGTGCCGCCCACATCGATCACGATGGCGTCCTTCAAACCGCTGAGGAAGGCCGCGCCGCGCATACTGTTGGTGGGGCCAGAGGCGAAGGTCAGCACCGGGTGCTCGGTAGCAAAATCAGCGTTCATGAGCGTGCCGTCGTTCTGGCTGATGAAGAATGGGGCAGTGATGTTGAGTTCCGCCAGTGCTGCTTTGAAGCCGCCCACCGTCTTGATCGCCAGTTCGCGCAGACAGGCATTCATGATGGCGGCGTTTTCGCGTTCGAGTAAGCCGATGCGCCCGATGGTGCTGGAGAGCGTGATGCTCGCATCGGGGATGACCTGCGCGACGATTTCCGCCGCCTTTTGCTCAAAATCCGCGTTGACGGGCGAGAAGACCGACGAAATGGCAATCGCTTTGATGCCTTTGGCGGCAATCTGTTCGGCAATGCCGCGAATTTCGTCGGCGTCAAACGCGGAAATGTCGCGCCCGTCGAATTCGTGCCC
>CALKIA010000224.1 GCA_937988705.1 uncultured Chloroflexota bacterium | reverse complement strand
CCCATGAAGAACGAGCGATCAAAATAGGTCTTCCAGAGTACCGAGAGATAGCGGTCAGTCATTGTACCCGCCAAGATCAGCAGGTCGGCTTCGAGCACCTTCTCCCGGTAGAAATCCACGAAATCATCGTGCTCATCTAAAACACACTGGTTGTCATAACCGCACTGCAAGCAACCAATACAACTCGACACGATTTTCAAGTCATGCAGATTGACCACTGTAATATCCGAGGCGAACGCAGCACGCAACCGATCCACCATCTGCTGTAAGTTGTCGTCCTGCGGCCGTGCGTCGGTGACAACAATTACCTTTTTGTCACCTACTTCAACCGAATGCGAACCTTCGTCTGGCAGATAGACAAAGTCCCGCCTTACCAGGGGGCGGTAACGTTTGGCCGTTGGATATTGGTTCTGGAGGGTGCACAGAAAATGTTCGCCAAACTGGACAAGTCGTGCGCGCTCACGCTTGTTCATCAGGTCCATCATGTCAGCGGGGAACGAAGCCACGAACTTCATATCCAGGTCATCGCATACACCTTGCATGTAACGATGCGCGATATGGTCATAGAAGTGGATCGAGGTCGAAATCGCCGCCGTATATTTGCCTGAGAAGGCGGCTTCCGCGCCACGCTCATAGATCAACTCGATAAACCGCTTCAATGACGCTGGAACCATCAACACATAGAGTGGAAATGCCCACAACACCCCATCTGCGGCGGCAATTGCCTCAATGATCCCGTCAAAGGTCGCGCGGTTTCGCTCAATACCCTTGATCCGCTTGGCGACATTTATGATGTTGAAATCATGTTCAGGGTATTTCTTCTGCAAATACTTGACTGAGTGAATGGTGACGCTGCTATCACCTTTGGGACTGCCATTCAGGACGACGATCTTCACGTTTTACCCTCTCATGTTCTTTAGTCAAGCAGTTACCCCGTCAGATTTTGTTGTTATGTTCCACCGTGATGACAACATGGCCTTTCTTGTGACCTTGATCGACATAGCGATGCGCCTCGACCATCTGCTCCAGCGGATAACAGCGATCGATGACCGGTCGGAGCTTGCCCTCCTCAATCAGCCGCTTAACGAAGAGTAGTTCTTCTATGCTTTCGCCACGCCCTGAGTCCGCCAGCACATTCAGATACGTGCCCGCTGGCTTTAACGCCTTCTTGCCCTGGGCTGGTGGAAGCTTCCCCACGGCGTCAAAAACGACGTCATAGGTTTCGCCGCGCTCGGCAAAGTCTTCGCGTGTGTAGTCGATGACCGCATCCGCCCCCAGCGACTTCACCAGTTCCAGGTTGGCGCTGCTGCATACTCCGGTCACGACTGCCCTGAAATGATGCTTGGCCATCTGAACCGCATCGGTTCCGACGCTTCCCGATGCGCCATAGATCAGGACTTTTTGTCCAGGCTGGATGTTTGCTTTGCGAAGGCAGCGCAAGGCAGTGTCCGCCCCGGTAGGAGCAGCGGCGGCTTCTTCATAGGTGAGATTGTCCGGTTTGATTGCCAGCATCCCATCTTCAGGCATGCACTTATACTCAGCGTACCCGCCGAAATTCACCGAGGACGTAGACGCAAATACTTGGTCGCCGGGCTTGAAGCGCGTCACGCTCTTGCCAACCGCCTCGACGTTCCCGGAGAGTTCCATCCCTAGAACCTTTCTCTTAGGGCTGAATACGCCGAGATACAGTCGTGCGAACAACCACATCCCCTGGGGGACGGTGAAACTACGCATCCGCGTATCACCGACATGGGCGGTAGTCGCATAGACCTTAATCAGCACTTCGTTGTCCTTCGGGATCGGTTTTGGCAGATCGGTCAGATGCAGCACCTCCGGGGGTCCGTAGTGTGTATAGACCATTGCTTTCATGAGCCGCCTCCGTGTGCAAAATATCATTTATCTTGTATACGTAAATGAGAGTTGCTAGGTTGTGAATAATTGTACAATTGAGCGGCGCAGCCAATGGGAACCGTTGACAATTCCCGCCACGCTTCCGCGCTCCCATCGCGGCAGGCATTTGTCAGCCCAAAACGCAACTAGCGGGGTGAGAGAAGACACTATCCCACTCCTACACGGCGCTCTCTGCGCGTGTTTTCAAGGCAGCCTGTTATCGGTAGTCGCACTCAAGATTCATGAACAGGAGCACCAGCAAGAGTATGAAGTTCAAAAACAGGGCAAGATCAGACACAAATGTGATTCCGCGAACGCGGGGATTGAGGCTCCGAATCTACGCCATTGCTTGAGTGGGTCAAGCGCGAATTTTCAACAATTTAGTTGGGCAGTACCAACAACTTGAGTATTCGTCGCTGGCACACCTTACAGTGATTGCGTGCTACAATCTCGTACGGATGATCCCATTAGAATAGGAGCGTCGGCTGTGGAACTGGGAACGAAAACCCTTGCCGAAATCGAGAGCCAGCCCAGATTGTGGGCCGAGGCGTTGCGCCAGTTCGAGCGGCGGGCAGGTGAACTTGAGGCACTGTGGTTGGGCACGGCGTTCGATGAGATCATTTTTACGGGCTGTGGCTCGACTTATTACGCGGGCATGATGAGTGCAGCGCTGCTGCAAGCCGGAACGGGCGTCACGGCCCGCGCTGTGTCTGCAACCGAATTGATGCAGTTTCCGGAGATGATCGTCGGCGCGCACCGAACCTCGCTGCTGATCTGCCTGTCGCGTTCTGGCACCACTCGCGAAACGGTGACGGCAGCGCAAGCCTATCGAAATCACGGCGGGCACAGCATCATCGTGTTGACGTGTAACAGCGACAGTCCGCTCGCGCAGACCGCCGATGTGCTGGTGGCAATTGACGCGGCGCAAGAAGAAAGTCGGGTTCAGACCCGATCCTTCAGCAGTATGGTTGTCGCCGTCACCGCGTTGGCGGCGCTGTTCAGCGGGCGCGACTGGCGGGTATTGTCCAGCCTGCCTGAACGGCTGGAACACTTGACACAAGTGTCCGCGGATATGGTCAACCGCTTGGGGAACGATCTTTCGATCACCCAGTTCGTCTTTTTGGGATCGGGCGCGCTGTATGGCCTGGCCTGTGAAGCGATGCTGAAAATGACCGAAATGGCTAAGTTGTTCACCATCAGCTTCCATATGCTGGAGTACATGCACGGCCCCCACTACACCGCCACTTCCACGACACAGATCATCGGCCTCCTATCCGAGAGTGCCCGCGACGAAGAAGTACGCGTGCTCAACACCCTGCACCAGCGCGGGATTCCCCTGCTGACCCTGGCTGACTCAGATAACGGTTTGGCCACAGGTGGTGATGTGATCCTGCTGGAGTCCGGCCTTCCGGAGTGGGGACGCGGCATACTCTATCTGCCGCCGCTCCAGCGTATTTGCTGGCTGCAAGCGGTTGGGCGCGGCTTCGACCCCGACAATCTACCCTATCGTCCGCCCCGGGCACAGGGGTAAACATCATGAGGACAGTACTGGGAATCGACATTGGCGGGACGGCGACGAAACTCGCGGTGGTGCAACCGGACGGAACCATCCTCCACCGGGACAAATTCGCCACCGATGCGCGCGGGACTGACCCTGCGCCATTCTTTACGCGCTTATTCGCCGCAATGGATGGCGTGGTCGAACAGTCCCGTGATTCGATCCTCGGCATTGGCATTTCGGCACACGGCGAGGTCGACCGTGAGCGCCGCCGTCCGATCATCGCCGGAAATACGCCTGCACTGCGCAATGTCGATGTGCGCGGTGCAGTTGAGGCGCGTTATGGGCTGCCCGTTGTGATGAATAATGACCTGACCGCGCACGCACTCGGAGAGTACTACTTTGGCTGCGGGCAGGGTATTGAGCGTTTTATGTGCCTGGCCATGGGGACGGGACTCGGCGCGGCACTGATCGTCACCGGCAAACCGTTGATCATCGACGGCGGGAATTCTGGCAACACCGGCTTGATCATCCTCGATCCGACCGCGCCGCGCGATGCCAATGGCATACGCGGCTCAGCCGAAAGCTTGATTGGCGTACCGGGAATCGAACGCCTCGCCCGCGAACGCTATGGTCAGCCAGTCCCGGCGCATGAGGTGATCGCGGCGGCACGCGATCAGCGTGACACCACCGCGGTCGCCATTATGACGCAGGTTGGCACGTGGACAGGACAGACTCTCGCCAGCCTGAGCGTGATCTTCTACCCGCACTGCATTGCGCTGACGGGAGGCACCGCCTCGGCTGGGACGGTTCTGCTGGACGCGTGCCGTGCGGAATTCGATCGGCTGGTTGGCGACTTTTTCCGTGACTTAGCCGCGAACACGGGCGGGAACTTTCAGGATGTCGAGATCGTGCTGGGCGAAGGTGGCGCCGATACGGGGGCACTGGGCGCGGCCGTCGAGCTGTTCCAGCAGGCGGGTTTGCTGCCATAAGGCAGACGCGGAAGCAGCAAGGTACGCCGGTAAATGTGTAGAAGCGCGTGAAAAAGTATTTTAGGCGGTGTTTCTGGGTTTTGCGGACGCGATAAATCGCGTCCCTACGAAAAAAACTGTGTTTGTGTAGGGACGCCATGATGCAATTTAACTTTTGAATACGGAGATCGTAGGGACAGCGCAGGCGCTGTCCGTTGGTGGCGGACGAGGCCTGCCTCGTCCCTACGAAAAAACTGTGTTTGTGTAGGGACGCCATTCATGGCGTCCGCCGCCGCCCAACGGACTTCACGCTGTTTTACCAAGCTATCGGTACGCTTTGCTTCTTCTCTCGGGGTCAAGGTTGCTTTCTGTTACTCGATGCCGAGCATGACCCGTTCGGCGTTCTTGTAATACACTTTTTGCAGTACGTCATCGGGCAGGTACAGCCCGTAGACGCGCCACCGCCCTTGCCGGGGAACATCCTCCATGCCATAGCTGAAATATTCGTCGTCGGTTTCCAAAAAGCGGTAATACGTCGGGTAGATGTGTTCATCCACCGGGCGATCCGTGCCGAACAGAATCCGGTCGGCGTACTTCAGGAAGAAGCGCCGCGCGGAATACGGTTGCCGTCCCAACTCGGCAATGCGTTCGCTGATGTCCACGTAGAAATTCGGGCAGCGATCCAGCAGCGCGCCGACCCACGTCAGATTCTCGGCATAGCAGCCGACATGCGCGCCGACCCAGGTTGTATTCGGATGCCGGGCAACCGCAGCGGCCAGCCCGTTCACAATCGTCATGAAAGTGGGAAACGGTGGGCTGGGGAACTGCCAATCGACATTGTCGTGGAGTTCTTCCCAGCGCTCATTGGTGTTATCCACCGGATCGAAGAAGGCGACCGGATCGGCGATGTGAATCGTGATCGGCAGCTTGAGCTCCCCGGCCGTCGCCCAGATAACATCCAAGCGCGGATCATCCACAGCGACCAGTTGGTTCTGGTGATCGCGCACGGTCAAGCCGAGCATCTTCCAGATCTTCAACCCTTGCGCTCCACGCGCGGCCTGCTGGCGCAGCCGTCCTGCCGCCCAATCGGGGAAGCGGTCGCCCATTTCCGCCCATTTCGTCCAGTCAACGCCGCCGAAGATGCGGAAGCGTTCCGGCGCGGCAGCTTTGAAGTGATCCAGATGGGTGTGCAGAATGTCTTCGCCCCAACCGCCGTCAAGATCGACATAGACACGCACATCCGCCTGATCGAGATGATCGAGCAGTTCGGCGACGGGACGAGTGTCCCAACCGCCGAAGCCGGGCAGCGACAAATGGTTGTGCGCGTCGATCACCGGGAAGCGCGGGCGGGCGACCTGCGTTTCGCGAATGACCAGTTTCGGCTGCGGTTTGAAATCGGACAAAGAGAGGGGTGAAAGCGTCTCATCGCGCTTAATAACTGCCATAGTGGCTATCCTTTGGTTACGGGCTAGACTGCAAAGACCTCTATACCACGCTCGCGCAGCGCCGACAGAAATCCGGGCGGCGCGAGGCTATCGGTAACAAACGTCCTGACCGCCGTCAGCGGTGCGACGAACACGCTGGAAATGCGTCCGCACTTGGTGTGATCGGCAACCACGATCACTTCACGGGCAATGCTCACGATCTTGCGGTCGGTTTGGGTTTCGGGCAGATAATCGTTGGTCAGGCCGGTGTCCAGATCGATGGCGCGAATCCCGATGATCGCCTTGCTGACGCGCAGATCGTTGAGCGACTGTTCCGCCAAGTGCCCGATGAAAGATTGTTCGGTCGGGCGTAAAATCCCGCCGAGCGCGATCAGATTGATGTCGGGGACATCCGCCAGCGTGTTAATCACCAGCAGGGAGTTCGTGACTACCGTCAACCCGCGGTGTCCACGCAGGCTGCGCGCCACCTCCAACACGGTGGTACCGCTGCTGAGGAGGATAGTTTCGCCATCCTCGACCAGCGCCGCCGCTGCTTGCCCGATGCGGCGCTTCTCAGCGGCTTGCACGGCTGCCCGCTCGGAGAACGGGGGTTCGGGCGGCGCGCTCTTGGCAGCGACCGCGCCACCATGGAACCGCCGAAGTTTGCCAGCTTCTTCTAACAATTGGAGATCGCGGCGGGCGGTCGCGGCGCTGATGTTGAACCGTTCACACACCTCGTCGATGGTGACACGTTCGCGGACCCGCGTGAAACGGATCAGTTGTTCGCGCCGTTCGAGTCCCGAAAAGCTGTGCTTCGTCATACGGTGGCTTGTGTCCTCAACTACGCTGCCCGCGTGCCCTACGGCGGCAGCAGGCGCCTGAATCAATCACACATAATCACATTCAATCACAAAATCGCCGATTTGTGCTGCGAAACTTGCACGTTTGTGCAAAAGTGCTATTCTTTTGGTTGACGTTACACTCAAATCTCCGTACGATCAAAGAGATATTACCCTTCGTTTTATGGAAAAGGTCGTTTATGAGCAAGGAAGCTGGAGCCTATAGTTTTGCCGAAATCACCAGTCAGCCGACCGTCTGGAATCAGACAGTGGCGACGTTCCAGCAGCGCGCCGAAGCTTTCCAGTCGTTTTACGGTTCCCAGCCCTTTGACCGCGTGATCTTCACGGGCTGCGGTTCGACCTACTATCTGGCGCAGGTTGGTGCCGCGTTGTTTCAGCAGCTTGTCGGCGTGAATGCCTGTGCCTATCCCGCCTCAGAAATCGCGCTGCTGCCGGATTTCGTCTTCGCTCCCGGCGGTCATCCGCTGCTGATTGCGGTTTCGCGCTCCGGTGAAACGACCGAAACGCTGTCGGCCGTCCGGGTATTTCGTGAACACACCCACAGCGCCGTCGCCGTTGTGACCTGCTACCCAGACAGTCGTCTCGCCACCGCCGCTGATTTCGCGGTGCTCATTCCCGAAGCGCAGGAACAGAGCGTCGCGCAAACGCGCTCGTTCGCCAGCATGTTGATCGTCGTGCAGGCGATGGCCGCCCTGTTGAGCGGTCGCGAAGATCTGGCCGCACTCGGCTCTCTGGGCGATAGCGCACAGGCGCTGATCGCCAACTATGGCGATCTGGCGCGCACCTTGGGCATGGATCGCCGCATCGAACGCTTCTTTTTCCTCGGTTCGGGCGCGCTGCGCGGCGTCGCCAGCGAAGCAATGCTCAAAATGAAAGAGATGTCCCTCTCGTACAGCGAAGCCTTCCACGTGCTGGAATTCCGGCATGGGCCGATGTCGATGGTCAATGACCACACTCTGGTGGTCGGGCTGCTGTCAGAAGAAGCGTATGCTCAAGAAGTTGCCGTCCTCAACGAGATGTGCGGACGCGGCGCCCAGATTCTGGCGCTTGGGGCACATGATGAGCCTACCGGTCTAGATCCCGCGGTGCAGGTTGTCCGGTTTGGTTCGACACTGCCGCGCAGTGCCCGCCCGGTCACCTACTTGCCCGTGTTACAACTGTTAGCGTACTACCGCGCACTCTCGAACGGGCAAGACCCGGATCAGCCAGCGAATTTGTCGTTTGTCATTTCGCTGGATCAATCAATGTTGTAATCGTCGCCCACCCGTGCACGTCGTGGGCGTGGCGGCGCGGAAGAATTAGTTTTGATTTATTGAGGAGAGAAATCGCATGAAGAAGGCTTTACTCATCACAGTGTTGGCGAGCGTGCTCGTGATGGCGCTCGGTTTCGGTTTGGTGAACGCTCAGGAACCGGTGACCTTGGTCTACTGGTCGATGTGGAACGAAACTGAAGGGCAAGCCCGCGTTTTGCAGGAAGCCATTGCCAGCTTTGAGTCGACAAATCCGAATATCACCATCGACGCAGTCTGGAATGGTCGTCAGAATCAGACGCTCGTCCGGACGGCGATCAGCGGTGGTAATCAGGTGATCGACCTGATGGATCAGGATGCCGATCAGATCGCCGGTGGTCTGATGCGTGAAGGCTTCGCCCTGCCGCTCAATGATTATCTCGCGCAGCCCGCTGAAGATCACGAAGAACCGCTGATGGACGTTTTCCTGCCCAATACGCTGGAAATGTTCTCCCACGACGGTCAAATCTACCAACTGCCCTACATCTACAACACGGTTCAATTCTGGTATGACAAGCGCGTTTTCGAAGAAGTTGGCCTCGCCGTACCGCAGACCTGGGATGATCTCCTGGCCGCATGCGATACGTTGAATGCCGCCGGTTACGCGCCGATTGCCGCCGAAGGTAACGAACCCGGCTATGCGGCGTTCTATCTGACCGAACTCCTCGCACGGCTCAAGGGGCCGGGCTGGCTCCAGCAGGCCGCCGCCGATCCGACGGGCGAAATGTGGCGTGATCCGGCAGTGCTGGACGCGGCGCAGCGCACCCGTATGCTGTGGGATAACGGCTGCATCCCGCCGGAAACCCTCGGTTACGTATGGCCGCAGGGTCAGAATACGCTGGCGTTCGGCACGGCCGCAATGGAACTGGTCGGCTCATGGCTGCCCGTTGAACTTCAGAATGCGACCGATCCTGAATTCCAGTGGGGCGGCTACAGCTTCCCGATGATTGAAGGCGGCGTTGGCGTCACCAGTGACGTGTACGCTCTGCTGCTGGCGTTCATGATCAACAAAGATACGGCGCATCCGGATGAGGCGTTCGCCTTCCTGCGCCACCTGATGACCGATGCGATTCAGCAGCAGTTCACCGATGCATCGCTGGTCGGCGTCACCAACAAGTATATCCAGTGGAATTCGATCATCGCGGACGCCTTCGCCGCCGCTTCGGCCGCAACCTCGACTTACGGCGACGTGGACGGCGTGGCCTCGCTGTACAGCGAATACCTGAACACGATCCTGTACCCGAACTACGTCAGCCTGTGGCAGGCAGGGATTACGCCTGAAGAATTCGTCGAGACGCTGGTCACGCAGTCAGCGCAGTACTGGACGGATCATCCGCAGTCATAAGAGGTAGCGGGTCTGCCGGGATAGCTCCGGTGGCAGTCCGCATGTTTACTCGTTCTACCGGACTTGGTGGTTTGCACCGTAGGGGCAAGGCATGCCTTGCCCCTACACCAATCGCCCGACCACCCAGAGCGCTAGAACCAGCTAGTTTCAGCTTGTCGGGGCGCTGTAGCTGGTCGCCCCTACGACCTATTTGAATAACCGTTTGGTATATTTAGACTCGAAGCGGCTGAATTTATGAAAATCTCGAATCGCTTCATTATTTTGTTACTGCTTCCGGCGTCGGTGATGTATCTGGTCTTCTTCCTGATCCCGACGTTTCAGGCACTCCTCTACAGCCTGTATGACTGGAGCGGATTCGGCGCGGCCCCACAGTTTATCGGACTGGCCAATTTCAATGAACTGCTGAACGACCGCGTGTTCTGGCGCAGTATGGGGAACACGGTGGGGATTCTGATCGTTGGCGGGATCGTGATTTTCGGTCTCGCGTTCGTGATGACTATGATGCTCTCGTCGGGCATCCGCGGCAAAAAGTTCTTTCGCGGCGTCATCTTTCTGCCCAATATCATCGCGGTGATCGCACTAACGACGCTGTGGGGTTATATGTACACCCCGCGCACGGGTTTGTTCGCCGCCGTCTTCGACGCGGTCGGGCTGACGGATCTGGCGCGCTTCCCGTGGCTTGGGCCGGATACCATCTTCATGGCCATGATGATCGCCATCGTGTGGATCGAGGTCGGCTTCTACGTCGTGCTGCTGTTGGCGGGTGTTGATAAGATTCCGCCCGATTTCTATGAGTCCGCCAAACTCGACGGCGCGACCGATTTCCAGCAGTTCCGCTTCATCACCGTGCCCCTCCTTTCCGATGTGATCTCGATTGGCATGGTCTTGTGGAGCATCCACGCGCTCAAAGTCTTTGAATTTCCGTTTTCATTCACCGGACTTGAACCTAACCCGGGTTCTTACACCGTCGCGGTGTACCTGTATATTCTCGGTTTCGGGCAGCGCCAGCCGATCTACCGGTTGGGGTATGCGACGGCGGTCGGCGTCATGCTGCTGCTGGTCGTCATCCTCGTGGTGCTGATCTTGCGCCGGGTGACTCGCCGCGAAACGTATCAGTATTAGGAGGAAACGCGATGACCGAGCGTTCGTTCAGCCTGGAGCCGTCGGCTGCCGCCAACCGGCCAGTCCGCAAACCATTGGTCCAGTGGCGGCACATTCCCTCCTATTTATTGCTTGGGGCATGGTCGATCTTCACAATCTGCGCACTGTCCTGGGTCGTGCTCGCCTCCGTGAAAACCAACCGGGAAGTCTTTCGCGAGCCATTCGCCATTCCCGCCGAACCTCAATTCGTGAATTATGATCGAGTGTGGTCGAACTCACAGGTGGGACAAGCCTTCGCCAACAGCCTGATCACGGTCGGAACGTCCGTCGTTCTGATTCTGGTCGTATCGGCGCCCGCCGCGTATATCCTCAGCCGCGCTGAGTTCAAAGGACGCGGACTGCTGACGATGGTCTATATCGCCGGGATCGGGATACCCTACCCGCTGCTGTTCATTCCACTCTTCGCCCTGCTGGCCGGGTTGCGCTTGAACAACTCGATACCGGGCTTGGTGCTGATCTACGTCAGTTTGTCGATCCCATTCACGGTCTACATCCTGACCGGTTTCTTCAGCACGCTGCCGCAGGAATTGGAAGACGCGGCGAAGATCGACGGTGCGACGGATTTTCAAGTCTTTTCCCGCGTGATGCTGCCGCTGGCAGCCCCCGGACTGCTCACAGCGACCATTTTCAACTTTATCGGCTTGTGGAATGAGTTCCAGCTGGCGCTGATCTTCATCCAGGAGCCGGATTTGCGCCCGCTTTCGCTTAGCCTGTACACGCTCAAGAATTCGATGACGTATTCGGGCGACTGGGCGGGCTTGTTCGCAGGCGTAGTGATCGTGGTTGTGCCGACCGTCATCCTATTCGTCATTCTCTCGGAACGTATGATCAGCGGCATGACGTTAGGATCGGTCAAATAACTGTGAGCGAACTCCGCCT
>CALKIA010000223.1 GCA_937988705.1 uncultured Chloroflexota bacterium | reverse complement strand
AACCGGCGTCGGCGTGCTCACTGGCGGGCGTCAAGAAGCTGGTCGAAAACGGGGTAATCAAGCCGCATGAGACGGTGGTCGGCATCCTGACGGGTCACGTGTTAAAAGACCCGGATGCGACGATTGCCTATCATGAAGGGCTGCTGGACAACATCGAATCGGCGTATCCGAACCGCGTATTCGCGGCCAAGCCGACGGTGGAGTCGCTGAGCGAAATTCTCAATGACTCCACGCTCAACCCGGCCTAAATCCGGGGGATTTGATGGGCGTCAGTTATGGATAACACTTCTCTCACCCCACCCCCGGCCCCTCCCCGAATTCAGGGAGGGGAGACAGCAACAGCCGTGTTTGTCTCCCCTCGCCTTGCTGGCGTGAGAGCGGGGTTGGGGTGAGGGGGCGCACGAAAGAAGCTTAGCCCTAACCGCCGTTAATTAGCGACTGACCGCCGTTTCCGGGATCCAAATCATATTCGCTGAACAGGCAATCCAGACGTGCGCGAAGCCGTTGCTGAACTCGCTGATGTACCAAGTACCGGCCGGGAGATCAAAGGTCAGGCGGGTGCCGGTGTCGGGATCGTAATAGGCAGGCGCGCCGAGCGGAACACTAAGGACCGCGGAACCGGAGGGCAGCGGAGTCGTGCAGGCGCCGGGAGGCCCCGACAGGTACACATTACCCGGTCCCGTGATGGTGGTGGTGTAGTTCCCGCCGACTTGGACAAACGTATCGTCAAAGATGACGACATAGTATTGTTCGCCCGCGACCAAATTGATAGTGACATCGGTTGGATTGCCACTGTTATCGGCCCCAACGCAGTTCGGGAAGGCGGCAGCGGGGTTAAAACCGCTGTTCATGACATAGTGGCTGGCGAAACCAGCATCGCTCAACACGGAGATGGTGTAGGCGCCATCGGCGTCAACCGTGAACGGACGGGCATGATAGAGAACGAGTGAGGCACCCTGCCCGGTGCAGTTCGGTGGGCTGATGAAGACTACGGGCATCGTGGGATCGCCCACGGTGATGGTTCCACTAAAACTGGCGCTACCCGCAAATACGGGTGCAACAGCCGCGCTAAGCACGAGTAATACAAGCACGAGCATGAACAGCGAACGCTTGATCATCGAATTGCTCCTGTACAAGTACATAACGTTCTTCGAATATACGAGCCGCATGTATATTATGTAGGCAATTCGAAAATCGTGCGCGCTTGTGGACTAGAACAATTATCAGTTCCGACCATGGGCAGCGTTACTGCCTAAACCGTATCTCCCACAGGTTCTGGATTTGCGGGTATTCGTGGCGGGCACGGATACCGGAGAGCGCCTGTTCCAGATCGTTGATGAGATCGTTGGTATCTTCGATGCCGACGGCGAAGCGCACCAGATTGTCCTTGATGCCCAACGCGAGCCGTTCTTCGGTGGTCTTTTCGTAGTAGCTCATCAGCGCGGGCTGTTCGATGAGGCTTTCGACCCCGCCGAGGCTCGGCGCGATGTACGGAATGCGCATGCGGTCGATAAAATCGCTGGTGGTCTTGAGGTCGCCCTTCACTTCAAAGGTAACCACACCGCCGAAGGCTTCCATCTGCGACGCGGCGGTGTTGTAGTCCGGATGTGACTTCAAACCGGGATACCACACGCGATCAATCGACGGGTGCGCTTCGAGGAAACGCGCGACTTCGAGCGCCGTCTCGTTCTGCTGCTGGACGCGCACGCCCAACGTCTTGATACCGCGATCAACCAGATAGGCCGCGTGCGGGTCGATGACGCCGCCGAGCACGCCGCGCGCATCGCGCAGCGCCTTCATGCGATCCCCCTGCCCCACGATCACGCCCGCCAGCACATCGTTGTGCCCGGCAAGGTACTTAGTCGCGCTGTGCAGCACAAAGTCGATGCCCCATTCCAGCGGGCGCTGATTCACCGGCGTGGCAAACGTGCTGTCGATGAGCGTGAGCACGCGGTGCTTTTTGCCAATCTGCGCGATGCGTTCCAAGTCAGCGATGCGGAGGTACGGATTGGTCGGGCTTTCAGAGATGATGATGCGGGTTTTCTTGGGGATGATGGAGGCTTCCATCGTTTCGTAGTCGCCCATGTGGACGACGGTGGTTTCAATGCCGAAACGCTTGAGGAAGGTCAGACAGAATTGGCGGGTGCGACGATAACAGTCGTCGGTGATGACGATGTGCGACCCGGCAGGAAGAATGGACAACAGCAGCGACGTAATCGCGTTCATGCCGGAGGCATAGAGGACTGCTTCGTCGCCACCGTCAAGCGCGGCCAGCTTCCGTTCCACGGCCGACACTGTGGGGTTGCCATAGCGACCGTATTCCTCGCGGTCTTCGCCATCGCCCCACGTCTTGCGCTCCATGAAATCGATCAGTTCCTGCGTGTCGCCAAAGGTGTAGGTCGCCGTCTGGACGATAGGCGCGGTGAGTGAGTTGTAGGCTTTAGCGCGTTTTGTCCCGCCATGCACCGAACGAGTCTTGCTTCCCCGATTGTTTCCATTGAGCATGATGACCATCTCCACACAATAAAGTAAAAACCCTGGCGCGGCACTCGTCCGGCAGGGTTCAGGAATAAAAAGAGACTTCGGCATGAAGTCTCTGTGAGGTCGTAAGCTGGGAATCCAGAAGTACGCTCTCATCTTCCAGAATAATCTGCCGGAATTAGCACCTTCCCATGCGGATAATGCTGGCATGGGGGTTGCCGCGAGTTCATCGAGCCGTACTCTCCCTCGCTCTGGATAAGAGTGTTGCGCTATGGGTTTGTTAACGTACTTGGAGTGGACTATAGCATGATTTTTGCGCGCTGGCAAGGAGTCCATTGGGGCGCATAGACGGTTGAGACGACTTCGAGGAGGGTCGATTGAGCAGCGGGGAGGAGTTGCTCATCTATCCACAAGGGGCTGAGTCCCGGTATACTAAGGGCGTAACGATCAAGGGGAAGTGGTCAGGGTGGCGATGGAAGACAAGTACGTCGGCATTATGTTGATGAGCGGCGTGGACGACGGTCTGCTGCTCACTTTCGATGATGATGCAGGCTCGCAGAACGGCGACGCGTGGACGCTCAGCATCGGGCGCAAAGAAGACAATGATGTGTGCCTACGCAACGATACCTACAGCTCGCGGTATCACGCCAAAATTCACTGGCGTGGAGAAAGCTGGTGGCTGGAAGACTGTGAGAGCAAAAATGGCACCTTCATCGAGGACAGCGTCGATGATCAGCGTGTGACTGGCACGATTCCGTTGAGCGACGGCCAGTTGTTCCGCGTGGGGCGCACGTGGATGCGCATTCAACCCGTAGATTAGCCTCGATTACTGAACAAAGACTAGACGACCTATGGCGACGATTGGGCTTCGAGACATTCTGATCAATGCGCGGCAAGAATCTTTCCGCATGAATCACTACTACCTCGGCGTGGAGCATCTGTTCATCGGCCTGCTGGATATTCAAGGCGGCCTGACCGGAACGCTGCTCGAAGAACAGGGGCTAACGCCGCAGTATGTGGTCGATGCGATTCGCCGCCTGACGGGCAAAGGCAATCGCCAGCGCCTGTGGGCCGGTGTGCCAGATACACCGCGCACCAAGGTCGTGTTGAGCATCGCCAACGATCTGGCACTCGAAGCGAGCCGCCCGGAGATCGACGAGCGCGATCTGCTGCTGGCGATCCTCGAAGAAAGTGACAGCATCCCCGTGCGGGTACTGCGCAAGCTGGAAGTGAACATCAAGCGGCTGAAGGAGGAGGCGCACACGCGTGCGCTGACCGATGCCCCGGTTCAGTCGTACATTAAGATCGATTTCGGCACGGATTTTGACGGCACGTTTGCCCTGACGGAACAAACGCTGTTCCTGCTGCGGCGCATGTTTCACGGCTACAACCAGATCCGCATTGAGCGGCGCTTGATGGGCGGCTATACCGCCGCGCTGATCCTGGTGGTCACGCCGGTGGGCGCGGATCGCATGGAAGATGCGGCTGTCGTCGTCAAGATCGACACGGCGGACATTGTGCTGGACGAAGCACAGCGCTACGAGCAGCATGTCAAGAATTCGCTGCCACCGCTCACTGCACGGTTGGAAGATAAGCCCACGACTTCGGAAACGTCCGACCTCGCCGGGCTGAAATATACGTTTGTGGCCGGGACGGACAACAATGCGCAGGATCTGCGCACCGTCGCGCAGAAAATTGGCGTCGACAATCTGGGCGAGTGGCTGCGGCGCGAACTCTATCCCTACTTCGGCAAGACGTGGTGGCAGCAGCGGCGCGAGTTCAGCTTTCAGGTGTGGACGGAGTACGACTGGCTGCTCCCGCCCCTGCTCACACTCGAATATATTGGCGATGAGGAAAGTTCCGCGCCCGTCTCGGCGATCAAAGAGCCGGTAAAACGCAACCGGATCAACGATCTGCACTATGGCGATGTGGTCACGGTGGAAGGTTTCATCGTGCAGCGCGTCAACCGCGAGAAGAACTGGATGCAACTGGCGATCGGCAAGGGGTCCGAGGCGGCGAAACGCGCCTATAAGATTCAGGTGCGCGGGTTGAATCTCTCCCGCGATGCGTTTTATCGCGGTGAAACGGTCGATAAGCTGCTCGGGCGCGTGTGGCAGACCCGCGAAGAAGCGCTGCTGCGCGCCGTGAGTTCGCTCGAACCCGACTTCGACTACCGCGCCGCGTCGATTCCGGTGCTGGGACGACCGGATACCCTGCCCAACCCCATCTACGCCTACGATGACCTGCTGGATCGCTATGTGAACGGCTCGTTCAGCAAGATTCACGGCGATCTGCATCTCGGAAATATTCTTGTGGGGCCGAACAGCAGCGCGTTCCTCATCGACTTCGCGCAGACCCGCGATGGGCATACGCTGTTCGACTGGGCGTCGCTGGAGATCAGCCTGCTGAACGATATTGTGATGAAGGCGGCGGGCGACTCGTGGCAGACAGCGCGCGAGGTGCTGCGATTGATCGCCGCGCTGAATGCGGGGACGGGGACGGGGATCACCGCGGCCAGCGCAAGCATGCACCCTGTCAGCGCGATCCGCGAGATCGTGCGCGAATGCCTGGCCGTGCCGGATCAGTGGGATGAGTACTACATCGCACTGGCGATGGCGTCAATGCGGGCATTCACGTGGGACACGATGTCGGTGGGCGGGCGGCGGCTGATGTATCTGCTGGCGGCGCTGACCATTCATGCGCTCCAGCATAAGCTGAGCGGCGCAGGGTCATTCGATACCCTCTCGACCGATCAACCGCAAGAAGAGTAAAGACAAGAAAAGACTCAACGCAAAGACGCCAAGTCGCGAAGACGCAAAGAAAGTGGAAGAAATTTACTTTGCATGAGCGACTTGGCGCCTTTGCGTTAAGCAGTTGGGCTTAGATTTTCTCCGCGACGGCCTGTGTGAATTCCGTCGTGCTGACGAAGCTGCCGCCGCGGGGCGCGATGTCCGCTGTGCGTGCGCCCTGATCCAGCACGCTTTCGACGGCCGCTTCCACCACTTTGGCTTCCGCTTCCAGATTCAGGCTGTAACGCAGCAGCATGGCCGCGCTGAGGATCGCACCGGTCGGATTGGCCTTGCCCTGCCCCGCGATATCCGGCGCTGAGCCGTGCACGGGTTCGTACAAACCAATGCGATCCGCGCCCAGCGAGGCCGACGGCAGCATGCCGAGCGACCCGGCCAACACGGACGCTTCATCGCTGAGGATGTCACCGAAGATGTTGCTGGCAACCATGACGTCGAAGCTGGCGGGACGGGTGATCAGGTGCATGGCGCAGGAGTCGACGAGCACATGATCGAGCGCGATGTCCGGGTAGTCTTCGGCCACCTTGACGACCGTACGCCGCCACAAGCGCATGGAGGCCATGACGTTCGCCTTATCGACGGACGTCAGCTTCTTGCGGCGCCCCTGCGCGGCGCGGAAGGCGATATGAGCGATGCGTTCGACTTCGGGGACGGTATAGAGCTCGGTATCGTAGGCCGAGTCGCCGTCACCCTGTTCCTGGCGCGGCCCAAAGTAGATACCGCCCGTCAGTTCGCGCACGATGAGCATATCCACGCCGTTGAGCAGTTCGATGCGGAGCGGGCTGTATTGCGCCAACGCAGGATAGGTCTTGACCGGACGCAGATTGGCGAACAGGCCGAAATGCTTGCGAATCTTGAGCAGACCCTGTTCCGGGCGAACGGCCGCCGTGGGGTTGTCCCACTTGGGGCCACCGACCGCGCCGAGCAAAATCGCGTCCGACTGTTCCCCCGAGCGGAGCGTCTCTTCGGGAAGCGCCGTGCCGGTTTTATCAATCGCGATGCCGCCGATTAAGGCTTCTTCGTAGGCGAATTCGTGTCCAAAGCGCGACGCAACTTTGTTCAGCACCGCCATCGCCGCGCTGGTCACTTCAACGCCGATCCCGTCACCGGGCAGGACTGTGATCTTAGCTTTCATCCATGGTCTCCTAAACGACATTGAACCGCAGAGATCGCAAAGAAGCTTGCGTTGCAACCTGAGTGCCGCGTCCGGTAATTTTTTCAAATCGTAGGGGCAGACCTAGGTTTCCGCCCAGCTGAGGGCGCACACACAGGTGCGCCCCTACAATTGATCTTACAGGAATTACCGGATACAGCACTTCGGGCATTCTGCGGTTAGGGTTCTTTAGCTTACAAACGCTGCAAATCGCTAACCGTGCGCTCGTTTTGCACGTTGCCCGTGTTGAGTGTGCCCTGCGGCTCGATCAGCATGACGTGAACTTCTTCCGGGGCGACGGGCAAATGCTCCACGCCGCGCGGGATGATGAGAAACTCACCTTCGTCCAGCCACACATCGCGGTCGCGAAACTTGAGCAGCAGCCGTCCCTTGACCACAAAGAACAGCTCGTCCTGATCATCGTGCTGGTGCCAGACGAACTCGCCTTGGAGCTTGACGACTTTCACGTCCATGCCCTGCACGACGCCGACGATCTTCGGACTCCAAGGTTCAGAAAACTGGCTGAGCTTGTCCGCCAAATTCACTTTTTCCATGCTGACCTGCCTTTCTAAACTGCCGGTCAAAGTTAACGATACCCCACCCCCGGCCCCTCCCCGAA
Organism: uncultured Chloroflexota bacterium; assembly: GCA_937988705.1. Lineage (GTDB taxonomy): Bacteria > Chloroflexota > Anaerolineae > Aggregatilineales > Phototrophicaceae > Flexifilum. Next base: position 2,698 of record CALKIA010000223.1, on the reverse strand, counting down.
TTCAGGGAGGGGAACAGGGGTTAGAGGTCGGAAGTGGCGGACGCGATGAATCGCGTCCCTACGAAAAGAAGGTCAGACTTGAATTTCCTGCTGTTCCTGCTCGGCGGCGATGCATAGGCCGTATTCGACGCTGTCCGCGAGGGCTAACCAGCTCGCGCGGATAATGTTCGCACCCGCGCCGACCGTGCTCCAACGCTGCGGCCCGCTCTGCGTTTCGATCATCACGCGGGTGGTTGCCGCCGTGCCGTTTTCGCCGTCGAGGATACGCACCTTATAGTCGGCCAACTGGAAATCGGCAATCTGTGGATAGCGATTGATTAAGGCCTTGCGCAGTGCCAAGTCGAGCGCGTTAACCGGGCCGTTGCCTTCGCCAGCGGTGAGGATGATTTCGCCATCCACATCCAGTTTGACGATGGCCTGCGCCTGCGCGCCACGGCCGCGGCGTTCTTCGACGATCACCGTAAAATCGACCAGTTCAAAGATCGGCTTGTAGTCGATGCGCGCGCGATGCAAACGCACGGCGACCGAGGCCTCCGCGCCCTCAAAGACGAAACCCTGACTCTCCAGCCGCTTGATCTCTTCGAGCACTTTGACCGCCTCTGCTGTACCGACGTCCAAGCCGAGTTCTTCGGCTTTGCTCAGCAGGTTGCCCTGCCCCGACAGATCGGAGACGAGAATGCGCATCTCGTTACCGACGAGTTCGGGATCGATGTGCTGGTAGCTGTGGATGTTACGGCGCATCGCGGCAACATGAATGCCCCCCTTGTGTGCAAAGGCGCTCTTGCCGACATAGGCCAAATGATTATCCGGCGCGAGGTTGGCGATCTCCGCGACGGAGCGCGAGACGAGCGTCAGGAAGCGCAGATCGCGGTCGGGGAGACAGTCGTAACCCATCTTCAACTGGAGGTCGGGGATGATGCTGCATAGGTTGGCATTGCCGCAGCGTTCGCCGTAGCCGTTGATTGTGCCCTGCACCTGCGTCGCGCCCGCTTCGACGGCCGCCAGCGAATTGGCGACCGCCAGTTCGCCGTCATTGTGGGTGTGAATGCCGATCTGCACATGGGGGAAGAGTTCGCGGGCGGTATGCACCAGCTTGGCGACTTCCCACGGCAGCGAACCGCCGTTGGTATCGCATAAGCAGATCCAGTCCACGCCCGCATCTACGGCGGCGCGCAGCGTATCAAAGCCGTATTCGTAGTCGAGCTTCACGCCGTCAAAGAAGTGTTCGGCGTCGTAGATAACTTCTTTACCGAGACTTTTGAGGTAGCGAAGGCTGTCGCCGATCATGCGCAGATTTTCGTCCGGCGTGGTCTGCAAGACTTCGGTGACGTGCAGCATCGACGTTTTGCCGACGACGGTCACGACAGGAGTCTGGGCGTCCACCAGCGCGCGAATATTCGGGTCAGTGTCGGTATCCACATGCTTGCGACGGGTCGAACCGAAGGCGGAAATCTTCGCGTTCTTGAGCGGAATCGACTTCACCTGCTCAAAATACGCGACATCCTTGGGGTTCGAACCGGGCCAGCCCCCTTCAATGTACGCCGCGCCCATATCGTCCAGCAGCCGCGTCACGCGCAGCTTATCCGCCACCGACAACGAAATCCCTTCGCGCTGAGTGCCGTCGCGCAGTGTGGTATCGTAGATCGCTACTCTCGTCATGTCTTTACGCCTTTTGCAGAGTTTACAGCTAGCAGTTCACAGTTCAGAGAGGCTAGCCTCACCCCCTAACCCCTCTCCCGAGGGAGAGAGGGGGGGTTAGCCTCTGGGTTCGCTGTGGTTAAACAGTTTTGACGCGCTGCGGATGTTCGCCTTCGTAGGCGGCGATCTCGGTTTCGAGCATGAGCAGATAGCCGAGTTGATCGACGCCATTGAGCAGGCAGTGCTTAGAGAAGCCGTCAATCGGGAAGGTGACGCCGCGCCCGTCGGGCAGCGTGATCGTCTGCGTTTCCAGATTGACGCTGACGCTGGTGGTCGGGTCTTCTTCGGCCAAGCTGATCAATTGGCGGTGCGTGTCTTCGTCGACCTGTATGGGCAGCAACCCATTCTTGAGCGCGTTATTGCGGAAAATGTCCGCAAAGTAGGTGCTGACGACCGCCTGAAAGCCCGCACCGACCAGCGCCCACGGCGCATGTTCACGCGAGCTGCCGCAGCCAAAATTGTGCCCGCCGATTAAAACAGATGCACCCTGATGCTGCGGCTGATTGAGCACAAATTCCGGTTTAGGTGATCCATCGGCGTCGTAGCGCCAGTCGGAGAACAGCGCCGCGCCCAAGCCGGCCTTATCGGTCACCTTAAGGTAGCGCGCCGGAATGATCTGATCGGTGTCAGTGTCGTTGATGGGGAGCGCGACAATTTGCCCGCTGAACGTGTTAATCGGTTCCATGTCGATTCTCCTAGACCGTGAGCGTTTCGCGGACGAGTTCGCGCGGGTCGGTGACCACGCCAGTAATGGCCGTCGCCGTCGCCGTGAGCGGACTGGCGAGGAAAGTGCGTCCACCCTTGCCCTGACGCCCTTCAAAGTTGCGATTGCTGGTGCTGACCGCGTACTGCCCCGGCGCGAGTTGATCGCCGTTCATGGCAATGCACATCGAGCAGCCCGCTTCGCGCCATTCCGCGCCAGCATCCCGGAAAATGCGATCCAGTCCTTCGGCTTCGGCCTGCGCCTTGACCTGCTGCGACCCGGGCACAACCATCATGC
>CALKIA010000222.1 GCA_937988705.1 uncultured Chloroflexota bacterium | reverse complement strand
TCATCATCTGAAATTGACTTTCTCTAAAATCTAACGAGACTCTACATTAAGTGCTGTATCCGGTAATTTATTCCAGATCGTTCGTAGGGACAGCGCCGGCGCTGTCCGTTGGGAGCGGACAAGGCAGGCCTTGTCCCTACGAGAAAAATCGGCGCATACGCTGGATCGTGTCCCTACGATTTACAGGATCGAGCACTCAGGTATTGGCAGGCCTTGCTCCACAGGTATCTCACGAATGTATGAGGGGGAAATTGACTGACACAGTGATCATCTACTCCGATGGCGGCAGCAAACCAAACCCCGGACCCGGTGGTTGGGCGGCGCTCCTGATCTACGGCGAACACCAGCGTGAAATCAGCGGCGGTGAGCGCAGCACAACCAACAACCGCATGGAACTCATGGCGGCCATCGAAGCGCTTAACGCGCTAACCCGCCCGTGCGAAGTCGATTTCTTCACCGATTCACAGTATGTCAAAAAAGGCATCAGCGAGTGGATCACCAAATGGCAGCGCAACGGCTGGCTGACGGCTGACAAAAAGCCTGTGCTCAACCAGGATCTGTGGCAGCGCCTGTACGAACTCACACAAATTCATACCATTCACTGGAAATGGACTCGCGGACACGCCGGGAATCCGTACAATGAACGGGTAGATCAACTCGCAACTCAGGCTCGTCTGCAACTCCGCGACAGCCACTAAATCCGGAGCAGTTCTCATGCCTACTATGTCCAGCCGCGTGGCCCCTTTCGGCACGACGATTTTCACCGAGATCAACCAGCTCGCCTTGCAGCACAATGCGATCAATTTGGGGCAGGGTCGCCCGGATTTTGACGGCCCAGCAGATGTGATCGGTGCGGCAGTCAAGGCATTGCAGAGCGGCGCGACGCACAACCAGTACCCGCCGGGGCTGGGCATTCTCCCACTGCGGCAGGCAGTTGCCGCGCATGCGGATCGCTTCTATAACCTGCCCGTTGATCCGAATGCGGGCGTGGTGGTAACCGCAGGCGCGACCGAAGCAGTCTTCTCGTCGGTCATGGGGTTGATTGATCGCGGCGACGAAGTGATCCTCATTGAACCGTATTTCGACAGCTATGTCCCTAATCTCGTCATGGCCGGTGCAACGCCGATCTACGTGCCGCTCCACCCGCCGATGTGGACGCTCGATCCCGATGAACTCCGGGCGGCTTTCAACAGCAAGACACGCGCGATCATCCTCAACACGCCGCAGAACCCCACCGGGCGCGTGTTCACACGGGAAGAACTCACGCTGATCGCCGACCTGTGCAAAGAACACGATGTGACTGTGATCTCCGATGAGGTCTACGAACACCTGATCTTCGGCTCGGCGCAGCACATCCCGATTGCCAGTTTGCCCGATATGTTCGAGCGCACGGTGACCGTCAGCAGTTTGGGGAAAACGTTCAGCGTGACCGGCTGGAAAATCGGTTGGGTGTACGGCGCGCCGGAACTGATCAAGGGCGTAAATCAGGCGCACCAGTTCATCACGTTCGCGGCCAATCACCCGGCGCAAGCCGCAGCCGCTTACGCGCTCAGCTTGCCCGGCACGTACTTCGAGGAATTTCAAACGATGTACGCTGCCAAGCGCGACCTCATGATGTCAGCGCTGAAAGGCGCGGGCATGAAAGCGCGCGCGCCCGAAGGCACGTACTTCGTTATGGCAGATTTCTCCGACGTGTTTGACGGGGATGATCTCGAGTTCGCCCGCTACCTCACATCCGAGATTGGCGTGGCGTGCATCCCGCCGACCTTCTTCTACAGCACCGAACACGCACACATGGCGAGCACGCAGGCGCGCTTCGCCTTCTGCAAATCGGATGAGATGCTCCAACAAGCGGCAGACCGGTTAGCAACGCTCGCGCGCTAGCCGATCATGTACGGGATCGCACCCGTGAAGATCAGCGAGCCGATCAGGATGGCGATGATCACACCCGTCACGATCGCGCCCGCAAACATGATGCCCGCCGTAAACCACTTCTGCTGCGGATCGAAAAAGGCATGGACTTTGTCCATGCCGCTGGCAAGCTGCACGACGGCGAACAGCGCCATGATGATAAACAGCGGCAGCGTCACCGATGCGCCGATCAGGAACAACACGAAATTGAGCGCGGCATAGACGACGACGAGCGGCAGCCAGCGCAGCGCAACCCCGTAGGCATGGCGGACTAACGACCCACCGCCATTCTTGCTCAGCGCCCAACGATACGAAGCATAGATGCCCGCGTATTCCATGCCGATAATGATCGGGATGGCCAGCAGCGGCGTCAGAAAGATTTTGAAGATACTGCTCACAGCCTGCGGAAAACGCAGCACGATCACGATCGAGGTCACGAGACCGAGCAGCGCAACGATGACCGCCACAACCACGGAGAGCAGCCAGAAACGCCACCACGTCGCCTTACCGACTTCCCCACTATACAAGGTCACACCCGCTGCCCGGCCGAACGTCTGGAAAGCGGTCCGCAGCAAATCGATGCCATCGCGCACGAGCTTGTCCGGGCTGATGCGGAGCGGTGCGCCGGGGATATTAAAGGGGAGCGCGAAGCCTGTACCATGCGCTTCGCCGGGAGCATCGGCATGTGGCTGAAGCGGGCGAATGCGCCCGGTGCGCGGCTGGGCAGCGGTCGGCTGGGAGCGCGGCAAGGGTGCCGACGATGCGGTCGTCGCCACGGGTTCGGCGACAGCAGGCTCGCGTGCTTTTAGCCGATCCAGCACTTCACGCGCTTTCTCATTGGTCGGGTTGATGGTGAGCACCCGCTCCAAATATTCGCGCCGACGCGCCGCATCCGGTTCGAGCACGGCCAGATAGTACCACGCGCGCTCATTCTTCGAGTCGATTTCTGCCACGAGCATAAACAATTCACGAGCCTTCGCGCGATCCCCAGCTTGGAAAGCGGCGATCCCTTCTTGCAATAAGTCCTGTCCCATACCCTAACCCTATGTGTAGACCATCCTAGCTCTATTATAGCCACAGTCCACTTGCCATGAGCAACGCAGATCGTTAGACTGCTTGTCACATCAACGTAAAAATTAGCGACACATGGTCGTACTGACCCTAACCACGCGTTGATCAGCGCTGGTCGGCATCAGCAGCAATATTGACCTCCCCGGTTTTTGACCGTCACTAGCCACTCACAAGAGCGCGTTGAAGCTTTGCCGTTAGTCAAAAGACCAGACAAATTCAGTCAAAAGTCGGATGTTTCATGTCCCCCACCCTCATATGATGTTATATGTCTTTTAACTATTCAACACCATCTATAAGGGGTAAAGCTTCATGAAGAGTTTCACGAAGACTCGTCAGCTGCGCTTTGTATTCATCGCTGCCCTCTTCGCACTCAGTTTGATTGGTATGGCCGTTCAGGCGCAGGATGCGCCGCCGCTGCCCGGTGAGCTCGTCGTCGGTGATTTGAGCGCGCCGCGCGGCCTGGCCTTCGATGCCGCTGGTAATCTGCTCGTTGCGGTCGCGGGCCGTGGCGGTGATTTCGTTAATACCGTGCCCAGCCCGGATGGCAGCACCGTCGAGATGTCGATGGGCATGACGGGTGTGGTGCTCTCGGTTGCGGCGGATGGCACGTCCACGCCGCTCATCCCCGGCTTCCCAAGCTACGCCGCTCCGTCGGAAACCACCGGGCTGTATCGCGCCATCCCCAACGGCGATTCGCTGTGGGTAGTGCAAAACGGCGGTGGCCCGGTCAACTCTGGTCATCCGTGGATGGACACAATCTCCGAAATCGACCTGGCGACCATGCACACGATCCGCGTTATCCACCTCAACCAATACGAAGTGGACAACGATCCTGATGGTCGCGGGTACGATACTAACGTGTCCGATATCGCGTGGCTGTCTGACGGTACCATGCTGATCACGGATGCGGGCTGTAACTGCCTGCTGTCGTGGACAGAAGAAGCGGGTCTGGCGACGGTCGCGACCTGGGGCAATGACGTCCCAACCTCGGTAGAAGTCGCGGCGGATGACAGCATCTACGTCGGGTTCCTCGGCGAAGGTCTGGCCCCCGGCGCAGCCAAGATCGAGCATTGGGCGAACGGCGAGCTGGTCGAAACCTTCAGCGGTCTGAACGCGGTCTCCGACATTCTGCTTGACGGTGACACGCTGTATGCAGTCCAGTTGGTGATCTTCGGCGAACAAGGCCCCGGCCCCGGTAACGTGGTCACGGTCACGGCTGACGGCGTCACGCCCGTTGCCGAAGGTCTGATGGCGCCGTTTGGCATCGCGAAGGGTCCCGATGGCGCACTGTACGTCAGCTTTGGCACGATCGCATTCGCGCCCGGCATGACCGGCGGCGTCGTCCGCATCGAAATGGGTATGTAAGTCGTCCACGCAGCCTGTATAACGTGTGGTGGCGGGGTGACCAGTCAGGTCGCCCCGTTGTTGTTCTTTGCCCTTGTTTGTATGCTAACCGCCGACCCACCTGTTAAAGCGTCCGTTCCGTGGGATCTGCCCGGTCAATTCAACCCCTCAATGATCAAACAGAATCAAAACAAAATTTCTATGAATTCTCTACGGAATCTTATCCCTTTTCATCAGCGAAAACGTTAACCCTGTGCTATAAACAGAGACGAGGATTTCATACTCGTTGGAAAGCACAATGGATTACACCACACAAAAAACTTTTATCGCGGTCGCGGGCAATATCGGCGTTGGTAAATCCACACTCACGCGCCTGCTCTCGCGCGCGTTCGGCTGGGAACCTTTCTACGAAGCCGCCGCTGAAAACCCCTACCTCGCTGATTTCTATGCCGATATGCGCACCTGGAGCTTCCATTCGCAGGTGTTTTACCTCGGCAAGCGCTTGGAGCATCACCGCCTGCTCGTCGATCATCGGGCCAGCGTGGTGCAAGACCGGACGGTGTACGAAGATGCCGAGATTTTCGCGCGCAACCTGTACGAACAGGGGCAGATGTCCGACCGTGATTACGACGCCTACCGCCGTCTGTACCGCGCGGTGAGCAGCTTCCTGCCCCCGCCCGACCTCGTTGTGTATCTGCGCGGCAGCACTCCCACGCTGATGGCGCACATCGTCAAGCGCGGCAACGAATATGAGCAGAAGATCGCGCCGGAGTATCTCGAGCAGCTCAACCGCCTGTACGATGCATGGATCGAAGACTGGACGGCCTGCCCCGTATTGACGATTGATATGGATCAGTTGGACTTCATCCGCAACGGCGATGACCTCGACCGTATCTGCGAACAGGTCAGAGACGCGCTCATCACCATCCCCTACTAACCATTGGTGCTAGTTGCCAATTTGAGAGAAGATTTTCGTAGGGGCAAGGCATGCCTTGCCCCTACAGACCCCATACCATCCGTTTAGAACCACGAACTAGCACCAATAGTTACTAGACACCCCACTGCCGCCATAATCGGGATTTATTGTGGTGTGTTCGCCTTGTGCGTACGCAACCCTTTATCCTGACTGGCGGCGGCAAAAACCGCTTTCATTTGGCTTTTTCTCATACCGCCGACGGCGTAATTCATAACTTTTTCACGTGTTTTCTTTGTTTAAACTATCCAAACCTCTGTAGACAAAGAACTAGGCCAGTGCTATACTCTTATTCACCTCATTCATGTGATTCATCAGAGGAATACCCCCTGAATGCCTCAAATTGACCTTGATTCAGAACTGCTGGATTACATCATCAGGGAGAATTTCCAGGCTGGTCAACGGCTCCCCACCATCAACGAACTGCAAGACGAGGAACACCTCGGCGTTGGGGTGAGCAAAGTCCGTGAACAGCTGGAGGTCGCTCGTGCGCTCGGTTTGGTGGAAGTGCGCTCAAAAACGGGTATGCGGATGAAGGCGTACAGCTTCACGCCAGCCGTCCGGCTCAGCCTCTTTTTCGCACTGGCACAGGATCAGCACAGTTTCGAGCTGTTCAATCTGGTACGCCAACAAATCGAGATCGGTTTCTGGAATGAGGCGTGCGCCACGCTCACCACCGAGGACAAAACCCTGATGCGGCGCTGCGTCGATGAGGCCTTCGCCAAGCTCAATGGTCAGCCGATTCGCATCCCGAACGAAGAACACCGGACATTTCATTTGACCGTCTTCCGGCGCTTAGGCAATCCCTTTGTGATGGGGATGCTTGAAGCGTACTGGGACGCCTATGACGCGGTGGAGCTCAACCGGTATGCCGATTACAGCTACTTACAGCAGGTGTGGGATTATCACGCGCGCATTTTACACGCCATCGAGGAAGGTAAACACGACATCGCCAAAACACTCTTTGTAGAACATCTCGACTTGATTCATTACCAACCACGAATGCAAGACCTTAATCGGACGGTGAACGGCGCGTCCACTTAGTTTGTCGATGAAGACTTAAGCAGGAGTCAGCCACGCATGGCAATTGATATGCACCCCAATGCAGAGTCCACCCAGCAGCGTTCCGTCGTCAACGACTTTACGCTCTCTGTGGCCACCAAGAACGGTTCGGGCAGCCAGACGTCGAACCTCGTGATCATTCGTTCACTGTTCCGTATGGGCATCCCGGTCAGCGGGAAGAACCTGTTCCCGTCCAACATCAAGGGTCTGCCGACGTGGTACACCATCCGCGCCAGCAAGGACGGCTACATTGCCCGCCGCGCCACGGTCGAAATCGCCGTAGCATTCAATCAGGACACGGCGGCGGAAGATATCGCCAACCTCCCCTCCGGCGGCGTGGTCATCCTCCCCAAAGATTGGAAATGGGGTAAGTCGCGCGAAGATGTGACCTACTACGAAGTTCCGATCAAGGAAATCATGACGCAGGTCGACATCCCCACGGACTTCAAGGAACGGATCACCAACATGGTGTACGTTGGCGCGGTTTGCCACCTGTTCGGCATTCCGATGGATGTGGCGTATCAGGCGCTGCTTGACCAGTTCAACGGTAAAAAGAAGCCTGCGCAGATGAACTACGATGTGATTGAACTGGCGTACAAGTGGGCACAAGCCAATCTCCCTAAGAACGACCCGTTCAAGTTTGAACCCATGGACGGTACAGCGGGCAAAATCATGATCGAAGGCAACGAGGCCTCGGCACTCGGTTCGCTGTTCGGCGGCGTGACGGTCGTGGCGTGGTATCCAATCACCCCGTCCACCAGCGTCGTCGATAACATCCTGAATCACCTCGACTTGCGCAAAGACCCGGCCAGCGGCAAGAGCACCGTCGCCGTCATTCAGGCCGAAGACGAACTCGCCGCCGTCGGCATGCTCGTCGGCGCAGGTTGGGCCGGCGCACGCGCGATGACCGCCACCAGCGGCCCCGGCATCAGCCTGATGGCCGAATTCACGGGTCTGGCGTACTTCGCCGAAGTCCCGATCGTCATCTGGGATGTGACGCGCACCGGCCCATCGACCGGTTTGCCGACGCGCACCAGCCAGGGCGATCTTCTGTTCCTGCACTTCCTCAGCCACGGCGATACGCAGCAGATCGTACTGCTCCCCGGCACGGTCAAGGAATGCTTTGACATGGGCTGGCAGTCGTTCGACATCGCCGAAGCCATTCAGACGCCCGTGTTCGTCATGAGCGACCTCGATCTCGGTATGAACCTGTGGATGAGCGATCCGTTCGAATACCCGGATAAGCCGATCAATCGCGGCAAGACGCTCGACAAAGTGGCGCTCGAAGAATTCTTCGCCGAACATGGCGAATGGTATCGCTTCAAGGATTACGACGATGACGGCGTCGGCTATCGCACGGTTCCCGGCACCGATCACCCGCGCGCCGCGTTCTTCACGCGGGGCACGGGTCACAACGAAAAAGCCGTCTACAGCGAACGCGGCGAAGACTGGGTCAAGAACCTGCTCCGCATTCGCAAGAAGTTCGAAACGGCCAAGACCATTCTGCCCGCGCCTGTGATCGATGCACCTAACAGTCCCGACGAAGCGATCGGCTTGATCACCTTTGGCTCGAACGACTCGGCCGTGGTCGAAGTGCGTGACGCGCTGACCGCGCAGGGCATCAAGTCGAACTATCTGCGCATCCGTGCGCTGCCCTTGGTCGACGAAATCTTCGATTTCATTCACCAGCACAAGCGGGTGTACGTCATCGAAAACAACTTTGACGGGCAGATGCACCAGATTCTGCGCATGAACATCGCGCAGGACTCGACGCATATGATCTCGCTCGCGTGCGGCGACACCCTGCCCATGACCGCCCAATGGATTTATGACCGGATCAAGGAGAACAGCTAAATGCCTAACGCACTCGGACTCGACAGATCAGAATATAAGGGTGGTCAGAGCACCCTGTGCCCCGGCTGCGGTCACGATTCGATCTCGAATCAAATCATCAGCGCAACCTATGACATGAACCTGCCCATGTGGAAGGTCGCCAAGTTCAGCGGCATCGGCTGCTCGAGCAAGACGCCCGCCTACTTCCTCAAGGGTTCACACGGTTTCAACTCGGTGCATGGCCGTATGCCCTCCGTAGCGACCGGCGCGACGCTGGCGAACCACGAACTGATCGCCATCGCGGTCAGCGGTGACGGCGATACAGGCAGCATCGGCATGGGGCAGTTCAAGCATGTGATCCGCCGCAACGTCCCGATGGTCTACATCATCGAGAACAACGGCGTGTACGGTCTGACCAAAGGCCAGTTCTCGGCGACCTCGGACGAAGGTCAGTTCCTCAAGTACTACGGGACAAACCAGCTCCCCGCCATCGATCTGTGCCTCGAAGCGATCATCGGCGGCGCGACCTTCGTGGCGCGCTCGTTCTCCGGCGATGCCAAGCAGGCGCAAACGTTGATTAAGGCGGCGCTAGCGCACAAGGGTGTCGCCATCATCGACATCATCAGCCCGTGCGTCACCTTCAACAACGACCCGAAGGGGAACAAGAGCTACGACTACGGCAAGAAGCACGAGATCGCACTGCATGAGATCGAATTCGCCGCCTCCGGCTATGTGCAGGGGCGCGAAGAAATCACAATTGACGAATATGCCGAAGGTGAGACCATCGAAGTCAATATGCACGACGGCTCGTACATCCGCCTCAAGAAGCTGGAACGGGGTCACGACCCGCGCAACCGCATGGAAGCGATCCGCCAGT
>CALKIA010000221.1 GCA_937988705.1 uncultured Chloroflexota bacterium | reverse complement strand
CCTATCCGCAGACGCAGTTGGTACGGCAGGCGCAGATCGCCAACGCGCAGGGCTATTTGAACTATGCCCGGTTCGCGGAGACGGCACGATGAGCGGGTTTTACCAGTTAGACGAGCGGTTTGACGGCGGTAAAACCGGAAAACGAGGGGGGATGAGCAGCAAACGACCGCCCAAACGGGAACACAAGCTGATCGCGTTCAAAGCATTTTTCGATACCGACCGCGACATTTTGGAGTGGTGGGAGGGGATGCAGGACGGTGAGCGCAGCGAGGTGATTCGTGAACTGCTGCGCGGCTACGTGAAAGGACTGCCGCTCTATGAAGCGACACGCCGCCCCGCCGTCGCGGTGGATGGGAGTGTCGTGCTGCAACTTCGGGACGATACGGCATGGATACGCGGAGCGTTGAACGAGATGCCCGCCTATCTGGAAGGGCTGCTTGGTCGGATCAGTGTCTATACGCCACCTGCCGTGCAGTCTGAACCGCGTGAAATGCAGCGCACAGACAACCTATCCAACGATGCGCTGGCGCGGCGGAAGGCAAAGATGGGGAAAGTTGGATGGTGACAGCGTTCGCCATGCAGCAGCCAGAGCCGTTCGACGCCGTCCGCACTGCGGGGGCTGTCCGCTGGGCGGCGTCGGCGTTCCGGTTCGAGGCGGGGGCGCGTGCGCTTGTCGTCGTCCATTGTCTGGACGCGCCCCCTGTGCCTCTTCCGGAACACAGCAAGCTAAAAGCTTGCCACCTCATGCGCCGGTGGGGGCTATGTGCCGCACTCACGTGCCGCACCCCGCCGTCCCCTGCGGGTGACGACGGGAACCTGAGCGCGACATGTCGCGCTCAGCGGACGCACCCCTGCGGCGCGCGTCCGAAAAACAGCCCGTTACCGTCGGTGTGTCGCTCCTGCATTGCATGATTTTGGAAATGTGTGGCAGTGCTCATCTGCGGTCGTCTTGCGCGGGCTAAAGGTAAATCCATGCCGCTTCACCATTGCTGGCTTGCCTGTGCCATTTTCTCACTTTGTCAAAAATACCTGTGAAAATGTCAATTTTTGCAGTCGAAATGTCCGAAAGTCGCACCTCGTCAAGTTGGCTTTCGACTAGACTCGTGTCGTTTGCGATTGGCGGGTGAAAGTACCTAAATCAGAACACGAGAAAGGTAACTTATTCTCGAATGGAGATAATGGCAGCGAGGTTGTTGACAACACTGAGCATCGGCGGTATTTTCAAGGCTACAACTCGATACAAAGCGAACCACGCAGCGTGCGGGAACACTCTGCGCGGTTCTTACCCGACACTGATTGTGGCAGTGCGCGGGCTGCGAAGCATTGTATATCATCACAAGACCTTTGTCTTGTGTGCTTCAAGTGGCTCTGCTGACTCTGCTGTCGGCATGAGTCGCTTCGTTTTTCGGGCAGCGAGGGGAGTGTATGCCTAAATACATCTTCTCTCAAGGCAAAGTCACGGCAGAGAACGGAGTCTATGTTCCTCCACGTGACAAAAAGCATGGCTTTCACGAGGTGGTTGTCCTAATTTGGGTTCAATCGTCTCCGTTAGCAACCGAAAACTCCGATAGCACACAAGACAAGGGGAAAGAGTATGCAAGCAAATCTGAATCAGCCTAAGTCCGAAAAGCGACTGCGGTATGCCATTTTACACACGCTATTCGAGTGACATGCAATCCGAGATTAGCCTTGAGGCTCAAGAGGCTGTATGCCGTCAAGAAATTGGCCGACGTGGTGGCGTTGTGGTTGCGGTCTTCAGCGATGGAGCCAAGAACGGTTGGAGCCTAGATCGGGAGGGATTTACCGCATTGCAGCGGACAGCGGAACGTGGCACGTTTGATGCGGTCATGTTCTGGAAATTTGATCGCCTTGCCCGTGACCATAACCAAGCTGTAATGATCAAGTTGCTTTTACGACGCGAATATAGCCTAAAACTGCACTGCGTCGAGGGTTTTAGCGAAGACGATGATAGTTCGCCGTATACCGCCATGATGGAGCAAATGCTAGCTGTATTCTCCGCGTTCTACTCCAAAAACCTGAGTACCGAGACAAAGCGCGGCAAACGACATCGCGCGGTGAACGGCGATTACAACGGAAGTATCGCACCGCTTGGCTATGATCTAGTAACCGCTGCAATTGCCACTCCCGATCGCCGTCCCGGTCTACATGTAAACCCACGTGCGGCTGCGCTCGTACGGCGCGCATTTCGGTTGTACTCCACTGGAGAATTCAGTGATGCGGATATTGCCGCGTGGTTGAATGAGCGTCCCTACATTCAGTCTCTTCGGCAAGGGCAGAAACCCATCAACAAAGAGATGATGCGTGAACTGCTTCAGAACCGGACCTACACGGGACGGGTCCCACACACAGACACCGTATACAAAAAGACGTTGGGGCAGGGCAAGATGTCTCGACGTAATCGAACGGAATGGTTCGAAGGTAAGCATCAAGGTTTTGTCTCTGATGAACTGTTCGATGAATGTCAGGCCGTTCGCCAGAACCTGAAACGCTACCGTAAGGCAGTCGGCGACATGCACACCTACATCCTACATGATCGCGTATTCTGCGCGCGCTGCATTGCTAGTATGCCGCATGGATTAGTCCACGAGAACTACGGACGTATGCGACCGTACTTCCATAGACAGAACCACCTCGCCTACTATCATTGCATTGCCCACATTCAGGGCTACAAGCCCTGTGGACAAAGTGTTGTTCAAGAGAGTGAACTGAATAGCCAAATCGTCGCGATTCTCTCGGATCTTCAAATCCCCTCTGATTATCAAGAGAAGATTGAACACGCTGTGCGCAACAAGATCGAGAACGCGGCGGCGCTTGAGCGAATGGAGGAAATAAATGAAATTATCGAGCGCATTGATTTTCGGTGGGATATGGGCAGGATGGAGAAAGACGAATATCTCGAAAAACGCCAGCAGCTTGAACAAGAGATGGAGTCGCTGCGACCGCTTGATTATGACAGCCTCACCGAAGCCGCTGACTTGCTCGGCAACTTCCGTCTTTACTGGAGCGAATGCGACACTGTAGACAACCCGCTTGAGGCGAAAAAGCAATTGATCGCCAAAATTGTCGATCGAATCTTTGTCTACGACGATAAAGTAATCGCGATCGTACTGCATGGCGACTTTGCGCTCGTCGTAGGGGAAAACAAAATAGCGCCCCTCGAAGTGAGGAACGCTATCCAGTCGACTTTACAGAGTGCTGGCACTGCTGTAATAAATAGTCAGTTCGGAGACGACGGGGTTCGTATACGACCGTGTACAATCTTTATCTTGTTCCTCCGCGTAAGCAAGCGTGGAAAGACATGGTTGTTTAGTGATTATGTATATAATATCGAACTTTCACTGTCTGGGCCAAGAGTGATCACTAATCAAGCTCCCAGTATTACAGGTTACAGACTTCAAGGGCGAGATGCGTCAAAGATGAAAGTTTTGACTGTGACTGGTTTTGGTGATGTAAGCGATTTCAATTGAGTATTCAAATTTGAGCTGATGATGTCTAGGCTGCGCTCCGCACATTTCCGGATATGCGCTCCATCGCTGACGTCCCAATGAGGGCATGAAAAGTAACCAACGAGATAGATACCATGATTGCATCGATCATGATTTGCGATGTACTGGTCGACCAATTGAGTTTGCATAGGCTCATAGAGGTTTTGATACCAGCAAGCTTTTACCTCAACAATAACCATAAGCGGAATACCAGTATCACTAAGCGCTTCTATTTGTATGTCGTTTCTATCATGAGACTGTGATGTAAAGCGTAACTGCACTTCACGGTTGACGATAACTCGACCAATTCGTTCTCGCAATTGCTCTGCTAAAGTGTCAGAAAAGGTTTCTTCGTTCACTGGACGAAAACTTCCAGTTGGCTGGATAGCCCAAATACTATTTTTTAGTACTGGACTAGCCCTAAATGCCTCTTGAATCTCGCTTAACGTAACAAGTACAAGCTCCTGTAGTTGTTCGGCGTTGCGTAGTAACCGAGTGTTGTGCTGGCGGATTAAATTGAGGATATCTGCCGGTGCTGGCGCTATCCATGACTCCATGCGGAAACTTGATTTGGCTTGCTCAAGCAAGTAGGCAATGCTTGGTATAGTGGGCATAGCTGTATACATTTTCGTGATTACCTCTACGCTCTCTAGAGTTCCGCGAGTAGCAATTACCCGCAATATACTATCGCGCCACTCTTGTTGTGTGTATCTAGGAGGTACGAGTCCTCCATGAAAAACGATGTCTTCCGAAAAAGGATAGAGTTTTACTGCCAAAAGGTACAGTTCATATAGCTGCGGAATCGTTAGCAAACGGAAGTACGGCGAGAAATCCCGTCGTGCCGTTATATCAAGTACTGCTTTAGCGAATACGTAATCAGAAGCAACTAGTTCCCAAATAATTTCCCACCATGTGTTGTCTCTCGCATAGTACATAAGAGAAGTGATTACTCGCTGATTTACAGTTCTATCCTCGTCTGTACTCGGACTCTTACGCAGCAATTTCATCAACACTACCTGTACATTCTCGGCAGAAGTAGGATCAAAGGACAAAAAATAGTTTAGAACCGTGTCCAGATCTTGAATAGCCGAGCCATCTTTTCCGATGTAGTTCAGCAGGAACTCAGCCAGTAGCTGTTTCGGAGTATATTTTGCTCGCTGTAATACCTCTTGCAATATGTGTTTGTCGCTGCTAATGTCG
Source organism: uncultured Chloroflexota bacterium (assembly GCA_937988705.1). Taxonomy (GTDB): domain Bacteria; phylum Chloroflexota; class Anaerolineae; order Aggregatilineales; family Phototrophicaceae; genus Flexifilum. The sequence goes on along the minus strand of CALKIA010000221.1, from coordinate 31,928 downwards.
AGTTGTTTGTTAAGATACTCTAGCGCCTCAGCTGCGCCGTGTTTCCATGCGTTTTCCAGAAGTAGAGCATCGCGGTCTGCGATGTGTTGAGGTTTTGGATAAGGGTTAAATATGATAGACGCAGACCATTTCTTCCATATATGTGGCTGCAAATCAGCCAGTAGGCTGGGGATAGCTGCAATTAGCAGTAATGCCCTATAACCTTCAAGGGCAGGGGGGTGATGATATATTGCTGTTGCTAATTCGTAATCACCTATGAATGGATGTTGCTCTTCAATGTATTGGACTGCAACCATGAGTATTTTTTCCACCAACGTGCTGTCATCTTTTATGAGCTGCCACCCGTGCCCCTCTCGAATATCCCACGTACCATTGAAATAGCTACCATACTCATTTGCGATCAAATATTGGCTTAGATGCCACCACTCTGCTGAGTTCACCTCACATGACCGAAGCGTTTCTAAAATGAGGTCTCTGAGCTGTATTTCCTTCCCTTTAAGTGCCTCTTCCCGATCTGCACGCCTCTTCGCCGACTCGCGTCGTTCTGACCATACTTGACGATCAACTTGCGCTTCAGCGGAGTCAAGATCAACGGCTTCAAATCGCTTGCCAAAACGCTCTTCCAATTCCACACGATATCCCGACATACACTCGAAATAAACCTGCTCAATAAGGTCTGTATCGAGTGGACTAAAAAAACCGTCAAGAAAATACGCATAAGCATGACGGTGATCAAGTGATGGGTCAGTACATGCCTTCTCAAGTAACCAAAGCTTGTCTTCTTCTAAAATAAACGGCGTGTTGTCTGAACCATATCGTAAATGGGACAACAACTCGTCATTTCTCAACCCTTGAGCCGATAATACGGATAGCATTGCCTCAAGCGATGTTCGACGAAACGCTGAATTTTGACGTAGTTCTCTCGCGTAGTCCGTACCGGTTTTTCCCAATTCCTCAGCGTATAGAGTAGGATAGGGAAGAATTGGTACGTAGTGGGTAAGATGAGCCCAGGCAGCACGGGCAAACCCAGCTCGGATATCTTCGTTATCAAGATGACTCCATGCGCGTCGCATGATAGTCGCTGTAAATTCCTCCCCAGAAAATTCGGTTGGACGCGATTTTTCTCTGGTATGTTCAGCGACCCAATGCAATGCTATCGGCAAATCACCTAGGGGTATTTGGTTGACTATTTCTGGTCGAAAGAGTTGATCGTAAGGGCTACCGATGACGAAGTCATTTAGTCCGGGCATACGTAAATAGCTGAAAAGTTCGCTTGTTGCAAGTAGACCAGCAAACCAAAGAATATCAACGGCAAGCGAGGTCAGGTCGTTGTCAGCCTGATACTCGCTCGGTTCGCTAATTAAGATACGTAACGCTGTCAATGAAGCGGTGTCCCTTGCCGGGCGTCTCAACGCATGTAATGCGTCCTTTCTTAATTCAGCATCATCGGTGGGGTCCAGAGCGATTTTCAGTAGCACATCATCAATAGTTACAATGCTAGTAATTACCACACACTCCATGCAAAAGTGCCGAGCGCGCAAAGGCACAAGTTTGTCCCCCAAATAGAGACGTAACTGTTCCCCAATGTCAGGATGAGAGAGGCGTTTGAAATCGTTCCAAGCAACTCGATCTTCCATGATTCCGTCTTCCGCATAAAGCGAAACGAAGCGGTTAACTAGCGCAGCTCTTTGGCCAGTTGTCAAATGAACAGAGTCACTCTTCAAGAGAACGATAGGTTCTGTGCGAAACAGCCAATCAAAAACATCTGGACGCATACTTGCTAGCCAAGCAACGGTTTCATGCAACTTCGGAGTTGTTCGTTGCTGAGAATCAAATGGGTTAACGAACAGACTTTGAACTTGCACCAGTGGCATTCGAATATTGGTCAGAAATTCTGCTGCCAAAAACTCGCCATAGCTGCGATGCGCCCAAATGTGATATTCACCAGTTGATGCAAACAAAGCGGTCTTCAAGGTTTCTCTAAGAAGCCGCTCATCCTGTGGATGTTGATCTCGATAATCTACAGTCTGACATTCTTGCGTGTTTAGTACACCCGGTTCCGGTATAACTCCTGTGGAGATCCGAGGTCGATTGCCGATAATGCTTAATGTTGCGAGTAATCGTGCAGCATCGGTACGCTCTTCTGAAGTATAGTCCCCCTCATGTCCATCTTCTTGACGACTTATGCTCGTTTCTCGCGCTAAAACTCGGCAGCCATGGCTATAGATTTCCCGTCGACTGTCTGGCAACTGGCCATAATCCATGTAAATCGGAAATAGCATGTTGACCAGCGTTACAGGTAATGCGGCAAATGGCTCAATAGCCGTATTTTCCACTACGTTAATAAATGCAGTTGGGTCTGCAATGCCCAAGTCACTTGCAGCGAGAATAACATCTTGGCGTCGTAGTTGAGTAAGTGAGTACACACTTACCATCGGTTGATCCGGCTTTTCAGACCAACTAGCTCTCATCGAATCAACAAAACTACGTGGTAAATCTGAGCTGCGACATGTGATTCGTAAACGCACTCGATCTAAGGGTAAATTTTCAAGAAAACGTTTGATGCCGTGATCTAGGCGCTTTATCTCAAGCAAACCTTCATCCAAACTGTCTAAGAAAAGGTGTAGAGCTGAAGTTGTTGATTCCGCTTGCCACGCTAAATATTCTGTATCTTGTTCAATGTCTGCTACAAACGAACTAAAGTCAGAAAATTCCCGAAAATCCTTGAAGACAGTGTGTAAACCCTTTGCTCTGAACATATCGGCTGCTTCACGGATCGCATATGATTTGCCGATGCCAGGATTTCCGACCAATATAAGGCAAGGGATGTTTTCGATTTGATCGAAGGTGACAAGTTTGTCATTTCCAAATAATCCGCGGGGATCCGGTAGAAAACCGTAATCGTTAACTGTGACACCCTCTGGGGCCCAAAATCTAGTCCAACCGTACTTCACAGTCATTGTAATTACCTATGGCTATCCAAGTTCAATTGCTCTACCTCGAACCGTATCGCAGGAAATTATCAGGGTGCTGTACAGTCTAGGATTGTCAGCTCACTTACTATACTTAGGATCGCCTCGCTTTTTACAAAGGAACTCTCCCTAGTATATGGATTAAAAACGAGCATTCCGCTTTCGAGTTCGAGGATAAGGCAGAGTGGCTGAGAGTGTTGGAGTGTTGACATAGGTATATTGGGCAAAACGATTTCATCGTTGCTACGCAGAACGAGTGAAACTGTAATTGGTTGCCCACCACCAAATGTACCGACAACGTTAGAAAACGCCCCTCTTCCAAACGCGGTGCTGATGCTTAGGACGTATAGGATTGTGATCAAAGTGATGTAAAGTCCGGCCATACTTAGCGGTTTTGCTATGGCGTCATTGATAGCTATTTTCGGCTTTGCAAGATAGTTAGCAACTGTAATAAGAAAAGTTTGCTCTGGTTTCTTATAGCTGAGGGTAAAAATGATGGCTGACACGATGAGAATGAACGTTAATGCGGCAATCTCTGACACCATACCGGGCAATGTCAGTGATATCCCTAAGTAAACTGCGTAGGCAATTAGGAAACTCCCTGCAAGCAACTTTGAGCGTAATCTCGGCTTTGGAGAAGCAACCGTGAGAGTTGCCCATTTGAAAGAATGGTTGACGCCTTCGACTATTATCCAAATAAGAAGAACTGCTATCGCGGTCAACAATAATAATGAGCCGCCAGCAATAAAGTAGGATATGGGCTTTATGTCCAGCAAAGGGAGTTTTGTGTATTTAGCCAAATATGCATGTAGGACGAAAAAACCAGACGCTGTAATAAGCGCCCCAAAACTTAATAAGAAAGCAATTGTACGTTGGGCGAGGCCTATTATATTGTCGATTTGATTCAAGGTTTGTATAAACTCACTTACTCAGTGACAAGTTTATGCTTAGGTTAGTAGATATCTTAGCAACAATTGAATTTTCGCGATAATTTTGCTTTTTCTCGCACAAATGCAGACAAAAGAAGAGGATCTTGGTTTGATGAAAGACTTGCTTATTGGTCCGTTATCCTAACTAATCCAGCTGCCTTTAGTCCGAGCAAAGGTGATGTCAAAGCCCGTTAGGGTCACTGGTTTACACAACCTTGAAGATGCAATCAGCATCATCCTCACCCGCCTCTACGCGGGTTTTTTATTGCCTGATCAACCCGTCACAAACAAGCATATACCTAAAGCCGAGCGGAACGCCGAGATAATCGCGCGGCACGAAGCAGGTGAAGGTATCTCGGAATTGGCACGAGCATTTGGGTTGTCACCACAGCGCGTATTCCAGATTCTTCAGAAGAAACACTAATCAGACTCAGTATTGGCGGCAAAACGCCGCCAGTACTGCCCGTTTAAACGCATCTATTTCGTTGCCTAGACGCTTGTCTCAGGTAATAATAGGGTTAGCTTCTCCTCTCAGTTGTTTCATGGAGCTTCAAGAGTAATAATGCCCAACGTCTTCTTAAGCTATTCATCTATAGACAGAGACAGTGCAGACTATGTTGCACATAATCTGCGGTGGTATGGGGCTACTGTATTTATAGACTACCTTCGTTTACAACCAGGTGTAGGCTTTCCCGATCAACTGAGAAATGAAATCGATGGTTGTGATTATTTTCTGGTTTTGGTTAGCACGAATTCCGCCAACTCTGCCTGGGTAAAGGCGGAAGTCGAGTGGGCTCATCACAAACAAAAAACCATTCTTCCAATAATGCTAGAAAACATCGAAATGGACGCGTTCTGGTATATCGTGAACGTTCATCGCATCGATTTCACAAGATGGCGTAAAGACCGAGAAGTTAGTAGGGCAATATTCGCAATAGCGAGAACCCTAGGACTTGAAGAAAAATTACGAAATGCAGATGCAATTCTTGAAACGTCTGTCACTGCACCAAGTGCAGTGAATTCCCTTAGCCTAAGCTCGGATGGGCAGCTATTGGTTGCTGCTTGCAGCCCTTGGCTAAACCAAGAACAGAGCGCAGTCCAAATATGGGCGACTGCCAACACCGAGTTGACTTCAACGTTTTCCCAAGGCTCGGTTAGGTGCAATTGTGCTGTTTTTTCCCCTATTGACGATGTTATAGCAACTGGGTGGGACAACGGTGATCTTATGTTTATGAAACCCCCTACTCTGTCCCAGAATAACATTGTCAATTTTGAAGGCTATTCCGTTCATTGGCTTGCATATTCCCCCGATGGAGAACTGCTAGCGGTATCCTTGTATAGCAAGGCAGAAACGCGAATAGCACTCTATAGTATTGCGCAGCAAAGAGTTATCGCCGAACCATTGAATGGCGGAGGTCGCGTCGTGTTCTCGCCTGACAGCAAGCTTCTAGCCTACCGGTACGGAGTGCGCGACCATATCTGGGGGCGATATCCGAACGAAGTAATGATATGGAACTTGGAAATACAGAAGCAAGAAAAGTCAATTAAGTGTGGGAGAGGAGCGATTCGCTCAATATGTTTCTCTCACGATGGTTCGAAGTTACTCACTAGTAACGGATCCAACCCTGGAATTATCCGCCTATGGGATACAGTGAACTGGCGAAAGATTGTAGATTTACACCATTTCGTTGAACATGTAAGTGATGCGTGCTTATCGCCAGATGCCCGATTTGTTGCTTACGGGGCGGAGTTTTCGAACGGGGTACATTTGTGGGACTTGACCGTGAATCATCAGGGTAAGATCGAAGGTGGTGAAAACGGGAACGTCAGCCGCATTACTTTCTCGAAAGACGGAAAACTGTTAATTGCTGGGGATCGCAACGGTTCTATCCGCATTTGGAACATGAACCATCAGAACAACCATACTGCTTAACCTTATCTTCTCGCCAACATGCAAGACCGCTCGCCGCGAGGCAGATCAAACGAAAAAGTCTTTTCGTTTGATGCGGACTAAGCTTCTCTTCTCTCCCCGCTTTATCAAGGGTGCTGCGCATTTTGGTCGAGCCGGGCTGGTGCCGCTGCGCTCACGCACGACCAAAACCAGCCCTTGACTACGCTGCTCTTGACAGGAAATCAACGTATCGCTGCGCACACCCGAACGAGCGAACGCCCGTACGTCCGTTCGGGCGAACGGGAAATACTACTTGAATATCCAGTCCCAATCTGCTTTAAATAGTTCTACCAATTACGAATAATGTCCTTTTTATGTCCCTAAACAGCCCACAAATCAGTGAAACCGTCATCAAATTCTTCGTGCCGAACAAGCTCAAGCAGCAGTTGCAGGAGCTAGCTGACGACCGGGGCTTAACCCTGTCGGCACTGATGCGCCTGATTGCGACGGACTATATCAAGATGAAGAAATGAGGTTTTATGGTGATATCGATTGCTAACCAAAAGGGCGGAGTGGCCAAAAGTACGACCGCTATCAATTTGGCCGCCGGGTTAGCTGCCCAAGGTCGTAAAGTCCTCCTCATTGATGTAGACCCGCAGGCGAATGCCACTTCGGTCTTCATCCATCCGGAGATTGAGCCCGACCTTGAGAAGTCGCTCTATCAGGTCATCATCAAGTTCGCTCCCCTGACTTCGCTTATTCGTCCGACCAAGACACCCAACTTAGAGTTGGTTCCCGCGCATATTCGCCTCTCCAGTGCGGATTTGGAGTTAGCGCAGGCGTTGGATAACCGGTCAGCCCGACTCAAAAAAGCTATTGACCAGATTAAGCAGCAATACGACTATATCGTGATCGATAATCCCCCATCGCTGGGCTTGCTGACCATCAATTCCTTCACCGCCAGCGACCGGATCATTGTCCCCGTGTCCACCGCCTATTTTGCCTTGACGGGTCTCGTCCAACTGCGTGAGACCATCAACATGGTGATTGAAACGGATTTGAACCCTGTATTGGAGATTCTGGGTGTGCTGTGTACCTTCACAGAAAGAACGAATGTCTCCCGGGATGTTCAAGAACAGCTGCGGCAGTATTTCCCCGGCCAAATGTTTGCCACGACGATTCCCCGCAGCGTGGCTTTGGAAGAAGCCCATTCCCGACACGTGCCAGTATTCGACCACGCGCCGACCAGTAAAGGGGCCCGCGCCTATTTAGCATTAGTCAAAGAAATCATGACCCGATGAATAAAAAATCCGGCTTAGCCGACAGTCCATTCTTTGTGTCCCCCGCTGCAGTCAGTTCGAAACCTGAAAGCCCATCCAATGCGAACGAGCGAACACCCGTCCGGACGCCCGAACGGTCGAACACCCGAACGGTCGAACGGGTGAACGGTCGAACGAACGAACGGAAAATCATCCGCCATAGTTTCCAAATTTACGAAGACCAGTTGGAGCAGATGCGCAAGCTGGTCGCCATGAAAGCGATGGCGGGCGAAAAGCTGCAACTTGCGGATATTGCCAAAGTCGCATTGGACGATTATCTCAATCGCCACAAAACCTGACCCGTTCGGGTGAACGGGCGAACGAGCGAACACCCGTCCGAACGCCCGAACGAGCGACCGCACGAACGCCAAAAATCCAGATTTGACAAGCTTTTCAGCTTATGTGTTAAATGATGAAAATACAAAAGAAAAGCCGCTGTGCAACGAACACGCGGCTTTAAACACAAAAATAGCATGACCATTACACCATCTCTAGGAAAGTTCTGTCAACGCGCATTTAACCGTCGAGCTTGGCAGATCAGACCCCGAAAGCCCCAGAGAGCCACCCTGCCAAGCGTCTACAACCCCGCTTTTTCCCGGTTTATCGTTCAGTGGCTACCAAGTGCCACCCTGCAACTCTCTCACCCTAATTTGCCTCGTATAACGTCAATCTGCATAGGTTTCGTGCCGATGCGGGATTGATGGTTTCAGTGCCGAATTGAACGAGGGGAGGAACCTTGCTCGTGGGGTGAAACACGAGCCCGACCGAAACCGCTCACCCGATGATCGTCAACGGTTGGTGTTTGGCAACAGACACCTAACCTAGACCGAGAGGTCTAGACTAAGACACCTCATTCGACCCATTGCTGCAAATCCGGATTCAAAAACCGACGCGCAGCGTCGAATAGGCAGACAGGAAGAAGGGAAGTGGGGAAGGGAAGGTCTAAAGAGTTGTCCGCTTCCGGGCGAAGCGCCAACCTATAATATACGCGGAGCGCATGTTCAAAGCTCGGCGCGTCTTGTCGTGGTTAAAATGTATGCAAACTGGCCAGAAAGTGAAAAATAGCACTGTTCCTACCTACAGTTGAAAGTACGGTTGCCATAACCGTAGTTTCTTCACTCAGCCTGGCTTGGCGTCTCTGCGCACATCATGTGTCTCTCCTCACAGGGCGTCAGGTTTTTGGGGCGTCATTTCCCCTGAGCAACGGGGAGATTCCGCACCCGCCACCCTTCAGCCCCAATTCGTTGAGCCACGCCCCCGTCGGTCTTTTGAACATGGTCGCTGCCTGTTCAAAACCCCGACTTACTACACCACCGCCGCCAATCCCCTCCGAGTTTCTGGAAAGATAAATTTGATTACGTTTCTAGCTGGTTACGGAGTGGGGGAATTGGCGGTTCGTGCGCTGCGCTTACCGGTCACGGTCGGATTACCAGCCTAACGGCTGGCATCCGCCACGTTTGGTGTAGTAAGTCGGGCTCCGCCCGACGGGGGCGGCGCTAGCGCGCACGAGGAAGCGCCTGCGGCGCTCCTTTTCCGTCGGCTGCGCCGACTATAAAACGCCGGCTTGCCTGAAGCTGTAAAAGCTGGTATCGGTGACAATAATATGGTCGATAAGATGAACGCCAAGGATTTCACCAGCCTCGGTGAGCTTTTTAGTCAGACAAAGGTCTTCTGCAGAGGGTTGTGCGTCGTTGCTGGGATGATTGTGCGCAATGACGATGGAGGCGCAGCGGTCAGTGACAGCGCGGGTGTAAACCTCCCGGGGGTGGACAAGTGCGCGGTCGAGGATGCCGAGAGACACGAGATGGAGCGATTTGATGGTATTACATGTGGTCAAGTGAAAGACCCAGAAGTGTTCGCGGTCCCGGTCTTCGGGTTCTTCGGATTGGAGAACGGTGCTGAGGATGTCGAAGACGACTTGTGGAGAAGTAATGGCATTTTTCGGTTGCTTTAGAGTTATAGTCATATGTGAAATATATTAATTAACACATTATAATTATATCAATTGGTATGCTAGAGTCAAGCTATTGACAGATTTGATAGACTTAAACTATGAAAATTGAACCCCTTTTTCAGCCGGTGGATGCCATGGACGTGCGGATGCAGTTCGGGGATATGCTGGATAAAGTCCTGCATGGCAAACAACGCTTTTTGATTCAGCGCCGGGGGAAAGCGAAGGCGCTCCTCGTACCGGTCACCGATGCCGAACACATCTCCCACGCGCTCGAACATACCAATGAAGAACTCGACGCCGTGTACGCTGCGTTTGACCGGGCACGTGGTGTGATTACCGACCCGAGCCTATTGGATGCCTCGGCCACGATTGATACCTGGGTCTATGGAAATAAAGCCACTGCTGCGGAGGGGAATGCCCGGTGAACAAGTCCTCTTGGACAGTGATGCGTTTGTAGGGTGGCTCGTGGCGCATGATGCCCATCATACGCGCATGCTTCAAGTTCTCGACGCGATGCGCCAAGACCGGATACAACCCCTCACGACCAATCTGGTCGTCGCCGAGACTGCGACCATGCTCAGCTATCGGATGAGTCATACCCACGCCGTGCGATTTTTGAAATTGGCCGCTTCCGTCCGGACTGTGCTGATAAACCAAGAGTTGCATGAGCGCACCCTGGAGATTTTCGCCCGTCAGACCCGCAATAAAACCAGTTTTGTTGACTTGGCCAATGTCGCGGTGATGCAGGCGCTCAATATTCCCTGGATAGTCAGTTTTGATAAAACCTATGCGCACGATTTTGGCTTGACCACGTATCCAGCGACGCTCGAAATTTCAGTCGGATAGCGCGACCTTGACGGCCTTTGAGAATGGATGCCTGCTGCGCGGTTAATTTCAGTTGCTGGGTCGAATCCCCTTCAATTCCACCATGAAATATCTGAAAGGCAGCAACTCCGACACGCATACGTCCAGGTCTGTAGCTCCTGTAAATGTGATGTTCTGTATAACCAATTGGTGATAAAAATCACTATTATGTAGTCATATTTATAATGCTAAGTATAGTTCATTGATAATATGACTGTAACTCGTTTCGAGGTCGGAGGATATTAGTATCTCCCGGCTCAACGACCCAGTCTAGATACCCGATAGCGGGTTGTTTCCGTGCGGAAGTCTCGACTTATACATCTGCTTCTGCTGGATACAACTTCTCACCCTAAGTTGGAATTTCCCAACTTCAACTCTAGAGAACGCCTTGAGGTAGCGCAGGAGCGAAGTTCCCCATGCAGAAGCGATCTGGCACTCCCATCGGTTGTCTTGACCTCGTCTTAGCCTGGATGGTCATTGGCTCGTTCATTTTTCTCTTTTCCGGGGCCCGAATTTCCAACAGCTTTGGGGGCACCCTGTTTGCAATGCTGTTCTGGGTCATCGTTGGCAGCGTCGCTTTTGCCTGGCGTCGAGGGTGGATACAGCGGTATCGTGACAATCAGCAGGCCAAAGCCAAAAGCGAACGTGACCTGGAGACCCAGCGCCGCGCCGAGGCACAGCATCTCACAGCGACCACGGTGAGCGAACAGGACTTGGAACCCTTGAAGGCGGATGACATGGAGTATCCCGTTTTTCGCGTACATACGCCGGTCACCGCGACATTGTCAGCTACGCAGGTGAACGGCCTGATTCGCGCGGTATTGATGCGGGCGAACTCCGGATTTCTGGAGCTGATGTTGGTCGGAACGCGCGCGGGTGTGCATTGGCAGCTCACGCATTTTTCCGGTTCCCAAGAGGAACCCGAAATTACCCCGGAAGAGTTGAGTGAAATTTTCAGCACCTATTATCCGGGCTCGGTCGTCGAACGTGCACCCCTGAAAGACCCGGCCAAGCCCCTTTATCGACGCTACCATGTCTACAAACCGAAGTCCGTGCGCTATTTTGACCAAGCGTTGGCTGTCGAAGATATCAAACGTGACGACCCACTGACCCATGTCGCTCAAGCGTTACTTGAACTTGAAGAAGGGGAGACCGTCACTTATTCGGTGGCCGTGTTAAGTGTGGCAACACCCGATGAGCAAGAAATCGAACGCGTGCTCACCATCAGTGCTCATGATGCTGGTTACCGCTATCAAGGGATGAGCTTTTCCGGTCGCAATTGGGAAGAAAGTCTGGGAGCGGCGGTTGGCTCAGGGATTGTCACGGGTTTGAGAAATCTCAGCCTGCGCGGCCAGCGGGTGCTCGCGTACTCGGAGAGTGAGACGAAATACTATCTGGAAAAACTCACCCAACCACTGGCCCAGTGTGTCATTTCCGTCACGTTCGACAGCCCGAAGAAAGACCGCCTCAAATCGATTGAACGATTTCACGGCGCAGTGGAATGGCTTTCCGGAGCTGAACTCGCGATTGCGCCGGAATATACGTCGCCCGATATCGCCATTGAACATTTTGAAGATTGGTTTGTCAAAACGCCGGTGGACTATGTGCAGAAACTAGCGACGCTGGATGCGCAAAGTTCGGATTTGGCTGCGCGCTTGCTGTTCAATCTGACCGTGAGCGAGTTAGCTGCCCTGTGGCATCCGGCCCATGAAGGCTTTTCGGCGGATGTGTTGGGGAAGAAGGGCGTGCATGTCGGCCTGCCACGCAACTTCAAAATGGGGGAGGAGGGCATTCAATTAGGGGTGAATCGGATGGGGACGAAGTCGAGCCCCATCATGCTCCCGCTGAGTGACCGCACCGCGCATACCGCGATTATTGGTAAAACCGGACGCGGGAAATCCTCGCTCTTGCATCACATGATTCACCAAGACATTGCCGCCGGTCGCGGGGTCTGTGTCATTGACCCGAATGGCAACCTGATCTCCGACCTCTTGCAGCACAGCATTCCCGAACAGCGGGAAAGCGATGTTATTATTCTAGATGTGAGTACGGCGGTCGATGGCGTGTTCTATCCGCCACCCCTGAACTTATTTGTGTCCGGCATCGTGGGCGACCAACAGTTTCAAGCCGCGCAACGGTTGGTATCTCTGTTTGCCCTAGCGGACAATGAGTTCGCTGAAAAGCGGATGGGGAATACTCTGAGACAGGCCCTCATGGCGGTGCAGTCGCTGCCCAACCCCACCATTAACGACGTGCATTGTTTGCTGTTTGACGAAGACTACCGCCTGCGCTTGCTTCCCCAGATTGAGAATGATATTGTCGCTACGTATTGGCGAAAATTCGACATCAAGAAAGAGAACGAACAGGCCAATATCAGCCAGCCGCTGGAATGGCGCATTGAGCGGTTCATGCTCAATCCCCGGTTGCGCTGTATGACCTGCCATCCACTGCGCTTGAACTTCGGCAGCCTTATGGCCGCCAACAAAATTATTCTGGTGTCGCTTGGGGATGCCAGCGATACCCTCCCCAAAGATGAAATCAATCTGATGGGGGCAGCGTTGTTGATGCAGCTCGAATACGCGGCTCGTCGTAAAGTGGTGACCAAACCGCCGTTCATGGTCTACTTGGATGAAGCGCAGCAGTTCGTCGATACCAACCTGCCCGATATGCTGTCCCAACTGCGCAGCTACGGTATTGGCTTGGTCTTGGCGAACCAGTATTTTGGTCAATTGATGGGCAAAACCTTTAAAGCCGTCGAAGGGAATATTTCCACGCTCATAGCGTTCGAAATCGGTAAGGACGATGCCAGTACCTTGCTTCCGTATTTAGCCCCTAACTTTACCGATTCGGCCCTGGTGTCTCTGGGTAAATATACCGCCGCGATTTCCATGCTCGATGCAGATGGCAGACGCCAGCCAGCCTTCACGCTTGAAACTCTGCCGCCTCCGGGACAGAACCAGCGCCATGCCGACCGCGAAGTGTATTTACGGCGGAAGGTGGTTGAGCAATGGGGTTTGAAGCCGTATGATGAAGTCCATAAATTAGTCAAAGAACGCTATGCTGATTGCGGTGCGTCGGCTATTACGCCGACAACCAAACCCACCACCCCTGCCGAAAGCTCAGGAGCCAACCTTGAGTTCTTCGAGTGACCAAAAACGGGCGCGTCCGGACGAACGGTCGAAGAACCCGAAGCGGATGCGGGAGAGCGCGAACGACCGGACGATAGTCCAGTATTTGTACCAGTACGGGATGTTGTCACAGGTGCAGTTCGAGCGTTTGTTGGAATTGAAACGCTCGACTGTCCAGCGGTTATTGCGGCGCCTCTTTGACCACGCCTACATTGAGCGGCTGTTCTTCGAGCAGAGTACTTTCGGTTCGAGTCCGGCCATGTATATTCTTGACCGCAAGGGTTACGCCCTCTTGCGCCGTATGGGTTTTGAAGAGTTTGCCGGACTGCCCCAAAAGGATTTGTCGGCTGACCACTTGAAACACATGCTGGCGATGAACGAGGTGCATCTGAGTGTCGAGAAAGCTTGCAAGAGTGCTGGTTACACGCTGAATACGTGGTGGAATGACAATCGCCTGCGCAGTCACGAAGTCAAAATTCGCACGAAGCGCGGTTCGAAGAGTGTATCGTTGATACCTGACAGCTATTTCTCAATTACTGTCCCCGATGTCGGGACGACTCATTGCTTTTTGGAAGTTGACCGGGGCAGTATGGATACAGCTCGGTTTACGGACAAAATCCGTGCGTATGTGGCGTTTTATAAGTCAGGGGAGTTCAGCAAACAGTTTGACGCTCAAGGGTTTCGGGTGTTAACCGTGGTCGATGGAGTGGGGCAGGGACGGGTTATCAATCTCAGAAATGCCAGCGCCAAACTACCTGCGATTGGCCGCCGCTTTTGGTTTACCCATTTGCAGGCGCTCAGGGCAGAGACGGTTTTGAACCAGCCTATCTGGGACATTGCGGGGAGTGACAGTCAAGTTCCGTTAATCAGCGTCAGATGAGGTCAACGGGGCGCAAGGAATTTGCACCCCGTTAACTCTGTGGCAGCTCCAATTCCTCGGGGCAGGGAGGGCATGAGCCTGTGGTGGGTACAGCAGGCAGGAACTGTCAATCAAGCGACCCACCGCCTGATTAACACCGCACGCTTTGTGTCCTCAAGCATGTGTTGAGCCACCGGTAGAGGCATCCTAGCAAGTTTTGGGGTGATTGATAAGGCTCAATTAGTCGTCTATGATATAATTGGAAGCACAATACACCCCCAACCAATCGTTAAATCCGATAGGTCAGGTTCTTGGCTTTGAACCCTGTGATAGACAACCAGATTTGCAGTGCGACTAACACGGCAAACATCACGACACCGAATGCGAGCAACAGCACGAGTATCATGATAATGGCGTCTATCCGCTCTAATGTGCAGCTATTCATAGCCCATCACCTCCTTCCTGTACCCAGCACGCCTTAGCGGCTGGAGCGGAGGTATATCGGCTTCCACAGATAAATTTAGCTTGTTCTTCACAAGTGAGATAACAGGAAGCAATATAATTATCAATTACATTTGTCACCTTCGGCAGCCCCGTCGATAGACAATCCCGCGTTATGGCCACCCAAGAACGTGACCCTCGACAGAACTTGGTCTTTACAGCTCTGGGCGAAGCTCAGCGCCGGTATGAGTTGGCCGAACAAATCGAGAACCCCATCGAACGGTTCTTTGCCCAAGAGCAGTTGTTAGAGGAAATGGATAACTTACAAGCTGATTTGGAGCAGTTTTCAGCACAGGGGCTATAAGCCGATTCTGTCATCCTCAAACCTAAAACTATGGGACTCATCAGCTCAGTGTCTTGCCTAGGGGAGAAAATTATAGAACCCGGAAGCGAATAGTTCATCGAGTAAGTATGTCGCGTTTTGTAGCAGTCTGTTGAAAAAGTAGAAGTCTTTTCAAAATACGGTTGATGCACCAGAGAATGATGGCGAGTAGACAATATGCCTAATAGATATGCAAATAGCAGTCATAACGCACCACTAACCGACGACAATTATCCATCCAGGCGAAGCAGCGCTCGACATTCCAGCGTTGACGGTAGCCTTGCCGCGCCCGGACCAGACAACCGATGGGTGACATTCCTCCCATTCGCCTCTGTCATAAGTCATACCAACATTCACTACGGAAAACCGGGTGTAAGATACCGTTATTGGTTTAGTAGGTCAGTACTGAGATGCCTTACCTTTTTGTAGAAGACGCCCTTCTCCAGACATTAACCGCTGTCGCGGAGCAGCAGCAGGATGTGTCGCACCAACTGCTTTGCTCGCTACTTCAGTCAACGCACCGCACTTCCAAAGCTGCCCCCTCCGGAACTGTCGATCTCGAGACATTTTTCGAGATGCCAAACATCCTGCTCGGCATCGTCGGCTATGATGGCTACCTCATCCGGGTCAGCTCCAGCTTTGAACGCCTTCTCGGCTACACCCAGGTGGAGTTTCAAACCACGCCCTGGATCGCCTTTGTTCATCCTGACGACCAGCCCACCGTGCTGGCGGAATGGAACAAGCTCGTCCAAGCCACTGCCATGGTAGAGTACGAAGGTAGAGTGGTCTGCAAGGACGGCTCGGAAAAATGGTTCGCCTGGACCGCCCACGTAGAGGGCGAGGCGATCTACCTCATTGCCTACAACGTCACCACGCATCACAAGACAGAAGCGACAATCACCGAGAGCAAAGAACAGTTTCGCAGCTTTTTTGAACAGCCTCTGATCGGCATGGCAATCACATCGCCTACGAAGGGTGTGCTGGTGGTGAATGACAAGCTCTGTGAGATGCTCGACTACGGCCGTGAGGAGCTACTGCGTGTGACATGGGCTGAACTCACTCACCCGGACGACCTGGTGCTCGATGTAGCGCATTTTGAGCGCGTCGTTGCGGGCGAAATAGATGGCTATTCCATCGATAAGCGCTTTATTCGACGTGATGGGCGGCATCTCTACACGATCATGTCTTGCTACTGTCTGCGGGACAGACAGCACAATATAGTTCACTTTGTCGCGCTGGTGCAGGACATCACAGAACGGAAGCAGCTCGAGGCGGAGCTGCGCCGGTCGCTGGAACGCGAACGCGACCTGAGTTCTCTGAAGTCACGCTTCGTCTCGATTGTTTCGCACGAATTCCGGAATCCATTAGCTACCATCCTGGCGTCAACCGATCTCCTTCAGAAGTACAGTGACCGGATGAGTGAGGCGCGCAAATTCGAACATCTGGATCGGATTCAAGCACAAATTCAGCATTTGACTGGCTTGCTTGAGGATATCCTCACCGTCAATCGCGCGCAGGCCGTTGGTCTCCAATTCAACCCGACTGGTGTAGACCTGGAAATGCTGTGTCACGACATCATAGCCGATGTGCAGGCAATTGCTCCAGAGCGTCCAATTGAATACGGCTGGACGTGTAGCACTGTGTTCGTTCTCCTGGACGTAAAACTGATACGGCAGGCACTCTCGAACCTGCTCACGAACGCCATCAAATACTCGCCGTCAGGAAAGTCGGTTATGATGGACGTCTCCTGCAAAGACGACCTAATTGTGCTGCAGGTGCGGGATCAAGGTATCGGCATTCCAGAGGACGATCTCCCACACCTGTTTCAGCCCTTCTACCGGGCGAGTAACGTCGGCGAGATCGCCGGGACGGGCTTGGGGCTGGCGATTGTGAAGCAGGCGGTGGAGGCACATCAGGGCACCGTCGCCGTCACCAGCGAGGTTGGTCGCGGAACAACCTTTACACTAACGCTGCCGCTGAGAGAGTGCCGCGTCGACGGTCAGCCGCTCTAGTGCCGAATCGCTCCTGAACAGCGGCCCAAAGAGCGTATCATGCCGATTGAAGTTGAGCCAATCCGCAATTGATAAGCCATCTGGCAGCACTACCATGCGCCCGTCCCCACCGAGGAAATTTCTTCTGGTCAGACAGCGTAGGAATTTGTCCAAAACGGAAATGCGACCTGCTCGAACGTAGGTCGCAAGGCTGCGCTGTCGACTGGTTTGAGGGGATTCGTCCATATCTTTTCCTTCAATAGCCGCTTTATATTCTGTCCCGCCGCTCCTAGTAAACCTTCCATATTCACTTTCGCCAAGCGCCTGAGCCGGAAGCGCCGTCCCGTGTGCCATTGCTTTAATTCGCCAAACAGCGGTTCGACCCAGACTTGGCGCTTGCGCAGCGCTTTTTTGTAGGCTTCGGTGTGGCGGTAGCCAGCAGCCCGGTCAAGGTATTCCTGAAAGAAGGAACGACGCAAGTGGCGTCCACTTTTGCTGTCGGTACAGGCGGCTTTCACTGGACAGGCATTGCAAATTCGAGCGTCAGCGCGGTAGACAAACTCGTTCTCGCTGTAGCTACGCTTGTAGAGCGGGATTTCCTGTCCCTGCGGACAGATGAAAGCATCTCGTTCAGGATCGTAGTGAAATCGTTCCGACGGATAGAACGGGCTACGCTGACTCAAATCAGAGGTAGGCAGATAGGCACGAATACCATCCTGCTCCAATCCGGTGATATTCGCAATCGTCCCATACTTGCTATCTCCGACGGCAAGCTTAGGCAAAATATGCCAGCGAAAGCGCACCCAGCGTTCCAGATCGAGCATAGGGGTATTGTCCATAATCGAAGCGGGCGTCACTAATACCGCGAGAATAATCCGAGCTTTGCCGCCATCGACGACATAATGGGTGTGGTAGCCGAGTTTTGCAGCATCTCCTGTAAAACGACTCATCGGGCTAGCATCTGGGTCAGTTGGGCTGACCCAGCTATCAGTCTTGCGTTCGTACCAGTGGCTTGCACGGCTCGTCATGCGAGTGCCGCTGAATTTCTCATTCATCCCGCGTGAATCGGTATGGGTTTCTGCCGACCGTTCTGGCTGCTTGAAGAGCGTACCCAGGTGTTGTTGAGCCTGGACGTAAAAGCGAGGTTGTATGCCGAAGACGTTGGCATTCGCCTCAACTTTCGTGCCGTCGAAATACAATTCTTTGCCCCAGACCAAACCTGCTCGCTGGCATAACTCGACAATCTGCTCAAAGAAGCGCTGAAAAACTTCCAGTCCGTAACGGTCACGGATTTTACTCAGCGAGCTGTGGTCAGGAACTGCTTCATCCAAGTCATAGCCAATATACCAACGGTGTGCCAAGTTGAGATTCACCGTTTCCATAAGCTGGCGTTCGGAGCGGATACCTTCAAAAAACATGATGAGGTGCAGCTTGAAGAACGTTACGGGGTCAATAGACGGGCGTCCGATCCTCGCCGCGTAACAATCCTGCACGAGTTCCCGAACAAAACTCAGGTCAAGTTTGGTTTCGAGTTGACGGTAGAAATTGTCAGTGGGGACAAGCATATCGAGGGTTAGATGTTCATGTATTCGAAATAGTTTGGCTTTTCGTCCGAGCATGAGACTTCACCGAAAACGTTCGTATTTTGTACTACTTTAATTCACCGAAAAGGACTGTTATTATGACAACAGATGTTGTTCTCCAACACGTTTTCAATGAACTATGCCAAAACTGCACACCATCGCCTACTTACGGGTCTCGACCACTGACCAAGACCTTGAAAAAAACAAGTTCGACATTTTGCAGCTTGCCAATGAAAAAGGCTTAGGGCAAGTGCAATGGGTCGAAGAAACCGTATCAGGACGGGTGTCGTGGCACAAACGCAAGATTGCTCAGGTTGTAGAGCAGCTTCAAAATGGCGACACACTCATTGTCAGTGAGCTGTCTCGCTTGGGGCGTTCCATGCTTGAGTGCATGGAAATCTTGTCAATTGCCTTTCAGAAAGGCATTCGGCTCTACGCAGTCAAGGGCGACTGGCGGTTGGATGATTCGATTCAATCTAAGATTGTGGCGATGGCGTTTTCCATGGCAGCGGAAATTGAGCGTGACTTAATCAGCCAGCGCACCAAAGAAGCGCTCGCAGCACGGAAAAAGGCAGGGATAACACTCGGCAGACCGAAAGGTATCGGCAAGAGCAAGTTGGACCGTTTTTGCCCGGAAATTGAAGCCTTGCTGGCTAATGGCTCAAAACAGTCCTTCATCGCCAAACGCTACGCAACAACGGAATCGAATCTCAGTCGGTGGCTCAAAAAACAGCGTGGGGCACGTCCAGATTAGCAGATGACGTCCTTATTTGCTCAATTCGTAAGCATCCTTAAGCCACGCCAGTAATTGCACGTCAACATCACTTTCGTTTTCCAGTTTTACCGTATGTTCAAAGCGACGGGCGGAGAGTTGCTGGACTCGAGTAATCCGAGGGTGGTCAATTTTGTAGTCGGTTCTGAATTCCAAATTGAAGTAAGTTTTGCGTGGATGCACGCCAGCAAATCCACTATTTTTCTCCAGGTGGATAGAGGTCTGTTTTGGCGCAACCTTAATCTCGCCAAACTGCTCTAGTTGCTTAACCAGGTGGTCGAAAGTTGCGCGTAGCTGCGGTGCTTTCCCTTCGAACAAAGGTTCAATTGAATGGGTATCCATACTGAGTTTTCCTTTAAACTACCGCAACAAGGCGGATGAGAACACCAAGGTGTTGTCCCAAATACTATACCTATTTTCAGAGTGATTGTAGCACATCTGTTCATTGCGCACCTGTATATACGACTTTTTCAACAGGCTCGTAGATTGTGCGACAGTGTCATTGAGCTATGTGGCGCGGTGGGCATCATTGCGATCGGTGGGTGAATTGCGGTTAAAGGAAGTGTCTATCTCTCGTGATCGATGATGTTTCGGCAATCTCCCAGCTGAATGCGAAGTTGCTCAGGCTAGAACCCAGCTATATAATTCTTAGCAAGGTCTAGCTTCCCGTAGTAGTTAGAGGCTTCCCAAATGATCTCAGGTTCAGCTCTGCCATTTGGTTTCCGGTTCCTCGAAGACCTATCAAGTGATTTGAATACTGCCTGTAGTTTCCGTTACGACGATGAATTAGGCTGTAGTGTCGTAAACTGTGATGGGAAGTGGCAACCAATTGTAACGCTAGAAGCGCTGTTGGGGCTGACTCAGATAATTACTGAACAGACCGAAACACCCCAAGATGGCGAAGGCGAACATGATACATCTTTATCCACATTGTTATTTACGCAGACGAGTACTAAGGCAAAACCGGAAGACATCGATGATGATAATGAGACAAGGTTCTTCCTAAGCCATTCTCTGACAGTAACCGTTACGCGTAGTCGAGAGGAACCAGAGGAAGACGATAATGCTGTTGATGCACCAGGAGTATGGTAACGGTTGACCATACTCATAGTAACTAATCGACGAGACATCACTGCCGACTTTGTGGTTCTTGAGCTGAGACGACAAGAAGCCAATTTTATCCGGCTCAACACAGAGGATTATCCGAGCGCGATTAAAATATCTTGGTCGCCAACAGACTATTCGGAAGCTTATTTCGATATACACGGTCAAGTATTGCCACTGCAATCGATAAAAAGCGTTTGGTATCGCCGTCCTGTAGCTCCAGTTCCGTCAATTGATGTTTCAGACCCGCTCGCTCGTGCCTTTATCATTGAAGAAGCTCGTGCCGCGCTTGCAGGGATCTGGCGGGCACTGGATTGCTTTTGGGTTAGTCACCCCGATAGTCTCTACGCAGCCTCCTATAAACTTAACCAACTCCATGTCGCGCATAAACTGGGTTTCAAGGTACCCGACACCTTAGTTACGAACAACCCCAGTACAGCAGAGACTTTCTTGTCCCATCAGCAACAGGTAGTTTACAAGACAGTGAGCATGGGGCGGATAAGTTCAGACAACCAAGAAGCAGATCAGGGCATCTTTACAAGTGAGTTGAGCGAAGACGATCGATCCCACATAGCTTCGATCAAGTTTACTCCCTCGTTGTTTCAGGAACTGATTCGAAAGGCTGTTGACATACGAGTGACTGTAATTGGCGCGGAACTATTCGCTGTAGCAATCTACTCTCAAGATAATCCAGACTCACGGGTCGATTGGCGTCGCTTGGACCCAGACAAATTGAAACACAAAGTGGTGGAATTGCCTGAAAATGTAAAACAATTGTGCCATGACCTGATGCAGTACTACAGACTTCAATTTGGCGCTATCGATCTGATCCTTACTAATGAAGGGGAATATGTCTTTCTAGAGATTAATCCTAATGGGCAATGGGCTTGGATCGAACAAGTTACTGGTATCCCACTTTCGTATACTCTTGCGAAGCTCTTGATAGATGCGTGATGGATGGGAATGGACATTTTCCGTATACTGATCCCTAAGAACGTGCGTGCTGATCTTGGGCTATTCGAATATCAAAATCAAATCATATCTCAACACTATGAACACTATAACACTCTCGAGAAGATAGAGGATGCATTTAAGAATATCGAAGATAATAAGGTTGAAGAAGTTTTAACCTATTCAGCATACCTATACGAAGAAGAGGAAAAGCGAACACAGCAAGTCGAGAGCAAAGGGACGCTTCTCGCGGGCTTTGCTGGTACCATATTATCGGTCGTACTGGCCGCATTTGCTGTTTTTCTTAGTTCGACGGATATTCAAACACTAAGTCTGTTTCGACTGCTTGGCATAATTATCTCAGTGCTTGTACTTATCTCTCTTATTCTCTCCATTGTTTTTTCGACGCGGGTATTAGCGATTCGTAGTTTCAGCAAACCGAATCCAAAACGCATATTTGACTTCACAAGTAAGTCCGTGACGGACGTGAAAAAGCGTCGCTTTGCTGAATTCTTCTACTCGTTCATGGTCAATCAGTATGCGAATGACAGGAAAGTAGATAACCTGAAGTATGCTATTCGTTGCTTCCGACTTTCTCTCACGTTTGTGATCGTGTTGATAGTTTTCGTATCCGTGTACAGCACATTCCCTGCACTGCAGTCTGAAACCATGATGTCGTTGCCTACTGAAGCTTTTTTGCAGCCAACCGTGCATCAAGTAACGGATACATTGGAGCAGTCCCCCTCTTTCTCCAATAGTGACACTGCAACCGCTACCTCACGTACTCCTCAAGGCATGTCAAGCTTGACTCCTCAATCAACCTTGACTGGAACAAGTTTTTCGGTCGCCCCAACAAGCACACCAGACTAATACGTAAGAAGTAGCCGATCAGAGACAACTTCATCCTCGAGTGTCTCTCCAAGTTTTTGAAAACGCCGTAGCATTGATCTACCACAATTGACCATGGCTTCGTTCTCAAACAACCCTTCCGGGAACTCAAGCTCCACACGTTTAGTACCCGTTTTCTTGGTTCCATCTATACTAAGGGCAACATACACCCCGCGAGCTTTGCAGCTAGCGATTGCTCTAAATAGACGCTCAAGACTGAATGCCTGAGCGCCATACAGAATGGCTTGGGTATCAGAGTAGGGAGGATCACAGTAAACTAGGTCACCGGGTTTTGCCCGGTTCATGACCGCTTCGAAGTCTTCATGTAAGAACACTGTGTTCTTTGTTCGCTGATGCCATATGTCGACTCGTTTTGCAAAAGAATCGGGTGAAACTGGAGAATGGACACCACACGGTGTACTCATATAGCCGTCTCCCTTTCGGAAGCGTACGACTCCGCCATAACATGACCGAGCAAGAAACAGCAAGTCAGCACCGTTTGGGTTTTGGTTGTACGCAGCTTTGACCTGTTCGTAACCTGTGACCTTATCCCCAGCTTTGTAGATGTTCCAGCGTTCTGTATACCACTGTTTCACAATTTCGGGCTGTGTAGACAACATCTGCCAGATTTCAACGAGCGGCTTAAGCACATCAGAGCCGATCCCAGAGGAGGGAGCGAGTGTGCCCAGAACTGCTCCGCTTCCGAGAAACGGCTCATAATATGTGCCAAAATTTGATGGGAAGTAACTAATGATCTCATGAGCGAAGCGCTGCTTGTTGCCGATCCATTTGAGTAGTTGTGTAGAGAACGGCTTAACTCGTTGCTGTCGGGCCGAAGTGTCAAAGCTAAGCAGCGGTTGTTGCGAAAAAGATGATTGAAACTCAGACATATTATCCTGTTTTGGGATATTGATATAGCTATCGTAAGATGAACGCTGGACAAATGCAAGCAGAAGATAACTTTACCATTTCTCCCGAACAAAAAGAAATGCTCTGTCGTTTATTGAAGAGCATCCGTGTTGAAGCCGGACTCAATCAAGAAGATCTAGCCCGGCGTTTAAACAAGCCCCAGTCATTCATAAGCAAATACGAGAGCGGTGAGCGACGTCTCGATTTATTGGAGATTAGTCACCTCTGTACGGCAGTTGGTATATCCTTAAGTAGATTCGCAGAACGTCTCGAGCAGCAATTACAAGGTAGTCAGACACTATGATCCCTGCAACACGATTTCAATTCCTCGACAAAACATTTTGGGCTCATGTTCGCACGATCAGTCAGATTCTCGGTTATACGTCGAAGGGTCAAAACCAAATAAGAGTGTATACGGTGCGTGAAATGGCTCAAGCGCTTCAGCGAATAGGTTTGATCACAAACCATTTGATAGATGAAACTGGTCAGCCAACTTTACTTGCAAATCGACTGCATGACTATTTTGAGTATCGTGCGACGCAGCTAAATTACTACGTAGAACCGAGATTGATGGATGTGCAACGAGCAGCGGCAGAGTTTGAGAAATTGCGGCAGGTACTCGGTTCACAACGGACATTTTCCTTCAATAAGCAGAAGGGTGAGAAAAAGAACATTGCGTACCTAACAGCCATCGCCAATCTTATTATTGAAGCCAATCTCGAAGGCTCGCAGTGTGACTACGATCCGCACACGCTGACGACTTTCACCCGGTATGGGGCACCTCTACGGACGTTGGCGCGCCGAGTTGATGGATGTTTTCCAAGTACAGTAAACCCAATTGCCATCTGGGAAATCAAAGAATACTACTACACGACAACCTTTGGAAGCCGAGTTGCCGATGGTGTTTATGAGACGTTACTAGACGGCCTCGAGTTAGAAGAATTGCGCGAGCACGAGGGTATTGATGTCCATCATCTTCTCATCGTAGATGCTCACTATACATGGTGGATAAAAGGCCGTTCATACCTGTGCCGCCTCATCGATATGCTGCATATGGGTTATGTCGATGAGATCCTGTTCGGTTACGAAGTAATTGAAAGGTTACCGGCTATCGTTCAATCGTGGGTGAAAATCGCAACCGAACGGGAGCTTGTTGACTGAAACTAGTTCTATAAAACGCTCCATTTTTGTAGACCATACAGAGCAAAACCAACTGAGCTTAATCAGTGTTCAAAAGAACGAGGCTGATTTCGCGGGAACGACTCGGTTCTGTTTTCGGCGCAGATTCAGGAGCAACATGTATTCTTTCCATGTCTGGCGTGACCGAGAGTCGCAGGGAATATGGGTTAAGGAGCGGCGAATATGAGAGGTGGCGGTATTGGAGTCTGCTTGAACTGATGGACTTGGAACGCAATCACACATCTTGAAAACATTATATCAACTGCGATGATTTTTGTCAGGCTCAACAGCAAATGAACTTACTTGGCAAACCATGTCAGATACAAAGTCCCTTATTCAAATAAAAGCGGATAAGTGTGTGCTATCATGCTACTCAGCGCATATGTATGGCCACCCCAGAAACTCAACCAAATACTGCTCAAGAAAATGCAATCAGTCGTCAGACGGATATATCGTTTGTACCCCCAGTCCACATTCATGAGATACGCCCGTTTACTCGACCAGTACAGTCTTTAAACGGATACAAGCAATGTTCGCTCCAGTATCAGACTGAGAGCTCACCGCCAGCAGCTCGTGTACCTCTGGCTGCGTATGCGCCAATTATGCCCAGTTCATTGGAAGCGCCCCAAAACAGTCTCAAGTTGCCCAAGCCGCTTACTGAGACAACCATTCTCGAAATCAGTACACGAGCACAGCTCAATCAACGATTTGATAGCTACCGACAAGCGATAACCACTGTCAAAGGGAGTCTCCCTTCTAATGATAGGGAAACTAAAAGAAAACCTCTAACTACAAACCTCGTTGAAGGTGAGCATGCATGTTTCCCTACTTTCTTGCTGACGGGAACACTCGTATACCTTGAAATTTTGGCAAACCCGCCACGGTTGCCAGCTCGGCTCGCACATATTTTCGAACGCGAGTTTAAACGAGTTGAACCCATGTTTCATACCGTGTTTTACAGAAAATACCATCCGGCAGTACTCGCAGATGCCAAACAAGAGGCGCTGCTTGGTCTGTACAAAAAGTGGCTCAAGAACCGTTACCTTCTGCAGCAGTCAGCAGCCTATATCGTTACTGCCGGCATCTATAGTGTGTCGAACTGGCGGCAAAAATCGCAGGAGATTCGCGCGAGTGAAGGGCCGCTAGCGATTGATAACCACGGCAAGGTTATCGGTCAGCATTCGCAAACAGCGGCAATTCGGGGCACGGACTATCTTGATTTTCAGATTGACCTCGCTGACGCGGTCGACACCATTCTATCCAGGTACACGGATGACGATGATTATGCGAAAACCTACGCAGTGATGCTCGATATCGTGGATGAAGTGAAGTTTACAGAAGGGCAGAACCGGCTCGGTGTAAAGAGGGGAGAATATATGACCAGAAAGAACCAGTTAAAAGAAGAGCTCCGCCAATTACTTCGGGCATATGAAATTCAAGCCGAATAAAACCTCGTACGTCGCGAAACATTTGGCTACAGAGGTAAACCTCCTTATCTGATTGACTCAAGAAAGTCGAACTGATAGACTCATAGTAATATGAATAATGTCTATTTAAATATATTTAAAGTCGCTCGCACAGGGTATGAAGTTCAGATGGTTCTGCGTGCTATCAAGCGGCGACAAGACCTATATGGCCTTATTGACTGGGCAAATCGCAAACAACTTGCAGGACCGTTGAAACTCTACTGGTGTCGCGCGATTGATGAAGAACACAGATTAGTGCGCTACGGTGCTCGCTATCCACACCTTACTAAATTAGCGTATCGTATCCACAGACTTCGAACCGCCTTTTCCTTAACACCTGTGTACTATGTGCGCGGATCTGCATCACAGTACCGGCCAACAACTAATCGAAGCAATTTAACAACCAGCCTCATCTGAGGCATCAAGACCTTGTTCTACGGAGCAGGGGATAGGTAGAGGAGGTATCTCTCGTTTGCCAAGCGTCAACGCCAGCACGGCGCTGGCGTTTTTTATTTCTGGCATCGCCAGAGAAAGGAGTATATGCATGCTAAAAAGGTCAGGCCAGTAAAGCTTGTTCCCCAGTTTGTAGGGCAACGGTTCTTCACAGTACCTAAGGTCTCGAAGACACTCGATGAAGTGACGTTGCAAACCCGGCTGATTCAACCCGAAGTCATTATAGAAAAGAAGGATAGTGCTGACGTGATGCGTTATGCAGCGTACATCCGTATCAGTTCAGATGAACAGGTTGGGAATTTCTCAATCGATGCGCAAAGACGTGCTGTGGAGACTTGGGTACGTGACCATGGTGGTAAATTGGTGAAACTCTACGTGGACGAAGCCGAGAGCGGGAGGAGTGCCGAACGGACTGAATTTCTCAACATGCGCCGCGATGCTAAAAAGCATAAGTTTGACGCTATTATCGTGCACAAGTTTGACCGGTTTGCGCGAAACCGAACAGACGCCCTCGCCATAAAATCGCTCCTGCGACGGGATTATGGCATCAAGGTATTCTCTGTCACTGAACCTTCCGAGGACAGCGATGGGGCAATTGGCGCACTTATCGAAGGCATTATGGAATGTGTAGCGGAGTGGTACAGCCGTAATTTGGCTGAAGAAACGACCAAAGGCAAGCGTGAACGCGCCATGCAGGGATATCACAACAACCAGCCGCCCTATGGAATGGACAAGAACGAGGAGAAAGTCCTCATTCCGAACCAAGATGAGATTCCCGGCCTGCAGCTCGCTTTTAATCTATACGCCACCGACGAATATAGCGACAACGACATTGCACGAGAGCTAAGCAACCGTGGTTATCGCACCAAGAAGGGCAGACGGTTCTCTACTGACACCGTGCGCGAAATGCTTCAGAACAAGACATACCTTGGTTATGTTAAGTATCAGAAGTATAAGGAACACACGGATGGCCGCCGCTCATGGGGAAATCCAGTCGAATGGGTCAAAGGCAGGCATGAGGCAGTGATTTCTCAGGATTTGTTTGACCTTTGTCTAGAAATTAGAGCCGGTAGAGCACGTGGTCATGAGTTTTATCCGAAGTATCGAACGTTCCTTTTAAGTGGAGTTCTCTTCTGCACTGATTGTGTCTCAGAAGCACCCGAAAATGCTGACGAGCAGTACGGCAAAATGCGCGCCCAGAGCAATGCACAGGGTTCTAATCACTACTACCGATGCCGAGCTCGGGATTTTGGCCACGACGTTTCTCACTCCTCAGTTCGCGCCGATGAGATTGAGGGACAAGTCGCTGATGTCCTTAAAACCCTGAAACCCCCGGCTGACTGGCAAAAACGCATGGTCGAAGTGATGGGCTCACTGCTTGGCGACAAGAAGCTTGACCAACGCCTCGCGGAGATTAAGTCAATTATCGAACGGATGGATTTCCGTTGGGATCAGGGGTTTATAACGAACAGGGATGAATATCTGGAGAAGCGCGTACCGCTTCAGCAGGAACTCGCGCAGCTCACTCCCATCCCAGATGACGAACTTGAAGAAGCGGCAGATGTGCTGCAGAACTTTTCTGCACATTGGGATGCGACGAATGGTAATCGCGAGACTCAGAAGGAGTTGATTCAACTCATTGTGGCTCGTGTCTGGGTCAAAGATGAGCGGCTTGTTGCTATGTCGCTGCGCCCGAACTACCACATCACTTTGGGCTTAGAAAGCGAAAAACCCACCGAAGTTGTGGTGGGCTCATCAGATGGTACTATGGGTGAAGATATTATTGTACCGGGACGGAGACGACGGGGTTCGAACCCGCGATCTTTGCCTTGACAGGGCAATATGTTAACCGCTACACCACGTCTCCTAAATTTCGCCGCGCTTGTTAGGGCGCAACGGTGAGCAGTATACAATCCCGGTTGTTCACCCGTCAAGGGTAAAAATGCGATTTTTCCCCGCGACTTTTGCCTGTCGCCTCACTACACCACTTTTCTCTCAAAAACAGAACAATGATCCCTATACCCTGTGATACCTATCACTAGTGGGAATAACCATTACCGGGGGATGATCGATCAGTAACCATCAACCAAAATGGAGAACTCTATGATGAGTGAGCGAACGGTAACGTTCACAACCATCGACGGTAACGAAGCTGTAGCGCGAGTAGCGTTCAAGCTGAGCGAGGTGATCGCCATTTATCCGATCACCCCGTCGTCGCCGATGGGCGAGTGGGCGGACGAATGGGCATCGCTGGCACAGCCGAATCTGTGGGGTACGGTGCCGAGCGTCGTCGAAATGCAAAGTGAAGCGGGTGCGGCGGGTGCCATTCATGGATCGCTGCAAACTGGCTCATTGACGACGACCTTCACGGCGTCGCAGGGGCTGCTGCTCATGATCCCCAACATGTACAAGATCGCTGGCGAACTCACCCCGATGGTCATGCACGTCGCGGCGCGCGCGCTGGCGGCTCAGGGCCTTTCGATTTATGGCGACCAGAGTGATGTGATGGCGTCCCGTTCGACGGGCTTCGCGCTGCTCGGTTCAAATTCGGTGCAGGAAGCCCACGACTTCGCGCTGATCGCGCAGGCGGCGACGCTGCGGTCGCGCGTGCCGTTCATGCACTTCTTTGATGGCTTCCGCACCTCGCACGAAGTCAATAAGATGGAACTGCTGAACGACGACGATCTACGTGCGATGATCACCGATGATCTGGTGTTCGCCTATCGCGCCCGCGGCATGTCACCGGATAAGCCCGTCATTCACGGTACGGCGCAGAACCCCGATGTCTACTTCCAGGGGCGTGAGACGGTCAACTCGTATTACGACGCGTGTCCGGCGATTGTCCAGCAAGCGATGGATCAGTTCGCCGGCTTGACCGGACGGCAGTACAAGATCTACGAATACTACGGTGCGCCGGATGCGGATCGCGTCATTGTCATTATGGGTTCAGGCGCAGAAGCGACGCACGAAATGGTCGATTACCTGAACGCTCAGGGTGAAAAGGTCGGCGTGCTCAAGGTTCGCCTGTACCGCCCGTTCGATATGCAGATGTTTGTCGATGCTTTCCCGAAGACGGTCAAGTCGATTGCCGTGCTGGATCGCTGCAAGGAACCCGGCAGCGGCGGCGAACCCCTGTATCTCGATGTGGTCACTGCGTTCCACGAAGCGTGGGATGGCGCAGCGCTGCCGCGCATCGTCGGCGGTCGTTATGGCCTCGGTTCGAAGGAATTCAACCCGCCGATGATCAAGGCGATCTTCGACAATCTGGCACTGAGCAAGCCGAAGAACCATTTCACCATCGGCATTGACGATGATGTGACGCACACCAGCCTCAGCTATGACCCCGATTTCTCGATCGAACCTGACAACGTCGTGCGCGCCATCTTCCACGGCTTAGGTGCCGATGGCACGGTGGGCGCGAATAAAAACTCGATCAAGATCATCGGCGAGAATACGGACAACTACGCTCAGGGCTATTTCTTCTACGACTCGAAGAAATCGGGCTCGGCGACAACTTCCTATCTGCGCTTTGGCCCCAACCCGATCCATTCCCCGTATGTGATTGCGAAAGCTAACTTTGTTGCCTGCCACCAGCCGATCTTCCTTGAGCGCTACGACATGCTCAAAGAACTCGTTCCCGGCGGCGTTTTCCTGCTCAACACGCCCTATGGCCCAGAGACAATCTGGGAGCATCTGCCGTGTTCCGCGCAGGAACAGATCATCGCCAAGAAACTGCGCTTCTACGTGATTGATGCGCAGCAAGTCGCCAAAGACAGTGGCATGGGCGGACGCATCAACACCGTGATGCAGGTGTGTTTCTTCGCCATCTCCGGCGTGCTGCCGCGTGAAGAAGCTATCGGCGCGATCAAGTACTCGATTGAAAAGACCTACGGCAAGAAGGGCGAAACCATCGTCGAGATGAACCTTAAGGCCGTGGATCGCACGCTGGAATATATGTATGAAGTGAAAATTCCCGCGGCCGTCACCAGCACGATTGATTTGCTGCCGCCGATCAAGGGGAACGCCTCGCCGTTCGTGACTAACGTTCTCGGTACGATGATCGCTCGCAATGGCGACAGCCTGCCCGTCAGCGCTATGCCGATTGATGGAACGTATCCGAGCGCGACGACGCAGTACGAAAAGCGTAACCTTGCGCAAGAAATCCCTGTGTGGGATCCCGAAGTTTGTATCCAGTGCGGCAAGTGCGCGATGGTTTGCCCGCATGCCGTGATCCGCATCAAGGTCTATGATCCGGCGGAACTGGCAGGCGCGCCGGAAACCTTCAAGGCCGTGGCTGTCCGTGATACCGAGTGGCAGGGTATGGACTACACCATTCAGGTGTCGCCGGAAGACTGCACGGGTTGCGCGCTGTGCGTCGATGTGTGCCCCGCGAAGAACAAGTCGGCGGTCAACCTCAAGGCGATCAACATGCGTCCGCAGCCGGCTCTGCGTGAGCAGGAAAATGCCAACTGGGACTTCTTCCTCGGTCTGCCGGAAATGGATCGGCGCAACATCAAGGTATCCAGCATCCGTCAGCAGCAAGTGCAGCAGCCGCTGTTTGAGTTCTCCGGCGCGTGCGCGGGCTGCGGCGAAACACCGTACCTCAAGCTGATCTCGCAGTTGTTCGGTGATCGCAGCTTGATCGCCAATGCGACGGGCTGCTCCTCGATTTACGGTGGCAACCTGCCGACGACTCCCTGGTCGAAGAACGAGGCAGGCAAAGGCCCGGCTTGGGCGAACTCGCTGTTCGAAGACAATGCAGAATTCGGCTTAGGGATGCGGGTAGCGCTTGATAAGCGCGTGGAATACGCCTCCGAACTGCTCAAGAAGCTGTCCAGTGAACTCGGCGAAGACCTCGTGACGCATCTGCTCACCGCGGAACAGTCCGACGAAATGGGCATCTACGAACAGCGGGCGCGGGTCGCCGTGCTGAAAGAAAAGCTGGAAGCGCTGACCGATCCCGAAGCCAAGCGTTTGCTCACCATCGCGGACGACCTCGTCAAGCGTGACGTGTGGATCGTCGGTGGTGACGGATGGGCTTATGACATCGGCTTTGGCGGGTTGGATCACGTCATGGCGAGCGGACGGAATGTCAACATCCTCGTGATGGACACCGAAGTCTACTCGAACACGGGTGGTCAGATGTCCAAGGCGACCCCGATGGGCGCTGTGGCGAAATTTGCCGCTGGTGGCAAGCCCGCGGGCAAGAAAGACCTCGGCTTGATCGCCATGAGCTACGGCAATGTGTACGTCGCCCGTGTGGCGATGGGGGCGAAAGATGACCAGACGCTCCGCGCCTTCCTCGAAGCCGAAGCGTATCCCGGCCCGTCGCTCATCATTGCCTACAGCCACTGTATCGCGCACGGCATCAACATGACCACCGCGATGAAAAACCAGAAGGCTGCGGTGGATTCCGGTCAGTGGTTGCTGTACCGCCACAACCCGCTGAAGGCCGAACAGGGCGAAAATCCGCTCATGCTCGACTCGCGTCCGCCGAAGCTTCCGCTCATCGAGTACCTGCACATGGAAAACCGCTTCAAGATGCTCGAACTGAGCAAGCCGGAAGTCGCTCGCGAACTGTTCAAGCACGCGCAGGAAGATGTCAAGCTCAAGTGGGCAATGTACGAATATCTCGCCAGTCGCACCTATGGCAACGGCCACAACGACAAGGCTTAAGGAGTCATCATGGACATTTCAACGACCTATTTAGGGATGAAGCTCCGTTCGCCGTTGGTCGCGTCGGCCTCGCCACTGATGGAGCATATCGATAACATCAAGCGGATGGAAGATGCGGGCGTGGGCGCGGTCGTCCTATACTCGCTGTTTGAAGAACAGATTCGGCGCGAACGCGAAGCCCTGTACTACTACCTGACTCACGGTACGGAAAGCTACG
>CALKIA010000220.1 GCA_937988705.1 uncultured Chloroflexota bacterium | reverse complement strand
GCAGCGCGAAGCGCACGGCCTGCGGCCCGCGGAAGCGGCCGTCAAAGTTGCGCGGCTCGTAGGGCGGATTATCGTAGCGCGTCGGCACATCCCACAAAATGCTGGCGGGCGTGAAATACTGGCGCGCGCCATTCTGATCGAAGCCTTCGAGCGCGGCCGTGTACAGAATGGGTTTGATCGAGGAGCCGGGCTGCTGCCAGGTGAAGACATTGTTCACCTGCCCGTCGATCGCATTATCGCTAAAGTTAGGGCTGCCGATCATCGCGCGGATCGAGCCATCACGCGGATCAGTCACCATGATGGCGCCGGTGTTCATGCCCGTGAAGGCGTTTTGCTGAATCTGGTTGCTGAGCGCCGTTTGCGCCGTATCCTGCACGCGCGGATCGAGCGTCGTGCGGATGGTAAAGCCGCGGCGGAACATTTCGTCCGTGCCAAAACTCTGCTCGATGATGGTCTGGATGTAGTTGACGAAGTGCGGGTAGCGCACCTGGAAGGTACGCGGGGTGTAGTTGGCCGCTTCGACGCGGGCGCGATCCAGCACCACCTGACCGGAACGCAGATCCTGTTCGGTCACGCAGAAGGGCGTCGTGTTGTACGGCGCGTGCTGGAACTGCAAGCAGCCGACCTGCGCCATCAGGTTGAGCACGGTGTCCATACGTCCGAAGGCGGCTTGACGGTTAATGACGGGATCATAGCCCGCAGGCGCTTGAATCAAACCCGCGAGCAGAGCCGCTTCCGGCAAATTGAGGTCGCTGGCGCTATGGTGGAAGTAGAACTGCGACGCCGACTCCACGCCATAGGACTGATTGCCGAAGAAAATTTCGTTCAGGTACAGCTCAAGGATGAAATTCTTATCGTAGCGCCGCGCAATTTCGGCGGCGATGATGATTTCTTGCAGTTTGCGATCCGCCGAAACGGTTGTGTCCTGCAAAATCAAGGCGCGCGCAATCTGCTGGGTGATGGTGCTCGCCCCGGACGTAATTTCGCCGCCCTGAACATTCTGGAGGAAAGCGCGACCAATGGCGATCAAATCCCAACCGGGATCGTCGAAGAAGCGTTCATTTTCAGTCGAAATCACCGCGTGAATCAGCTCGGGTGCGATGTTCTCAAGGTCAATCCGGTCACGGGCGACACCGCTGCGGCTGATCAATTCGGCGATGGTACTGCCGTCGGCGGCAAGGATGCGCGCGGTCTGGAACTGCGGTGTATAACTGGCCAGCGCGGCGATTTCATCTTGCCACGGGCTGGCGAGGCTGTTGTAGTAGAGCACGCCGCCGATGATCACGATGGCCAGGCCAAGGAACGCCAAGCCAACGAGCACGGCAGCCACCAGCACGCCGGTGGTCAGGGTGCGGTTGGTGCGCTGCTGCTGCGCCTGCCGCACCGCATCAGGGGGAACGACGGGAATCGGATCGGCGACCGCGGGCGTGGGCACGTAGTTATAACTGCCCGCATCGTAGCCCCCGGCGACCGCCGGAGTCGGCACCGTCGCGTCGCTGATCGTCTGCATCGGGACGGTCGCTTCGCTGGTGTACGGCGCGCGCGGAACGGTCAGGTTCGGGTCTTCCATGAAGACCGCGCCCGTCCCCGGCAGGGTGTAGTCGGGGTCATTCATCGGCACCTGACGCGGGATGAAGCCTTCATTGGTGATCGGGCTGGTCGGCACGGTGCGATCGTCCAGCTCCTGATTGCTGGGCGACGACACATGGGGCGACCCGGGCTGCCCGGCCAGTACCGCGGGCACGGCCGCGACCCATCCGCCATTTTCGTAGCGATACCACGTGTCGGTTTCGACGCCGAGCATCCACCACACCTGATATTCGTCCAAGACCATCTGCCCGCGCAGTTCGGCTTGCAGCTGCTCACGGGTGAGCTGGCCAGCGCGATACTGCTCCCGCAGACGCCGCACGTTCGCTTCCGCGGCCCGGTAGCGGGTGACCAGTTCCTGCTGCTCCGCCGTCGGACCGGACGCAGCGGCAGGTACACCGGCGCCGCCCGTCAATTCAGCCAGCGCGCGGCGGG
The DNA here is from genome assembly GCA_937988705.1 of uncultured Chloroflexota bacterium. GTDB lineage: Bacteria > Chloroflexota > Anaerolineae > Aggregatilineales > Phototrophicaceae > Flexifilum. The sequence goes on along the minus strand of CALKIA010000220.1, from coordinate 16,243 downwards.
CGTATTCGCCGGGGTCTTCGGTCAGCGGTTGAGAAGAGGTCGGCCCGGTCGCCTGATCTGGCGCAGCGGCGGCGACTTCGATCGGCGCCTGCGCCTCATCCGATTCTTGTTGGGATTGCAGCGCGGCGAGCGCGCGGCGGGCATATTCGGCGGGATCGTTGGTGAGCGCCTCGGAGGCCGGGTCAGCGGCGGGAGCCGGAGTGCCGGGGGCTTTATCGGCGAGGCTCGCCAGCGCGATCAATTCGCTCATGCTGAAGGTGTCATCGTCCGCCGTATCGTCATCATTGAGGACGGGCACGGCCTGAACCGGCGCACTCGCCCCGGTATCATCGAAGGGCAGCACTTCCACAATCGGCGTCTCGTCGATGGCCGCGCCGTCCGCTACCGGAGCGGGTTCAACGACGGGCGCAGGCGTATAGGTGCTCTGCCCGGAGGGCGGCTTCGCCCACGCGCTGTCACCTTTGGGAGCCGGGGGTGTCCGCCACATGTTGGGCGTGGTGGTCGTGGTTTCGGGCTTATTGCGCAGAGGTGCACGCCCCGTTTGGGATGTGGGGCGTTTCCAGCTGCGACCAGCTTGATTCTCCGGTTGTGTCCCGCCGCCCCCGCCTTGCGGTTCGTCAGCATCGAAGTAGAAAAGGGGTTCCACCATTCCGCACCCTTCGTCACTTTAAGTTTGAATAGTCTAACGGGTAGATTATAACGCAAAACGCTGGGCTTTGCTGACCCGGCGGGCAAGCGGCGGCGAATGAGGGAATTCCGCCCCCGACCCCTGAATTCAGGGCGGGGAGACAACACTGTTCGCCGCGTCGCCCCACGGGCGTAGGGTGAGGACTCGTAGGGATAGCGGACAAGGCAGGAAACTGTTTCAGAATTGTTGAAACTACCCATAGACGACCCCTCACCCCCTAGCCCCCTCTCCCACGCAAGCGGGGCGAGGGGGAATCTGTCTCCCCTCTCCGAATTCGGGGTGGGACCGGGGGGTCTAACAGGGGTAGGTATTTAATTGTAGGGACGAGACATGTAGGTGTTTAAAAAGCCGCCATGCGACCCGCTGAACTTCACAAATACCAGCGGACGCGATAAATCGCGTCCCTACGAAGACCAACTCCGCTTGGCGCGGACGGTTGGCTCCCCTCCCTGAATTCGGGGAGGGGCCGGGGGTGGGGTGGAAAATGACCTTTTTAAACACCCGCATGTCTCGTCCTCTCGCTAGATCGATGAAATTCAAGGACGAGGCCTGCCAATAAGTGCGTAAAATACCGTGAAATCGGGTTACAGGTCGGTTTTGGGGTTTTGCGGACGCGATAAATCGCGTCCCTACGAGAAAAACGATCGTTGATTAGGGATAGCGGACAACGCCTGCCTTGTACCGACAAACACTGTGATCTTTTTGCAAATTGCTTCAGCGGGTCTGCCACGTGGATTCGAGGAGGGAGAAGATCGCGGTATCGGTGAAGCGCTGTTCGACGGGGTGAAAGTAATCTTCGCGGAAGTAGGCTTCCTGCACAAAACCAAGCTTTTCCAGCAGGCGGCGGGAGGCAAGGTTGTCGGGGTCAATCTGGGCATCGACGCTGTGCAGCGCCATGTTGGTGAAGCCAAAATCGAGCACAGCCGTCGCGACTTCGACCATCACGCCCTGGCCCCACCACGCGGGCGCAAGCATGTAGCCGATCTCGGCGCGATAGTGCTCGGGGCGCAAATGCCAGAAAACGAACGTGCCGATCAACGGGCCGGCCGGTCGCGGGAAAATGCCCCACTGGATCGCCTGCTGCGCGGCGAACTGTGTGTGGAAGTTGGCGATGCGGTGGGCGGTCGCTGCGAGCGAGGCCATCGGCGCACGCCCCAGATAGCGGGTCACCTGTGGATCGCTATCCAAGCGGAAGAGATCGGCGGTGTCGTCAGGCGTGATGGAGCGAAGGAAAAAGCGCTCCGTTTCCAGCGTGGGGAAACGGGCAAAGACGGCAGACAGCGGCTGCACGCAGGCTAGTTCTTCCAGTTAAACGTGTCGCGCCCTTCGACCCCAACGCCGACCGAGCGTTCGACGCAGCAATCCACCTGACCGAGACCATTATTCAGGTTGAGCGTCTTGTCAGGATCGAGGCCAGCGTCGCGGATAGCCTGAGCCACGGCGTTCGCGATGCGCGGGTCTTTCAGCTTCACGGTATCGTCATCGCTGAAGAAGACATCTTTTTCGACTTCGGAAGCGTCCGGAACGATGCCGTCGAGCGCGACGACAATCACGCTGACGTTGTCCTCGCCGCCGCGATCATTGGCCAGCGCGATCAATTCATCGCTGGCAATATCGGGGTCAACCGCATCCGAAACAATCGTCGTGATTTCGGCCGGGCGGACATGGCGTGTCAGGCCGTCCGAACATAAAACAAGACGATCCCCGGCCCGCAGGTTCGCCTCGTAAATATCGACATCGACATCCTCGTGCTGCCCCAAGGCGCGATAGAGCACATTGCGCATAGGGTGTTCGCTGGCCTGATCGGGCGTCAAATGCCCGGCGGAGACTAAAGCTTCAACGAACGTGTGATCGGCGGTGATCTGCGTGATACGCCGGGCGCCACTGTCCACCAGATAAGCGCGGCTGTCGCCCACATGCGCGACGATCGCACTCGTACTGCGCACCATCGCCAGGGTAATCGTCGTGCCCATCCCGCGCATTTCGGGGTTAGCGGCGGCGCGGCGCACGATATTCAAATTGGCCGTGCGAATCGATTCGCACAGTTTCTCGATGAGCAGATCATCATTTAATGTTGGGAGCGTTTCGGCATCTTCCGGGGAGGTCATTTCCTGCTGCACGGCCTCCACCGCGATGCGACTGGCTTCCTCACCAGCGACTGCCCCGCCCATGCCATCAGCGACTACGGCGAGTACATACTGATCCTCAGCCCACAGCTGCACGGTGTCTTCATTGTTTTCCCGCACCTGACCAATACTGGTACGGGCGCTGCTGCGAAGCTGAATTTCGCTGTCCGAATTTGCCATTCAGGACTCCCCGAACTGTTTGTTTCTCTTATTCTACTCAAGGCAAAAATCTGAACAAGCACAGTTTCATATTTGTGACACTTGTTCATGGGCTGCTTAAACGTTTATGCAATACCAGTATACAACAATCAATCTTTATCAACGTAAAGACAACGTTTTACGAACGAGAATCTATCATGCCTTTTTAATCGAACGCCAGTTATGGATAAGCAGCAACTGCGCGTGGCCCCTCACCCCCAGTCCCTCTCCCACGCAAGCGGGGAGAGGAGAGACAAACAGCGTTTTTACTGTCTCGCCGCCCCGAATTCGGGAGAGGATAGGACACTTTTGATAATCGATCAGGGGTAGGGTGAGAGAAGTGTTAACCATCACTCGCGTTAATCGAGATGAACGGCTGACGAAAATTTTCCCCTGTCCGCGTCCCATGAGGAATGGTAGAGTCGATAGAAAAAGGGGACGGAATTCAAAGCATGACGCAACTAACTGACCTCTACCGCATTGACAACTTCATAGATACCTTCGCGCTCGGGCATTATGCGCGGGTGCTGTACGCACAGGATCATCGTACAGGCAGTGCGGTCGCGTTTAAGGTCATGCGCCCCGAACACTTGGCAGAAGATCCGCGCTGGGAATACCGCGCCTTCGCCAACGAAGCTGATCTGCTGATGAAGCTGGCGGACAGCCCGCAGGTGGTCAAGCTGTACGACTGCGGCTACGTCTCAGCCCGTGGCGAGGCGCCGATCGACGGGGAGATCGAGTCCTTTGGGACGAACATCCTGACCTTCGCGCGCGAACTGGCGGCGTTCTCCGAGCGTGGCTGGCGGCCGTATCTCGCGCTGGAATATATGCCGCGCCACAACAACCTGTTCTATCAGATGCGCCCCGATAAGCAGGGGACGCGGCTGCGGCTGCCCAGCGAAGAAGGGCTCGCGCTGGCGCTGCAATTTGCCGAACTGCTCAAGGTCGCGCACAGCCGCAACATCGTCTATATGGATCACAAGCTGGAGCACGTGTACTGGGATGGGATTCATCTGCGGGTCATCGACTTCAACAGTTCGCGCCTGCTCGAAAAACCGCGCGACAATCACACGCAGTTATTCCGCTCGGACGTGCATAACCTGTGCGTCGGGATTTTGTACTCCATCTTCACGGGATTATCGCCGCAGAAGACCGCGCTGCGCCCGCAGCCGGGAACAATCACCGATGTCGAAGCGCGGTATAAGGATATCGATTCGCTGGATTTCGGCGTCGAGCCGTCCCTGAGTCAAGGGCTGCAAACCCTGCTTCAGTTGGGCGCGGCGGTGCAGATGGAAAGCGCCGATGAGTTTATCAGCGGGCTGCGGGAAGTGGCGATCGCGCATGGCTGGGATTTCCCAAATTACACCAGCACGCCAATCAGCCGGGAGGCGCGCTCCCAAGTGCGCGCGGGCATCAGCCGCATCCGGCGCGGGCAGGATTATCTGCGCGAGGCGCGGGATCTGTTCCGCGAGGCCGCGATTCAGGACGGCATCCCCGACGAACTGGAAGATGAGCTTAAGCGGTTGGTCAAGTCGATCAACGACATGCTGCAAAGCCGGGTGATCCCCTGAAAGCCGACAGGCTCCCACTAGCAACATAATTGCTACTGCACATATTTAAGCTACACTATAATAAGAAATATAGTGTAGAGGCAATTGTCTTGGATACGCCTAGCCCACAAAATGATCCTGCCCTACTGGCTGCTTGGCAGCGTTTCGTAGCGTACGACAAAAATGCGACTAGTCGGATGCGCATTGATCGGCGCGTGCGGTTGGCGGTCGTCTACATCGCGGCGCTCGCCGTTGTGCTCGTGGGCTGGTACCTCTTTGATTTGCTCCGGCGGGTCAGCTATGGGGATCCCGCTGTGATCAATGGTTATTTTCCGGATGAAACCTATACGCTGATCTTTGCCGTCGCCCTGCTGCTGCTCATCACGGCGATTTACGCGTTTCTCCGCAGCCAGACGAGCGCCAATGCCGAATATTACGCCTACCGGCTGGCAGAGAGCCTCATCCAGCGCGAGATTTATCTCTACCGCCTCGGCGTGGGGCGGTATCTGGATTTGACTCCGCGTGACCGTCAGCGCCTCTTGAATCAAAGCCTGAAAGCCATTGACGATCGGGTCAAGCACATGGGGATTCAGCCTGTGACCGAAGCCCTTCTATCCGAAGAGGCGCTCGCACAGGCGGTGAGCAGGTCAGGTGACTGGGGTCTGGCCGAGCGCCCATTCACAGAAATGAACGTTGTCGAGTTTATTAACTATCGCGTCCTTCCCGTACAGAACCTGTATGCGCGGCGGGCGCGTTCGGCTGCGCGCTATTTCATCCTGCATCAACTGATCAGCGGTGTCTTTTTGCTGGCAGGGGTTCTGTTCCTGTTTTTAGAACAGCATGTGCTGTTTCTCGTGTGCCTATTTGGGGCGCTGGCTGTCCAGCAACAGCTACAGATTATCGATGACAGCGCGCGCCGCCTGTTCTACGAATCGACAGCGCAGCAGCTTCAGGAAGCACTGAACGAATGGAACCTTGTGCGCGCTGACCTGAGGCTTGCCCCCGAGCCCGGGCATCCTGATGAAAGCGAGCAGGCAGCCGAACAACGGAAGCAGCGCCAGCTGTCCAGCCGTCGTATCCTCTCGGAGTTTGTCGAGCGCGTCGAAGACATTCTGCAGCTCGCGACTGAAATGTGGGTGCTCAGTTCGTTTTTCCGGTCAGCCAACAGCGGCATGAACCAGCAGTCAGTGGTCACGGACTTGATGCAGAACGGAATCGCGCTGCTTAATCGTTCAACGCAGGTCTCACCCATTCGCTACGCCAAACAAGCGATCTTCATCTCCTATCGTCGCGCCGACAGCGCCGAGGTCGTCGGACGCATCTGGGATCGTCTGAGCGTCTATTTCGGTTCGGAGACGATTTTCCGCGATGTGCAAACCATTTTGGCGGGCGAGGATTTCGAGAAGCGGATTCTGTCAGCGGTGGACTCGTGCAGCGTCGTTCTGACGATTATCGGGACGGATTGGGAAGCTATCACCGATCCGGAGACGAAACAACCGCGTCTGTTAAACCCCGAAGATTATGTACGCCGTGAAATAGCGACGGCTTTGAAACGCACCGACGCCATCGTCATACCGATCCTCGTGCGCGGCGCGAAAATGCCCGACCGAGATAACCTGCCCGACGACCTGCGTGAACTGACCTTTCGCAATGCAATGTATCTCCGTTCCGATCCTGACTTTGACGGCGATATCAAGCGGCTCATCACAGCTATTGAGGGATCGGTCACGCAAGCGTAATCACAGCACTTCGACCGGGTCGATGTCGACGTACCAGCCGCGCGGAATGTCAAGGTCGCGGAGCGCGGCCAGCGGGTCAGGGCTGCGCACGAGCAGATGCCAGCGGAAGATATTCGCCTCGCGCGGGAAGAAGCACTGCGCCGGGCCGATGATCTCTGTCCCGGTGAGGTTCAAATCGGCGATGCGCTGACGCACCATCTGCGCGGCGCGGATGGCTTCCGAACGGGCTTTCGCCTCGGTTGGGAAGCGGAACAGAATGCGCGCCAAGCGCCGGAACGGTGGGTAACCGATCTCGCGCAGGTGGTTGATCTCTTGCCGATAGAAGCCGACGTAATCGTGCGTTGAGGCGGCGCGAATGGCGTAATGCTCCGGCTGATAGGTCTGCAAAATCACGCGCCCACCGAGCAGCCCACGGCCAGCACGTCCGGCGACCTGCGTCAGCACCTGAAACGTGCGCTCCCCGGCGCGGAAATCCGGCAGCGCCAGCCCGATATCGGCGCTGACCACGCCGACGAGCGTCACCATCGGCAAATCCAGCCCTTTGGCGACCAACTGCGTGCCGATCATGATGTCGGCTTTGCGGTCGATGAAGCGCTGCAAGATCGCCTCATGCGCGGTATGCGAGGAGGCCGTATCGCTGTCCCAGCGGACGGTGCGCGCTTTGGGGAACATATCAATCAGCGTTTGTTCGACCTGCTGCGTGCCCGCGCCGAAGAACTTGATCCGTTTGGACTGGCAGGCGGGGCATTGAGCGGGCGGCGCTTGCTCGAAGCCGCAGCGGTGACAGCGCAGCGACTCACCCATGCGGTGATAGGTCAGCGGCGTGTCGCACTGCGGGCACTTGGCAACATAGCCACAGTCCCGGCAAAACACATAGGTCGACTGGCCGCGGCGGTTGAGGAACAGAATCGCCTGCTGTTTGCGGTCAAGGACTTCCGCGAGGGCGTATTGCAGCGGTCGGCTGAAGATGCTGATGTTGCCGCGCTTGAGTTCATCCCGCATATCGACGATCTGCACCGGCGGCAGATCGATCATGAGCGCGTCTTCGGCGTCAGCGGGCTGATAGCGCGCCGCGATCCCGGTGCGTTCGGCCTGTTCGCTGATGCTGACACGGTGGCCCATGATGCGATGTGGGAGTTCCAGCCGCTCGATTTCGCCGCGTCCGGCGCGGTACGTCGTGTTGATGTCGGGCGTAGCGCTGCCGAGAATGACCACACCGCCCGTGCGCCGCATCATTTCTTCCGCGACTTCGCGGGCATGATAGTAGGGCGGCTGAATCGGCGGCGACTGCTTATAGCTGGGATCGTGTTCTTCGTCGAGGATGACCAAGCCGACATCGGGCAGCGGCGTGAACAGCGCCGAGCGCGCCCCAACGATCACGCCGATGCGCCCCTCGCGCGCCCGCCGCCAGGTGTCATAGCGTTCGCCTTCGCTCAAGCCGCTGTGCACGACGGCCACCTGACCGGGAAAACGCGCAGCCACGCGCCGGATCGTCTGCGGGGTGAGGGAGATTTCGGGAACGAGGAAAACGACGTTCCGCCCCAAGCGCAGCGTTTCTTCGACGGCCCGCAGATAGATTTCCGTTTTGCCGCTGCCCGTCACGCCATGCAGGAGAAAGGTTTTGCCTTCCTCTGGCCAATCTGAAATCGCACCCACCCCCGGCTCAGAATCGACGCGGTCTGAATCCCACCCCACCCCCGACCCCTCCCCGAATTCAGGGAGGGGAGACAACGGCTCACGCGCCTGATGAGACGCGCTGTGGTGCGAATCCGACCCCACTCCCGGCTCAGAATCGACGAGGTCTGAATCCCACCCCGCCCCCGACCCCTCCCCGAATTCAGGGAGGGGAGACAGCGGTTCGCGCGCCTGATGAGACGCGATTTGCTCAGCAATTACGTGCCTAAGGTGCTGTAGAACATCATCTGTTTGATTGATCACTTGGTCATTGGTGAAACGAATGACACGCAAGCCAAGCGCTTCAAGATACTCCTGTCGGGCAGCATCTTCGTCAGGTTGATACTGATGAATTTCGCCATCAATTTCAATAACTAGCTGAGCTTCACTGCAATAGAAATCGACGATGAAGCGCTCAATGGGATACTGCCGACGAATTCGGCAGCCGAGTTTTTGACCGCGTACATAACCCCATAACCAGTCTTCTGCCGAGGTCGGGGCTACACGCATTTCCCGAGCAATTGGCTTGAGTTTCGCATACAGGTGTTTGGGAACTCGCCATTCGCGATCATTTCCCCCACCGAGTGTTTTATCTGTCTCCCCTCCCTGAATTCGGGGAGGGGTCGGGGGTGGGGTTAAGTTGTCCCAGTCGTCGGCGTGTCCGGTTGGGGCTGGGGTTTGATCGGCCAAGTCAACAGGATCAAGATTCAGCCGCTGTCCCTGCTCGCGGATGGCGGCGCGCACGCGCTCCCACACCAACGTTTGTTCGAGCGTGAGGGTCGGCGCATTCACGGCGATGAACTCGCGTTCGGCCAGCGAATCGCGCCACGATTCGCGTTCGCCCAAGGTGATCAATTCGGCTTCTTCGAGCTTTTTCAGGTCGGGCAGCGTGCAATCGGCTTGCGCGTAGAGCCAACCGACATCGAGCGGTTCGCGATGGCGCGCCAGCACATTCAGAATGCGCAGCGACTTGTCGATTTTGCGCAGTTCGTGCAGGCGCGCTTCGACCTGCTCCGGCGCACGCTGTAACTGAATCGCATCCCCGACCACGGCAACATCACCGGCCTCGACCAGCCTGGCGAGGTGCGCTTTGCCCGCGCCCGCCAACTTAAACGCCGCTTTCTGCGTGACGCTGCCGCCCGCCTCCGCGATCACATCGAGCAGATTGGCGGGGCGCGACTCTTTCTCAACGCGGCGCAGCCCGTGGGCGATCTCGTTAGGGTGGATGGCCAGCGCAGCAGTCTGCACGATGCGCGGCTTGACTCTGGGCGGCGTGAGCGTCGATTCTTTGGCGACCACGCCCGCTTTCGCCAGCTCATCAATCACCGGACGCCACGTTTTCGCGGGGAGTGCCTGATTCAACTGCTGGCTGCGCATCGTACCGCGCCGCTTGAGGATCGAGACGACTTCCATTTCGAGGTCTTCCGGCGACACGAAATCGGGATCGAGCAGGGTCACGGTGAGGTCATGGTGTCCGGTCAAACCGGGCGGCAGCCACATCCACAGCGCCGCACCGATAGGCGCCAGCGTCGTCGCGCGCAGCCACAGCGAGAGCGCGATCTGCATGGGAGTCAGCACGGGAACGGGATCGAGCCGGTTGAGAATGGGCTTGGTCTTGCTCACGCTCGACTCGATCAACCGTTCCAGCACGATGGCATGCTGACGCGCCGGGCCGAACGCCACTTCCACCAGATGACCGGGCTGCAATTTGCCTTCCAGTTCCGGTGGTACGTGGTAATCAAACGTCGAATCGACGGGCGTATCTATGGCAACGCGAACATATTCCATAGGCTCTATTTTAGCACAAACGTGTTGAATCGGGCGTCCGAATCACCAGTTTGACTTATGCCAACCGTGGTTGGATGAGCGGCGCAGGTCAGCCAAACGGCGTCCAGCGCAGATGTTTTGATTTTCGTGTTTGCGTAAACAGGAAAATGACCGACAATAGAATCCAATAGTGTGAAATGGATTTCTGTTCAGGAGAGCGTGAATGTCTAAACAACGTCCTCTATTTGTCGTAGTCGTGCTTTTGCTCCTGATGATCGCCGTGTGGCCCGTCGCTGCCCAGCAGTATGATCCGAATGCTGTGCTGCCCCGTCCCACTAACCCACCGGGTGCGACCCGTAATCTCGAAGGCTATTTGATCGTCGCCACCGACAACCTGTTTCTGCGCAGCGGGGATAGCGCGCAATATACACCGCTGGCGATCCTCGACGGCGGGACCCGCCTCATTCCGCTCGGTCAAAATGGGTTGGAAGATCTGTGGTGGTATGTGCAGGTCGGTACGTTCCGGGGCTGGGTGACGAATCAGTTCGTCGTCATCCGTGGTGATCTCAGCGAGATTCCGGTTGCGGCTGTCAACGGGAGAATTTTGCCGGCCACGCTCTACATGGGCGCCGCGAATCAGATCTACAGTCGTCCGGGGAGCATCCGCGTGTTGTGCAACGCCACCGCGGGGCGGAACTACATTGTGACCGGACGCGATGCGGATGCCGAGAGCTGGTATCGCATTCAAGTGATCTGCGACGGTCTGCCGGTGGAAGGCTGGGTGCAGGCGGATCGCGTGTTGTATCGGAATCCCGGTGGCGTCCTCGTCCCGGTGATCGACAACTAATCGAAATCTCAACGTAGGGTACTTTTCGCACCCCACCCCCGACCCCTCCCCGAATTCAGGGAGGGGAGCCAGCAAAAGCGGGGTTTCGCCCCGCATGCGTGGGGGAAGGCATGGAGGGCGAGAGAATACATGACGTTAAACGTAGGGTAAGCATCGTTTGATCAGTGTCTACTCCTCGCCGTCGTTTCGGTTACAATGACGGCGGGGGTATGCTATGAAACGTCTGCTGGTCATTTGCAGCATCGCACTGTTCATCTCAGCTTGTAATATGGGAATTCCCATCGTCGTGACACCGACCGTCGCGCCGATCTTCACGCCGAGTCAGCCGCCCGCCGCCACCCCAACCCGCACACCCAGTCAACCGCCGACCGTCACAACGACGTTCATCGCGCAGGTCGTGTCGCCTACAGTCAGCCCGACGACGACCCAAAGCACAACCCCGACGAACACCCTCACGGGGACAGCCTCAGAAACGCCGCTGCCGAGTGCGACGCCGTTTCCGACCAGTACACCGCTCCCGACCGAAACGATCCCGCCGACGCCCACGTCTCTGCCGACGATTGGCGCGAGTCCGACACCGCTCCTGAGCAATACTCCACTCCCCACGGCAACCAACACGCTCACTTTCACACCGAGCAACACGCCGCAACCCTCCAGCACGGCGCTGCCGACGCTGACACCGAGTCCGCTGCCGACCATAACACCGCTGCCCACGGCAACCTTCCTGCCGACGCTGACGCCGATCCCGTCATGGACGCCGCGCCCCACGTGGACGCTGACGGTCGCCTTTACGCCGCAGAGCGCGGTGACCGAGGCGTTCGCGCCCGTGGGCGAGCGTATCCCGCCCACCGAGCAGCCGACGCAGGGCGTCGCCCCGGTGGGCGTGCGCGAAGTCACACCCGAACCGCCCACGCCGGGACCGATCCTGACGCTCGCGCCGATGGATGCGACGCCGACCTTCATCACCGCCGAACCGGGCGTGGAGGTCGTGATCGCGCCGACCTTCACGGTCACGCCGATCATTGGGGAGGCGCCGCCGATTGCCGTCACGCCGACCACCTTGCCCAACCCGGTCAACGTCGCGCCGACGCCGCCGCCGAATCCGGTCGGACTGGTGATCTCCGACCTGCCCGATCCCGTCCAGACGGTGCGCACGTTCGCTTTGAGCACGAGTGGCACGCCGTTCACCTTTGCACTGAACGAAGCCTCAACTTTTGCGCAGAACCCGGTCGATCCGAATGTGTTCGTGCGCGTCGATCCGTCCGGTAACATCCATCTGATCAGCGATTACCGCGCCGGAACAGAAGTGAACCCGAATTTCAGCCCGTTCACCTTCAGCGAAGCCGACCCGGTGCTGAACAAGGCGCGCACAACGCGCGTCGTGTGGTCGCGGGATGGTAATTTCGTCGCCTATCTGGTCGATCAGTGGTCGGATGGCAACAACCGCGAAGAGATCAACGACGGGGTGTGGATCGCGGATCGCTACTTCACCTACAGCAATCAGGTGTTCCGCGACTGCCACCCGAATCTGCTGCAAGGCTGCATCGTCAATTTGCAGGCCGGGCCGTACCAGTACCGCACCATCGATCTGGCGTGGGGGAACAATAATCTGCTGCTGGTGCGGCTGTTCCTGTACGACGAAAACCGGAACGGCTTCGCGATCATCGCGCCCGGACAGAACGCGCAGGTCCAGCCGACCATCTACCGCTATGATTACGCGGCATGGTCATGGGACGGTTCGCGCGTACTTGTGAGCGGTTACGGCGCAGATGGAACAGTCGCGATCCGCTGGTTTGACCCGGCGACGGGGAATGTCGGCGAGCCGCAGTCGAACCTCGGCGCGCTCGGCCTGTACGTGAGTTATGCCGTACAGCGCCCCGACGGGCAGATCGTCGCGCTGGCAGCGGCGGGCGGCGCGGTGCATCTGGTCGATGTGAACGGCAATCCGCTGTCCGGCGACATTGGCATCCTGCCGCCGGAGCGCGTCGAGTGGAGTCCAGATCGCAGCGCGGTGCTGGTTGTCACCGTTGAGAATGAGGTGCGGCGCTACTACCTCGCCAGCGTGAGCGGCGCGATCAGCGAGATCACCGACCGGGTGAGCGGGGGACAGGCGGTCGAGTGGATCAATCAGACGCCACCGTGACAATCGCACCGCGGGTCGCTGCGTAAACCATCCCGATCCCCCCAACCCTCTCACACGCAAGAGGGGAGACTGTACGAGCGATGTAGTCCCTAGTAACTATTGGTGCAGTTCGTGGTTCTAAACGGATGGTATGGGGTCTGTAGGGGCAAGGCAGGCCTTGCCCCTACGAAAATCTTCTCTCAAATTGGCAACTAGCACCAATGGTTAGTAGGGTTGAGGGGTAACAAGCGCAGAGTCGACTGTACGGAAAAGACCTCAATCTGCGGGCGTTCTGGCGTGTGGTGACAAAATGGCTAGCGCCGGAGGATCAGATCTGTGATAAAACAGGAATGTTGATCAGTGGAGGTAGTGCCCATGAGTACCCCTGAACGGAAGCGGATCACCGAAACCGGACAAGTTGCGCGCCACGAGCCGACCGCCCCCAAGTTCCGCGACCCTCTCCCGCCGCCGAGCCTGCCCGAGATGGATGATCCGCACGGGACGACGGGCATTATTCAGGTGGTGAGCGAGAGCCGGGACGTCGCTAAAGACGAGGATGACAAACCCGCCGTCCGGCGCTAGACCCGCAACTGCTCGGCTGCTGTTCCGTGGTGGGAGCACCAGCCGCGCACGCTTCCCGCAAGTGTACAGAAACATATGAAACAGGATCTTAGGCGCAGCTTCCGGGTTTTGCGGACGCGATAAATCGCGTCCCTACGAAAAACACCTTTGGGTTGGGGCGCCCTTGCAGGACGTTCACCGTTCCAAATTGACTTCACGTTATCCTACCGAGCTACCGGCAGGCCTCGTCCCTACTAACTATTGGTGCTAGTTCGTGGTTCTAAACGGATGGTATGGGTCTGTAGGGGCAAGGCATGCCTTGCCCCTACGAAAATCTTCTCTCAAATTGGCAACTAGCACCAATGGTTACTAGCTTTCGTAGGGACGCAATTCATTGCGTCCGCCGTCTCCCAATGGATTTCACGCTTTTCTACGCACTTACCGGCCTGCCTCGTCCTGTGGCTAACATTCGGTTTGTGGCTTAGGCACTACCGGGCTTGCGCTTAGGCCGACTGTTCTATTCTCATCCGTTGTCCGTTATACTTCTGCCAGATTTTGACGAACCAGACGAGCGGAAGATGAGATGAGACTAGGCATTATTGGGTTACCCAACAGCGGCAAAACGACCATTTTCAACGCCCTGACGCGCAGCAAGCTGCCGACCGGCGCGGCGACCAGCGGCCTGTTTGAAGTGCACACGGCGGTCGTGTCCGTGCCCGATCAGCGCGTGGATCGCCTGAAGGCCATGTACAACCCCAAGAAGACCACCTACACGCAGGTGACGTATGTCGATATCGGCGGGCTAGACAAGGGCATCGGCGACGGCGGCCTCAAAGGTCAATTCCGCAACGAACTGGCGCAGTTGGACGGCTTCCTGCACGTCGTGCGCACCTTCGAAGATCCGAACATCCCCCATCCGTACGACACGGTCGATGCGGCGCGCGATGTCGAAGCGCTGGACGGCGAACTCCTGCTGAGCGATCTCGTCATGGTCGAGTCGCGCCTGGAAAAGCTGGACGCCGAGATCAAGCGCAAGGGGCGCACGATGGAAAAGGCGCAGCTCGACGAAATCGAGATGATGAAGCGCCTGAAGGTCGCGCTGGAAGATAGCATCCCGCTGCGTGACCTCGATTTGAGCGACGACGAGATGAAACCGTATCGCGGTTACGGCTTTCTCACGCTCAAGCCCGCGCTGATCGTGCTGAATGCCAACGAGAACACCAAAGACTCTGGCTTCACCTACGAACACCAGAATGCGCAGGTCGTGGCGCTGCAAGGGCGTATCGAAGACGAGCTCGCGCAGTTGGACCCGGAGGACGCCGCGATCTTCATGGAAGAGTACGGCATCACCGAGCTGAGCGCGTCCAAAGTCATCCGCCTGTCCTACGAGCTGATGAACATTCACTCGTTCTTCACAGTCGGCGAAGACGAAGTGCGCGCATGGAGCGTCCGTATCGGCGCGACCGCGCCGGAAGCGGCGGGCGTCATCCACAGCGACCTGCAAAAGGGCTTCATCCGCGCCGAAGTCTTCAACTATGAAGACCTGATTACGCTGGGCAGCGAAGCGGCGCTGCGCACGGCGGGCAAGTTCAAGCTGGAAGGCAAAGAGTACGTCGTCAAGAACGGCGATATCGTCCACATCCGGTTTAACGTGTAATTCGACCCCACCCCCGGCCCCTCCCCGAATTCAGGGAGGGGAGAAAACCATGCTCGCCACGTGGGGCGGATCCCCCCCTCACCCCCCGCCCCTCTCCCACACAAGCGGGGAGAGGGGAGAAAAACGGTAGGCGCCACGTCTCACTTTCTCGTTTACATGGGGACGGGGTGAGGCTCAAACATAATGCAGATTCTGAGACGGATTTTTGAGGACGAGGCATGCCTCGTCCCTACAAGAAGCTCGCCTTCTAAATGGCGTCCTAACACAAAATGAGATCACCATGCGTTTGTTGATTGCTTCTGGCATCTTCCACCCCGAACCCGGCGGCCCGGCGACTTATCTGCATGAACTGCTGCCCGAACTCCTGAAACGCGATTGGGAGATCCGCGCGCTGTCATTTGGCGATGCGACAGGCGGATCGTACCCCTACCCGCTGACACGCATTCCACGCACGTCGCTGCCCACACGGACACTCCAGTATGCGCGGGCGGCGCGTCCGCTGCTCAAGTGGGCGGATGTGACCTACCTGCACACGCTCGGCCTGCCGCTGTACGGCGATCACCACGCGCCACGCATCGTCAAGATCGTCGGCGATCTGGCGTGGGAACGCGCTGTGCGCAAAGGGTGGATCGCGCCGACCGAAGATATCGACGCTTTCCAGACGAAACGCTCCGGGCTGATGGCCGAAATCGGCAAGGCGAACCGGGCGCGGGAAGCGGCGCGTATGGACGGCGTGATCGTGCCGAGCGAGTACCTCAAGCGGTTGGTGCTGGGCTGGGGCGTGGACGAGCGGCGCATCCGGGTGATCTACAATGCGCTCCCCCCGGCCGAAACGCTGCCGACAATGACGCAGCGCGAAGCGCGGAAAACGCTCAAGCTGGACGCCGCGCCGACGATCCTCACCGTGGGGCGCTTGCTGCCGTGGAAAGGCGTCGATCACCTGATTACGGCGCTGCAATACTCCGAAGATGTGCGGTTGATCGTCGCGGGGGATGGCGACATTCTGCCCGCGCTGCAAGCTCAGGCACAGTGGATCGGCGTGGCGGAGCGCGTGACGTTTTTGGGGCGGGTCAGCCGGGAGCAGATGCCCGTGTACATGCGCGCCGCCGATTACGTCGCGCTGTACTCCGGCTACGAGGGGTTATCACATACGCTGCTGGAAAGTCTGCGGGTGGGCACACCGGTCATCGCCAGCGACAAAGGTGGCAATCCCGAAGTTGTGCGGCACGGCGTCAACGGGCTGCTCGTGCCCTACGTCAATGTGGAGGCGCTGACCGACGCGATCCGCGTGGCGTTCCTGCCGGGGAAGCGGGA
>CALKIA010000219.1 GCA_937988705.1 uncultured Chloroflexota bacterium | reverse complement strand
GTAATCGCCGCCAACGGCGCCTGTTCGCGGGTTCTGCGCGTCGAGCAGGGTCTGCTCAGCAAGCGGCGGCGCGATTTCGATGGCTTCCGGCAGTGCACTGATTGGGAGATTCACCAGCGTTTCGGGATCATACGGCTCAAGGTCTTGCGGCACACCAACCGCCTGCATGTTCTCATCGACCGGCACGCCGACCGATGCGCCCGCCGGAACGATCACCGTTTCACCCTGCGCCGTGATTTCGCCCTGCCCCTCAATCACGCTGATGGTAATTTCGTCGCCGGGAATGGCCTGAAAATACGCCGTAGACCCCAACCTGATGTCGACATCGTTCGCCCGCAGGTTGATTTCGCCAACGCCTTCCGGCGTTTGGATCAGCATGCCATTCGGCGGCGCTGCGGCGCACCCGAGATCTGCCGCCACACCCGTGCGGAAATAGAAGGCCTGCATGGGCGTAAATGGGATTTCGCTGTCCAGTGAGTCGACTACATTTAACGTAGCACTATCACCGGTCACAGATACCAGCGGCGCGTAGACCCAACCGAACGAGTCGCTGTCCGGAATCCGGACGCGCAGCCAGTCGCCCGCCGCATTCCGACCATTAGCCGTGGTGGTTTCGCCGCTCGCAAATGAGCCGGCAATCGCACCATTGGTGCTCGGCAGCGTGCGAATGTTGGCATTCGACGTCGTCATGACCTCGACCGTCGGTACCACCGCAGCGGGATCGACGGCATTTTCGATCTCTACATCGCCGAACAGCAGGAACGTCACATTTTGACCGGGCAGTGCTTCGGGCAAATCCGCTTGCAGTTTCATCAGCGCGATGCCCCAGATGCTCGCTTCGACATCGAGCGCGCGGAGACGCAGCGACTGCACCTCAGCTACGTTCACTAGATCACCCTGCTGCTCAAAGCTGAAACTCGGTACGTTTTCACGCGGGGTGGCCTGTATTGAGATGTTACCGTAGCACGCTTGATTGCGTCCGGTTCCCGCACACACGTCTTGCACGGCGGCCAGCGCTTGCGTCACCATGTCGGAACACGTGTTATCTTGCGCAAGAATCGTCGAAAAACACAGCAGTACGGTCAGCAATGCCAACCTGCGTAGTCCAACCATCTTACCCCTCACCTCCATCATCACCACCCGTATCACCGCCCGCATCCCCACCGGCATCACCCGCCACACCAGCGCCATCAACACTCCCATCTCCGCCCAAATCTTCTGGTTCGTCTTCGGGAGCAGTGTCGAGATCGACGTCATCCTCCGGAAGCGAATCAGCCAATACATCCTGTTCATCCTCGAACTCGGCCTGCAGTACGAGTAGTTCTTCCTCATCAATGGGATCGGCGATTTCAAATTCTTCCGGCAGCACTTCAATGGGGAGCTCATCGAGTAGAGACAGATCATACGGTTCAGGATCCTCTGGAGCGCCGACCGCCTCCATATCCTCGTTCAGAGGTATGGCAACCCGCGAACCTGCGGGCACGACCACCGTTCGGCCAAACGCCCGGACTTCACCCTGCCCCTGCAGCACGTTGACGGAGAGCTCCCCTCTGGGAGCCGCCTGCAAATAAGCCGTTGACCCCAGCGAAATATCCACATCATTCGCGCGCAGGTTGATGTGGCCAACCCCTTCCGGCGTCTGGATCAACAGGCCATTGGGCGGCGCCTGCGTGCAGCCCAGATTATCCCCGGCCACGCCCGTCCGGAAGTAGAAGGCTTGCATCGGCGTGTAGGCAGTTTCGCTGTCCAGCGAATCAACCACATTTAGGGCAGCGACATCCCCGGTCGCGGACACCAATGACGCATTCACCCAACCAAAGGCGTCGGTCTCAGGAATGCGGATGCGCAGCCAATCGCTCGCCGCGTTCCGTCCATTAGCCATCGTCGTTTCGCCGCTCGCCAGCGATCCGGCAATGGCGCCAGCAGTGCTCGGCAGCGTGCGGATGTTGATATTCGCCGTCGGCGTGACCTCAACCGTCGGCGCGCTTGAGTTGACAGCGTTCTCGATCTCCACATCTCCGAATAACAGGAAGGTCACATTTTGGCCGGGCAGACTATCCGGCAGATCGGCCTGCAGCTTCATCAGCGCGACGCCCCAGATGTTCTGGGTGACATCGAGCGCGCGCAGGCGCAGGGACTGCACCGCCGCCACGTCCACCAGATCGCCCTGCCGCTCGAAACTAAAACTGGCGGCGTTTTCGCGCGGGGTGACCTGAATCGAGATGTTGCCGTAGCACGCTTGGTTACGTCCGGTTCCAGCGCACACGTTTTGAACGGCCGCCAGTGCCTGAGTCACCATGTCTGAGCAGGTGGTAGCTTGAGCAAGAATCGTTGAAAAGCATAGCAGGACTGCCAGCAGCAGTGCCGTTTTGCGCAACCAATGCATTTTCCTAGTCCTCTCACGACGTAGACTAACTGTAGTGGAGATTCAGAAAATGACAATCACCATTGTGTCTTAAGTCAAAAGACGGATGTTTATCCGCCTTAAACCGTAGGGGAATGTTAGCTCTCGCCGTTGATTGTCTGGGGGGGATATAGCGTGCGAAACGGAGCATGGGGTCACGGCGCGCCGTGACCCCAGCGACTACCCCATTAGCTTGGCGGGGTATAGGCAACTTCAATGGTGATATAGAACGGAAGGATGGTTCCATCAAGCTGAGTCACACTCAACATAAAGGTTTGCGTCTGATACGGACACACCTCTTGGCTGCCGTGACCAACCACACCCATTCCCTCGAAATACACTTCGCGGATGTTATCCACATCCCAACGAATGGTCGTGCAGCCCGCGTAGGGAACACTCAGGCTGTCAGCGCGCAGGTTCGGGCCGATCATCCCCGGAATCGGGGTGAAGGTAGCCGTCGCCGGCGGCCGCGTCGGGGTATTGGTCACCAAGCGGAAAGGCACGTTCAAAACCTGTCCCACAACAATCCGGCGGACATCGGCGATGCAGTTCCCTGCTGCCAGTTCGTCCAGCGTCAGACGCGCGCGACCAGCGATTCCGGACATGGTATCGCCCGACTGGATGGTGTAACGCGCAGTCCAATCGGCCCGCGGCGTACACGTTCCCGGGGGAGTTGCGGTCGCCACGACCGCACCCAACGGCGTCTCCGTCAGTGTCCCGACCGTCATCGCCGTACCGCCGGGCGTAACGTCGAGTGCGGGCGCAAGTTCGATTTGGCGTTCCAGCATATTGATCGGCGCAGTATCAACGCCAATCGTGTACGGGCGCAATCCCGACGGCGGGCCGGTGATCTCCAGACCATCATCGCCACCACCCAACCGCACGCCGATTTCACCACCTGCGGGCACAATGCGCGTTTCACCGAAGGACTCGACAACGCCTAAACCTTCGACGACGGCCATCTTCATGCTACCCATGGGCTCTGCGACAAACAGCGCGGTCGAGCCAAGGGTCACATCCGCCCCGTTGATATTGATCGTCACCTGCTGCCCATTGGGCGATTGGATGAGCATCCCGGACGGAGCCGAGTCACAGGTCGTTCCCGAAACGTTCGTGCTCAACCGCACGGCATTCAAGTTTGGCGACACGGCGTCCAGCGTCGCATCCCCGAACAGGAGGAAAGTGACGTTTTCGCCGGGGAGGGTATCGGGCAGGTTGACCTGCGCCTTAAGGACCGCTACCCCCCACGACCCCGTCGCTGGATCATACGGTGTGGTGGCGATGCGCCGGATTTGGCTCAAATCAACGACATCGCCTGACCGCGAGAACGACAGTGCCGCGTTTTCGGTGAATTCCACGTTGATGAGGGTGTTGCCGTAGCACGCTTGATTGCGACCGATGCCATCACAGGCCAGCCCCACGGTTGTGGTCGCCAGCGTAACGAGATCGTCACACGTCAAGCCTTGATCAGCGGGCGCACTGTCGGCGGGTGCGGCGACCAGAAACAGCAGACAGAACACCCCGATGAGAACATAGTTCAGCAGCCGTTGAATGTGCATGTATTCTCCTCTGTAAATGTGGGTTGTTTACAACTTATCATACACCTGATGCAAATCTCGCGACATTGTACGCGAAAGCGCGGCTACCTGCTCGCCCGTTTCGCGGAGTCGCTGGCTCAAAACCTTGATCAGCTCCAGTGAGAGTTCAGGATACTCTTGCATCAGCGCGACCAGCGGCTCATAGCGCAGGCGCAGAGTCAGTGTTTCGCTCAAGGCCAGCGCCGTCGTCGTTTCCGGGCTGTTATCGAACAGAGTCGCTTCGCCGAAGTACGAGCGCGTCTCCAACGTACTGATGCGCGCCGATTTTTTCGTCGCCTTGTTGAGCCGCTCGATCCCGACCTTGCCGCTAACGATAACATACAGTTTGCCACCGGGGCTGCCTTCATCATAAATGACCGCATTTTCCGGGAAGAGTTCCTCGTCACACACGTTGGCGAGGACCTTCAACTGATTCACCGTCATCCCTTGAAAGAAGGGAACGCCCTTCAAGAACACTACTTTTTCGACTGCAGACAGCATTTTCCCCTCGCGTTGTGCATCAACTATGGTTTGACCTTTGAGCATTCGCCGCGCCGCGTTGATGGCGATCAGTACATCGCCCGAAGGATCGAGCGCGCAGCCCTCTAACAGCAGTTCAACCTCTTTCCGCCCTAGCGGTTGATTAAGCTTCAGCGTTTCATTGCTATCGATGGACACATCACTCTGGGCCAGCATCCCCAGCAGCGCACCGGCGCGCCGCGCTTTCGGCTTCTCGCCCGCGGCCATCTCGCCAAGCGTAAAAGCGGTGATCGCTCGAAACCACGGGTTGCAGTCGTCGCCGAGCAGTTCCCCGAACACCTGCCGCACGGTCGGCACATAGAGGTCGTATTTCTGGCGGCCAAGATGAGCGAGCGTATCGTTGTTCTGTGTCGGGTCACACAGCGGCGCGAGCAGCGCTGCCAGCGTGGGCGGGATCATTGTCTCCAGCGCTTCGATCGCGTTCGCGCGCACATGCGATTCGGCACGTGACAGCGATTCGCGCACAACCTCGACCTGTGCGGGCGGGAAAATCGCGCTGATCAGGTCGAACACATCATTAATGATATCCGCGCAGTATTCGCGAATGGTAGACTGCAAAATGCTCACGCTCGGCGTACCGCTGACCAGCGTTAGCGGATGCAGGCGGTTGAGATGCGTGTAGATGTCTGCGATATCTCCGGCAATCGCCTCATAAACACCGCTTTCGAACTCATCCCGACGAATCCGCGCCGCGGGCAGCAGCGCAAGTTTGCGCGTATTGCTGTCCGGCGCTTCGGTCAGCGGCTTGAGCGCACCCAGCACGGGTTCACCATAGCGGGTGAGCGCCTCGACCGCCGAATTGCGCACTGTCCGACTGGAATCACTCAGGGCGGCGATCAGAATCGGCGTGCTGATGCGCGGTTCGAGCCGTCCGGCAATGCGCACGCACGCGAGCCGGGTACGCACAATGTGGTCTTTGAGCAGCGACCGGAGACGACCGGACAGCATGCCGACATAGCCCGTCGGCACTTCCATGCGGCTGACAACCATTTCCAGCGACATGACCGCATCGAGATGCACTGTTTCAACCGGATCGGTCATACAGGTGAGCAGCATTTCGATGTAGTCCGGATTATTCACCCGGCCCAGCACCGCCGCACCGAGTGAGCGCAGCGCCGGATCGCTGTGGTAGACCAACCGCGCCAGCGCCGCGCGGGCTTCATTTTCGTAAGAGGTGCGCAGCAGCGCCGGGATAACCTGCGCGCGGATTTCAACATCTTCGTCATCCAGCAGCGCGGCCGCCGCTTCCAAAAAGGCTTCATCGGTCGGCGAGGCCAGATGCTCCAGACCGAGCAGCGCGCGTTTCCGAATCCGCCAATCGTGATCGCGCAGCAAATCGACATACAAACGGCGCACGGTCTCGCCCTGCACATTGGCATCGACCAGCACATCGAGCACCGCGAGGCGGAGATCGGCCTCACCATCGCGAATGAGTGGCTCCAGCAGCGGCACCGCCTCTTTGCCCATGCCTTCAATCAACAGGCTGACGGTGATAATCACCGCGTTGCTATCACTGCGATCTTCAAGTTTAGCCTTTAAGTAGTTGAGGGTAGCCGCGTCATTAAAATTGAATGCGCCCGCCGAGCGCAGAATCAGCGAGTAGTTTTCGCGTTCCAGCAGGTTAATCAGCGCCCGCCCATACAGATTGCGCACGATCAGCGCGCCGAGCAGATAGCTGATCGCGGGGAGACCGAGCAGGGTCGGCAAAAACCACGGGGCTTCGACGACTTGCGGAAACAGCAGAATTATGCCCGCGATCAGCGTTCCTAACGGGACGATCATCCCGTTGATCGCCGCGCGCGCCCGCCCTTTTACCTGACTGGGCACGGCGTTATAGAGCAAATCATCAGTTAAGGCGCGAAAGGCCACACTCAGCGTGTTGCCGTTGAAGAACGCTAACCCGGCGACCGACAGCATACCGGGCGTCGCAATCATCAAACCGCTGACGATCAGCGTCGTCACGGGATACAGCAAGCTGGTGTTGCCCACCCCGATGCGCGCGACCAACCGGCTGTACAGGAACAACTGGATTGGCAGGATGATGAGGCCACCCACCGCCGTCAGCGTGCCCGTGAAGTTGGAAATGCTCTCCGTAGTCACCAGTTGATCGCTGAAGATGCGCGCCGTCTGAAAGTTGAGGATCGTCGTCACGATGATGACCAACCACGCCGTGATCATCATGGCGCGCAAGAACGGCGACTCACCGACAAAGCGCACGCCTTCTCGTACATTGTCAAAGTAGGAAGCGTGCCGCTCGGACGCGGCAATCGGCGCGGGCTGCTGCGACGGCGGCAGCAAACGTGGAATAATGCCCACGACCACCGCCAGAAGTGCGAACGCCACCCCCCACAGAACTAGAATCTCTTTTTCGCCAAAGATTGAGTTGAACAGCGGCACGGTCAAACCGGCGATGATCACGGCCACGCGCAGCACTGAAAACAGAATCGGCAGCGCCCGCTTGGCGGACTGCGCGTCGAAGAAACTGACGAGATACGTGCCCATATGAATACTGATCGTCTCGATCAGCACCCGGAACAACAGATAAAGATAGACGAACCCGATGCGCGTGTAACCAAAGTCGAGCAGTAAATGACCGAACGCTATCCCCACCAGACCGATGACGACAATCCCGACCAGCACCCGGGTATGCGGAAAACGATCCACAAACGCGGAATACAACATCATGGTGACAATAATGGCGATCGCGTCACCGATGAAGACATACGGCAGCAACGCGACGCCCACCTGCGCCACAAACGCCGCCGGAATGACAATTTGCGCCCACGTGATGCCGAGAATGAACAGAAAAACAACCACACTTAAGAGCAGCAAGCGCCGCTCTTCTTCGGGTTTGATATTCAGAACATTGCCCAAAAACCGCAACACAGGTTATCCTGTCTTTATGATGACCCAAACCATTCTGTTCGTAGATCTCGACGGCACGATTCTGGTCAACCCATTTTTAAGCGCCGTCTTCCCCTACTATGAGGAGCGTCTCGCCCCGAACCTCACCCGCGAATTCCTCGCGGAACAGCGGGAACGCCTCGCGCTGCCGAACGCCGATCCGGTATGGGTGATGGACTGGGACGACATTTGTGCGACGGTCGTTCAGCGGCACGGGTGGAAACTTCCCGCTCCCGTACACGCACTTGTTGAAGAGTACAGCCGCCCACCCTATATTTCGGTGCTCGATGAGGCTGATACTATTCTACGTCAAATTGTTCAACCGAAACGAAAGCTTGTGGTGGCGTCGATGGGACTCAGTCGCTATCAAATGCCCGTGCTGCGCGGGCTCGGACTGGCCACTCTATTCGACGATTTTCTGATGCCTGATACCACGGGCGTGCTCAAAACCGATCCACGCTTTTATGCCAACTACGCCGGTCTAGACGCGCTCAAGATCAATTTGGGCGACAACCTGATCGATGATGTCCTGCATCCCCAGGCTTTGGGGCACAAAACCATTCAGGTTGTCCCGATCCCGCCCGCCAATTCATTTGCCGATCGCGAGATTCAATCACTCGCCGAACTGCTCGCCGCGATTGAAGCACTTGAAGCCGAAAACACATAGGGGCATGGCACAGCCATACCCCTACCACCCTACTCTAGTTTACGCCCCTAAGCATGCGCGCTGAACGCGCTTCTCCATGATCGCCCCGATCACATCCGGGTTGAAATTCGCCCGGAGGTCCAGAGCGGCCTGCGCGCCCCGCGCCCGAGCTTCGTCAGGTCGTTCCACCACGCCAACCATGTACTCCGCCGCCTGATCAATATCTGCTTCTGCCCAGATCATGCCGGGGCGGAAATGGTCGACCATTTCGGGGCGGTAGCGGTGATCTTCTGCGACCACCGCGCGCAGTTTGTAATCGACCCAATAGCTGTTCGCGGGTGTCATGAACTCCAACGCCCCGGAATAGGCGGTCGCGATCAGCGCTTTACCGGCGGCCATCGCCTCGGCCATCGCCAGACCAAATGCTTCGGCGTGGTGCAGCGAGACAAAACAGTCAATGTTATAGTACAAGTCATGCATTTTCTGGCGTGAATAGGTCTCGGTAATCAGGCGCGCGCCCACCTCTTCGACCGCCGCCGAGAGCGCCGTCGTCACTATGGGGAAGTAAGCGGCGTGCTGCTCCTTGATCAGCAGGATCGGCTTATCCGCTGCGTTGGACTTCCCGAACGCACGGCGGTAGGCCTCAAGCACGCCCCACGGGTTCTTACGTCCATCACCCGATCCCGCGCTGAACGTGAACAGAAAAACCGCGCGGTCATCTGGCAGGTTGAAGGCTTCACGCCCCTGCGTTTGCGGCAGCAGTTCGATCGGATGGGGAACCACGATCACAGGCTTATTGGTCGCTTTGATGAAGCTTTCCGCCACAAACTTGGAGGGTGTCCACACCTCATCCAGCTTGTCGAACTCCTTGTGCCAGTAGTCGGGCAGGTCGGGCATCTCCCACACCCACAGCGCCATCGTGTAGCGTCCGGCACGAATTTCGGCCAGACGCTCATCGGGGAAGGTGGGGAACAGATGCAGGTTGTAACACAACAAATTCGCCGGGTAGACTATCCCGGTCTGCGTGACGCCGTAATCGGCATCCAACCCCACACCATTACGATACATCTCGTAGGGAAAGAGCAATTCATTGTAGCTAAAGGGCACTCTGCGTTGACGGAGCGCGCCGACAGTCGTGCGCGCCGTCTCGCTCAGGCTGCCCTCCCCCGTCAAATCGGCAAACACATTTACGCCGATATTACTCATGGCTGAAATTCCTCTGGCAAACCGTCCAAATCATTGATCAGCGCACCGTCGTTCAAATCTTCAGACGTCGGCGTGATCAGGTCAACCGGCACTTCGACAAACGTCGGCACCGGATCACCGCTCAGGATGCTCATAGCCGTACGCACCGCCTCCGCCCCCATCGAACTGGGGATGAACAACAGCGGCACATCAAGATTATTTTCAAGCAGCAACCGCGCCAGTTCCACATTCTGATCGCCCGTGACCGGGAGCGCACCGTGG
Organism: uncultured Chloroflexota bacterium; assembly: GCA_937988705.1. Classification (GTDB taxonomy): domain Bacteria; phylum Chloroflexota; class Anaerolineae; order Aggregatilineales; family Phototrophicaceae; genus Flexifilum. The sequence goes on along the minus strand of CALKIA010000219.1, from coordinate 9,094 downwards.
CCCATCTCTAACAGCGCCTGCAAGGCGCGCGCGCCAATCACACCGTCATACGACCAGATGCCTGCGAGCTGCGGATTGTTATCAATTGCTTCACTCGTGCGGCTTGCGATGATGGTCGCGTCGAAGCCGGTCGGATATTCGGCAGCGCGGCTGATTTCCGGATAGTTCGTAAAACCGGCGGCAGCCCCCGCTTTGCGTCCGTTGTCGGAGAGGGTCGCATCAATCGCATTCAAGCCGACGAACGTGCCTTCGCCGTCCATCGCCGCGATCAGTTCCTGCGCCATGATACAGCCAACCTCAAAATCATCGACGCCGACGAACGTCACATAATCACTCGTCGCGATACGATGGTTGACGAGTACGACCGGGATACCCGCAGTGCGCGCCTCGGCAATGGCGGTTTGCAACGCAGTCATATCGGCCTGCTCAATCGGCTCAATGAGGATGAGATCCGTGCCGTCTTCCGTCCAGGTGCGCACCGAACTCACCTGCGTGAGGTAACTGCCGACCGCATTGACCACAGCAAAGGATTCGATCTCTGGATGCTGGCTGGCCTCATAACTCGCCCACGCCGCAATATTGACACTGCGCGCCGCATTCGACGCTTGACTATAGCGCACCGTATACGGCCCTTCGCGCGCAAAAGCGGTGGTTTCGACCTCCGTCACGGGCAGCACAAAAGCGTCGTCCGCTGGCGCATTGCACACCAGCGCGTCCGTGGTGATCGCCTGGGTCGGAGAGACAGCGGCGAATTCACCGGCCTGCGCAGCGACCACCGTCCGCGTCTCGCAGCGGGAGTTCGCGCCGAGTTTCTCGTCAAAGCCGATCTCGGCGGGCACACAGTCGACTTCGTAATTGGCGTAGACCCAATCGAGGAGCGCAGGCAAATCGTACACCTGCCACGCGATTAACTGCCCATCATGCGCCGCCGAAATCGCTTGCGTGCCGTCTGCGCTGAACACCACACTCTCAATCATCGAACTTTGTCCGCGGAACTCGCGCAGCAGTTCTCCAGTCGCGGCATCAAATAGAATCACTGCATTGTCAGCCGGGTTTCGCGTGCTGGAACTGCCCGACCCGGTGAGCACGTAACGTCCATCGGGACTAAAGGCGGCCGTACGAACAGCTGCCGAATTGCCCAGAAGGCGGCGCTGCACCGTGCCCGTCGCCACATCCCAGATGATCGCGATATTGTCACGCGCAGTCGAGAGGGCCAGCGTCCCGTCGGCGTTCAAAGCGACGCTGAGCAAGCTCTTACTGTGACCTTCAACCGGCTCAGTTTCGGGATCATCCGGCGGGAAGACCTGAATCTGATCCCCCGTCGCCGCATCCCACAGGATCAGGCTGCCGTCATCCGAACCCGACAGAATGCGCGTTCCATCGGCGCTGAACACCGCACTGCGTACAGGCGCGGTATGGCCCGTCAAGCGCCGGATTTCCGCGCCCGTCACCGCATCCCAGAGGACGAGATCGTTGTCGACTGGACGCCCGCGATTGATCTGGATGTTGCCGCCACCCGTAAGGATTTGCGCGCCATCGGGACTGAGTGCCACCGTACGGACAGGCGACTGATGCGCCGCCACGCTCAGCGTTTGTTCCCCGGTATCTGCATTCCACAGGGTCAGCGAGCCATCGACCCCGCCTGCCGCGACCACAGCCCCGCTCAGATCGACCGCATACACGGGCACGGGCGAAGTGATTTCGGTGAGGAGTTCACCGGTTGCAAAATTACGCAAACTCACTCCGGCCGAGGTGGCCACCACGAGCCGGTCGCCGTCCAGTGCCGAGCTATACACCTGCGCCGCTTCGGCCTGACGCCACGCTTCTGCGCCCCGACCATAGGCATCCCACAGGATGACACCGTCGAGCGCCGCCGAAGCGAACTGCGTGCCGTCGGGCGCATACGTCACCCCGGCAACCACGCCGGTATGCCCGCTGAACGTCGTGATCAAGTCCATGGTATTCGCGTTCCACAGCGGAACGGTGTTGTTCAGCATGGCGGCCGCAAACGTCTGGCCATCCGGTGAGAAGTCGAGCCCGCGCGCGCTGCCTGTAAGCGGCGCGCGCGCGACGATTTCGCCAGTCTCCACGTTCCACATCAGCACTTCGTCTTCTGTGCCCGCCGCAATCAAACGCGTGCCATCCGGGCTGAAAGCGAGAGCGAACGTATCATTAGTGAAGCCTTCCAGCCGCCGGACAATCTCGCCTGTTTCAACATCCCAGATACGCACCTCACCCCCACCACCCACCGAGGCCAGCAGTCGCCCATCGGGGCTGAGATCCACCGAGTACACTTTGTCAGTGTGATCTTCAAAGCGCCGGATGATTTCACCCGTATTCAAATCCCATTGGATGAGGTTACGTGTCGGATCAGCATCATTCGAGGCGGCAATTGCACTCTGACCGTCTGGCAGATACACCACGCCCCAGAGCGCGTCGAGGTTGCCATTGCCATCCGCGCCGATCGTCCGGAGCGCCTGTCCGGTCGCCATGTCCCAGAGGATCAGATTCTGTTTCTGCGATCCGGTGAGCGCCGTCGTCCCATCGGGACTGATGGCCACCGAGAAGATCAAATCGGCGTGACCGGCACCATTTTCGCCAAAGCGCTGAACCTCCTGCCCGGTCGCCACATCCCACAGGATCATCACGCCGGCCACGTCGACCGTCAACAACTGTGTCCCATCCGGCGTAAACGCCGAGGCGAAGACCAGCGCCGGGCTGTGTCCCCGGAACTGCCGGATCGCGCCCGGCTGGAAGACAGTTTCCGCCAGTGTACGCTGCGCATCGACCGGCGGATTCTCCAGCCGATTCGCCTCCATAGCGTGCGCCAGTGCCTCAAAGGGCTGCGAACCCGCGCGCGGGAACGTCTCGGCCTGCTGCGCGAGGATAATACTCAGCGATTCGTCGGCTTCACGTTCGGCACGCGAGGCTTCAGCTTCAGCGCGCACTGTCTCGCCTTCCGCGATCACGCGCTGCCGCTGCGCTTCCTGCTGCCCGTTGAAGGCCACGCCCGCCAGTATCAACCCGATGACCGCGGCGACCGCGAACACGCCCACCAGCAGGCGCAGAATGCGGCGGTTGCGCTCTTCGAGCGCTTCTTCGCGGGCTTGCCGGGCAGCTTCTTCGCGGGCAAGGGTTTCGCGTTTCTCAATGCTGGCCTGAATATAGGCTTTTTCTTCCGTCGTCAGCGAAATATCTTTGCTGCCGGAGAGCAGTTCAAACTGTTGTAAGCGCACACCTGACGCCAAAAAGCTGGCATCCTGATGGGCATTCCGGTATTCGGTCACCGCGCTCGCCAGACGCCGCTGCACGCGCAAATCTTCGCGGCTTTCCCGCAGCCACCCGCGCAGCCGTTCCCAGTTGCGAATCAACGCTTCGTGCGCCACTTCGACGGTTGGCTCACGCGTCTGCGGGTCGGTGTCGAAGGTCAGCAAACGATACTTACCGTAAATATCGAGCACATATTGCAGCGGGTCGTCAATATCCCGCGTGAAGACGAGCTCTGACCACAGCACGCGCCGCCGCGTATCTTCCGCGCCTTCACCCAGCGTCACCAGACGCAGGAACAACTGCCGCACGGCCTCTTTCTGATCTTTATCCATGAGGCCGTAGAGTTCTTCGGCGCGGCGCGCCAGTGCGCCGAGCACACCACCGGCGGCGAGATAAGACTCCAGCGTCATGACATAACCAGTACGCCGCTCAAAGTTCTCGGTGAGCGCATACTGCAAGAGCGGCAGCGCTCCCGGTTCGTTGCTCACATCTTCGATCATCCGCTGCACCAGCGCCGGTTCGACGCGCACGCCGAGCCGTTCCGCCGGACCCGTGATGGCCTCCTGCAGTTCGCGCTCGTTCATCGGCAGGATGATTTCTGTCCGCTCGCGTACCAGAGCCCCAAAATCCGGATACGACAGCGGCTTATCATAGAAGTCGGCCCGCAGCGTCACGATCACGCGCAGTCGGCTGTCCGGCGCGGTCACGGCATAGCGGACGGTCTCCAAGAAGTGCAGACGCACCGCGTTGTCGTTAGTCTGCGTGAATACTTCTTCAAACTGGTCGATGAGGAGCAGAAATTCGCTGTCATCCTCAGGCAAAATCGCGTTGAGAATTTCGTGCAGTCCGGCGCGATCTTCGCGCAGACGCTGCGACATGTTCACCGGTGGCGCGGTCGCAATGCTCAACAAGGCCGCTTCCAGTTCGCGGAGCGCATCCGTCGAAGGCACCATTTCCGCGATGTAGTAGTGTTCCGAATTCGGGACAACGCCGCGCCGCAGTGCGGGCAGCACACCCGCCTTGATCACGCTCGATTTGCCGCTGCCACTCGGGCCAACGATTGCCAGAAAGCGATACGTGCCTTCGGTGTCGCGTAAACGGTCAAGGACAGAGTTCGTAAACTCTTCGCGCCCGAAAAAGTCTTTCGCATCCCCTTGTTGGAACGCGCGCAGACCTTTATACGGGTTGACCAGCGCCAGGTTATGCGCTTCCATCTCCACCAGTTCCGGGGTGATGGTCAGATTGCCGACATCGCCGCGGATCTGGATCAGATCATTCGTGTCGCTCAGATCATCCAGCGTAACGGTGAACTCTTTGCGTTTCTGGATCGCCTGCCGGAACGCCCGGGCGAAGGCCGGCGCATCGGGATAACGATTGACAGGGTTTTTGGAGGTTGCCGTCGCCAATACCTCGTTGATCGAGAACGGGATATCCGCTTCGTATTCGGTGACATCGGGCAGATCTTTGGTCAACTGCTGCGAAACATACCCGTAGATGTTCTGCGCCTGGAAAGCGCGCTTGCCCGTCAGCGCTTCAAAGATCACCAGCCCGAGGCTGTAAATATCTGACTGTGGCGACAGCGACTGGTTCTGAATCTGTTCTGGCGTGATATAGGCGGGCGTACCGACGGCGACGAGGCTGTCATCGAGGTCGAGGCCTTCTTCGCGCAAATTGCTGGCAATGCCGAAATCGGAGAGATAGCCATTCTTCTCCAGATCAAGCAAGATGTTTGCCGGCTTCAGGTCGCTGTGAACGACGCCCGTTTGATGGGCAACATTGAGCGCGGATGCCATCTGATCCAGCAGTTGTGCGGTCATCTCGACCGACCAGCGGCCGTTCTTCTTGAGGTCTTGCTCTAGCGTACCCCCACGCAGCATCCGCATGACCAGATACGCGCCGCTCGGGTCGCGCCAGTAGTCGTACAGCGGGACGATATGCAGATGCTCCAACTGGGCCACTAACTGCGCTTCCGTTTCAAACCGGCGCACGAACGACGGACGATTGGCAAACGCGGGCAAAATGACTTTCATCGCCACTTCGCGCTTAACCAAAGGCTGATAGGCACGGTAGACCGCCCCGAAGCCACCCTTCCCCAGAACTTCCTTGAGTTCGTAACCTTTGAGGATTTGACCTACTTCTACTGCGTCACTCATTCTTCATCCTTCAAGGGATCGGTGGGGAACGAGGCGAGATAATCATCTCTCAGCGTACCCTGCCAGGCAGACAACGGTCGATGCTGGTTATACCCGGTGACGACGGTATCCGGCGGCACATCCTTCGACACAGTCGCTCCGGCGGCGACATACGAGCGTCGACCAACCATCACACCGCCGATCAGATTGCTGTCGTACCCGATCATCACATAGTCTTCAACGGTAGGCGCCGGTTCTACGCGATTCGCACCGTACTGCTTATAACTGTGCAGCAGATTCCCAAAGGTGGTGACGTAGCTGCCGATCTTCGTGCGGTTGCCGAGCAAACCGCCCACCCGTGAATACTGACCGATCGTGATATACGCGCCTACGAACCCGGCCAGCATGAGCTTGGTAAACGCGCCAACATGGGTATCCCACCGAACGACCACGTTATCTTCGGTGATCACGCCTTCATCCAGCGTTGTCCCCGAAAAGATAAGTGTACCGCTATGTAGAACCGCGTTTTCCCCAATAATTGTCGCCGTATCCACGACCGAGTCGTAATCTTCGAACTCCAGCCGCGTGCTCGACGAGCGCACCATGTCCTGAAAGCGATTCATCTGCACCCGCGACGGCTTCCCAATGGTACAGTTGTCTTCAATGACGGTGCCGCGCTTGATATGAACTCCCGCCAGAATGGTGGTGTTCCTGCCGATATAAACATTATCCTCGATGATTGCTTTTGGACTGATATACATCATTTTGTTCAGACACACAGATTTAGATAAATTCATTTCAGTATAGCTCGAAATGGTGTAAGATTGAAAAGAAGATGGCGCATCATATGAATGGCGTTTGGATTTAGAGGTGAAGAACGTGTCTGAAGCGACGAACGGCGGCACACCTGAACTGATCGAGCACATCAACCAGACAGCCGAGCAAGCGGGCAAACTTCAGCAAACGCTGGATCGAACCATGCAGGTGTTGAGCAAGCGCGGCATTCAGATTCAGATCGATTTCAACGGCATGGCGCAAATGCTCATGCATGACCTCGAAAAATCGCAGAAGAGCGCTGTGAAGATGCAAAAACAACTCTCGCAGCTGCAGGAGTTGGTTCATACCTCGGCATTGATCACCTCGTCACTGGAATTTGATCAGGTCTTAGAGGAAGTACTCGATACGGTCATCAAGCTGACCGGGGCTGAACGCGCCTATCTCATGCTCACGCAGGGGGAAAACCGTGATCTGCGCGTGCATGTGGCGCGCAATAACCGGGCAGAGAACCTTTCGAAGGATGCGATCACCTTCAGCCATCAGATGATCCATGAAGCCATCAACCAGCGCATGCCGATTGTCAGTACCAACGCGCAGGAAGATGATCGCTTCACCGAGATGAAAAGCGTATTCCTTAACGAACTGCGTTCCATTGTGATCATCCCGCTGATGCTTAAAGACAAAGTGGTTGGCGCGCTCTACGCCGACAATCGGGTAGAACAAGGCGTGTTCAGTCAGGAAAATATCCCGCTGCTCTCCGCCTTCGCCAATCAGGCGGCCATCGCGATCTCCAACGCCCGTCTCTTTGAGAAAGTGCAGGACGAACTCAAAGAAGCCCAGCGACAGGTACAGATGCTGCTGGTCGAAATCGACCAGAGCCGCGTGCAAGAGAAAGTCAAAGAGATCACGGAAAGCGAATACTTTCAGGATCTGTCGTCGAAAGTTAAGGATTTACGCCGCCGCAGTCGCAACGACTGATTATTATTCCCTGAGTTGTGAGATAGTAGTAAGCCTTGAGGATCAAGGCGCACGCCGAGCCATTTATGATTTCCCCATCCATCACCATCTCAACCACCCGTGCTAACGGCAGTTTCAACGTTTCGATATGTTCACCGGGGTCGGGCTTCGGCAGATGCTTGATTTCCACGCCCAGCGCCAGAAACAGATAGCTCGCTGAATTGATCACGTTCGTAAATGGGTAGATCGTCCCCAGGCTGATCCACTCGCGCGCTTCCATACCAAATTCCTCGCGCAGCTCGCGGATCGCCGTTTCGATTGGCGTCTCCCCTAATTCCAGCCCACCACTCACCGTTTCGATCGAATAGTTTTGCAGACCGTACTTGTACTCTCTGGCAAGGTACACTTCCCACTCGTCCGTTAACGCTAGAATGGAGGAACCGGCCATCATATCGACTACGCCGAAAATGCTCTGCGTGCCGCCGGGTCGCACCACTTCATCCTCTCGAACCGTGATCCAGGGGTTAGTGTAAATGTGACGGCTTGCAATCACCTCAAAAGGACCTTTGATGACGCGACTCATGAAACCCTCAGTTAACCTGCGCTGCTCAAATCACATCTTATAACGAAACTCTGCGAATAATCAGATAAAGTTCCCTAAAAATTCACGAATCCTTTGACTAAGAATCGTCAGTATCCAGCTTTGTGATACTATTAAACGTGTGCGATGGCGTAGGAGTGATGTTGAGATGTCCGCGAATGTTGAAGGCTTAATCCGCGAGGGCATGAACGCGATCAAGGCAGGGCGTAAAGACGAAGGCAAAGCGATGCTGCTGCGAGCTGTCGAGCTCGATCAGTATAATGCAGAAGCCTGGCTCTGGCTGAGCGGCACCATGGAATCGCTGGACGATCAGCGTACGTGTCTGGAAAATGTGCTGGCGGTTGACCCGAATAATCAACGGGCGAAACAGGGGCTGGAATATCTGGCCAAGCAGAAGCCCAAGCCGCCGACTTCTCCCTTGAGTCCCGCCAGTTCACCACTGATCAGCCGGGCCACCTCAACCAGCGTGGAATGGGGCGCCCCCGAACCGGAAACGTCCGCCGCACCCACATGGACGCCACCGCCCGCAGCCAAAGAACCGACTGAGGCTGACCTCGACGCCTGGGTGACGAACCTCAACTTGCCGGGCGCGGTCACGGTGAAGCCGTCGGGGAATTCACCCTTTACCGACTTTAATCTCGATGATGACATCGCAGGTGGGCCGTTTGGCGCCGCCGTCGAAGTGCCAGCCGCGCCGCCCCCAGCGGCCGCGCCGCCGCAGCGCATTACAGCGCCGCCACCGAAGACTCCAGCCGCCCCGCCGCCAGCCCCCAGAGCATCGGCTCCGGTGCGCTCGCCCGTGCCGACGGACACACCCTCCTTTGCCTTTGACGAGGATCTCGAAGCAGCGGCCAACCAGTTCATTCAGTCCAACACACAACAGCTCCAGCCGAGTACGTCGATTTTGTACGACGCCGACAAAGATCAAGACGGGAAATTTCTGGAAGAAGAGGAAGGGCTGCTGTTCGCCCAAATTCCCGGCGAAATCAAACCGACGCGCCTCCCCGGCACGCGCGAACGCGCGCCGCTTGTGCTCGTACTGGCGACTGTGCTGTTAGTGATTGTCAATGTGGGCGCAGCCGCCCTGCTGGCAATCGGCTTGCTGTCCGCGTAAACTGATCGACTGGAGGCGGGTTTGCTCCAGACTTTAATCGACGCTAGACATTCACGGGATCGACGTGTAAAATCGCTCGATATTCCGTGATGTTTTTTTGAGAGGAGCGGCGGCACTTTTGCCGCACGAGACACGATGGCAAATACACGTTCCGCGATTAAGCGCATTCGTCAAAACGAGAAACGGCGCGAATACAATCAGACGTTCCGCAACCGCGCCCGCACCTTCGTCAAGAAGGCCCGC
>CALKIA010000218.1 GCA_937988705.1 uncultured Chloroflexota bacterium | reverse complement strand
GCTCTTTCGTAGGGACGCGATTTATCGCGTCCGCACAGTCCCAGAACCGACCAATAACCCGTTTTCACAGTATTTTACGTACTTACCGGCGCGTCATGCCCTACGGGAATCCCGTTAGCGCCTCTCTTGATTTTTCTCTATAATCTAACCATAACCATTGTTGGGAGAAATATTATGACTCAAGATGCGTTCGCACCGGCGACGAACGATTGGTATTATCCATCCGAAGAAATAGTGCAAAATGCTCATGTGCCGGATTACGAAGCCCTCTACGCGGAGGCCAAGGCGGATCCCGAAGCATTTTGGGCGAAACAGGCGCAAGCCCTCGACTGGTTCCAGCCGTGGACGCAGGTGCTGGACCAGAGCAATCCGCCGTTCTACAAGTGGTTTGTCGGCGCCAAAACCAATATCGCCTACAACGCGCTGGATCGCCATGCCAAGAGCTGGCGGCGCAACAAAGAGGCGTTGATCTGGGAAGGCGAACCCGGCGATCGCCGCACCTTCTCCTACTGGCGGCTGTGGAAAGAAGTCAACAAGTTCGCCAATGTGCTTAAGAGCCTCGGCGTTAAAAAAGGGGACCGCGTCACTGTCTATATGGGGCGTATCCCCGAACTGATGATGGCGATGTTGGCCTGTGCCAAAGTCGGCGCGGTGCACAGTGTCGTCTACGGCGGCTTCTCCGAGCAAGCGCTCGCCGACCGCATTGAAGACGCGCAGAGCCGCGTCGTGCTCACCTGCGATGGTGCGTGGCTGCGCGGCAGCATCGTTAAGCTCAAAGATATGGTCGATGAAGCGGTCAAACGTTCGCCGATTGTCGAATCGGTGGTCGTGGTCAAGCGCACCGAGCAGCCGATCAAGATGGAGCAGGGGCGCGACTACTGGTTCCACGACCTGATGAACCTGCCGATTGCCAGCGAAATCTGCGAAACCGAAGTCATGGACGCGGAAGACCCGCTCTTCATCCTCTACACCAGCGGCACGACGGGCAAGCCGAAAGGCATTCTGCACACCCACGGCGGCTATCAGGTCTACACCTCGACCACGCTCAAATGGGTGTTCGACATCAAGGATGAGGATCGCTGGTGGTGCGCCGCCGACCCCGGTTGGATCACCGGACACAGCTACATCGTGTATTCGCCGCTGATCCTCGGCGCGACCTCCTTCATGTACGAAGGCGCGCCCAACTTCCCGTACCCCAACCGCTGGTGGAAGATGATCGAGCACTACGGCATTACGATCCTCTACACCGCGCCGACCGCCATCCGCGGCCTGATGCGCTTTGGCGATGCGTGGCCGAATCGCCATGACCTGTCCAGCTTGCGCTTGCTCGGCTCGGTCGGCGAACCGATCAACCCGGAGGCGTGGCGCTGGTTCCACAAGGTGATCGGCAAGGAACGCTGCCCGATCATGGATACATGGTGGCAGACCGAAACAGGCGGCTTCATGATTACGCCCATGCCCTCCGTTGGACTCAAACCCGGCAGCGCGACGCGCCCGTTCCCCGGCGTCGAAGTCGATGTGGTGGACGAGCACGGCGAGTCGGTTCCGGCGGGCACGGATGGCAATCTCGTCATCAAGAAGCCGTGGCCGTCGATGCTGCGCACGATTTACGGCGACCCGGAACGCTTCGTCAACCAGTACTGGAAGACCTACGAGAAGCAGGGCTGGTATGTGACGGGCGACTCGGCGCGCAAAGATGAGGACGGCTATATCTGGATCATCGGGCGCAATGACGACGTCATCAAGGTGAGCGGCTACCGCCTTGGCACGGCGGAGATCGAGTCCGGCTTGGTGAGCCACCCGGCAGTGGCAGAAGCGGCGGCGATCGGCGTGCCGGATGAAGTGCGCGGCAACGTGATTTACGCCTACTGCATTCTGCGGGCGAACTTTCAGGGCAACGAAGCGCTGCGCGAAGCCCTCAAAGACCACATTCGCCACGAAGTCGGGCCGATTGCCGTGCCGACCAAGATCGAATTCGTGGACAGCCTGCCCAAAACGCGCTCCGGCAAGATCATGCGCCGCGTCTTGAAGGCGCAGGCGACCGGTCAGCCACTCGGCGACACCAGCACACTGGAAGAATAGGTCGATCTGCTTTTGTAGGGACGCGATTTATCGCGTCCGCTATGTACACGAATAGGCGAAATCGTAGGGACGAGGTACTACCTCGTCCCTTTGTTTTGCGTCAAAAGTCGTGACCTGTAAGCCTACTATCCGATGTTGAATAGACTGCATGGACACGGACGCCAGCCCACAATACCCCAGCGCTCAGACTCTTCCAGCGTAGTCTCAAAATAGATACCAGCTACATCAATACTGTAACTCGGCGGTCCCCAATAGTAGGCGATCTCCAGCCTGTAACTACTTGTTGCATTTTGCCAGACTAAATCCGCGCTAAGTCCCCAATCCAATCCGTCCTCGGGATATTCCGGTGGACTGACTTGAAAAAAGGTTGCTGGATCGACGGGCTCCGGAGTGATGATCGTCGCTGGGTCAGCTTCAGGCATTGCCAGAGCTTCTTCGACTGAGAAATCATGATCAACGTAATACGAGACGTGATTTCGAAAGGCAATCGTTCCGTCATCCGTCCAATGCACATCGATTTCAGCTTCGGCTGGAGTATAGGTGATACGATAGGTTTCCCCATCCGACGCCTGAATCAGATATACATCTCCCATATGATTGGTCTGTGCCAGAGCGCCGCTGGTCACGTATTCCTCTTGGAGAGTGAGCAGGTACCATTCCTCGTCGGTTGACCAAATGGGAGAATAGTTGGCGTAATAAGCGTTTGGTGCTGACAAAGCATAGGTTTCGCGAGTGGTGAAATCCATCATCACTAAGTAATTGTTGCTTCCACCCATGATTTGGAAACGGTCTTCAAAATAGAAATACTTGCCGCTTGGCGACCAATTGGCACAGCAGACATAGGTTGATGTTGTCTGGCTTTCGGTTGGTTCGGTAGCGTATAAGGCTTCATCATGCCTTGTGGAGAGCGTGAAAATGCGCCATTCGCCGCTCGTTTCGTGGCGCACAGAGTAGATTAGCTGACTGGCATCTGGTGTGAAGATGAACTCTTCCACACCGCACGCAATCGGTTCAGTGTAGACCCAATCCAGTTCGCCCATGCTATAGAGATTTAGACAACCAGTGAAACTCTCTGTAACCAACAAAATGCCTGCAAGATAGTCCCCATTGGGAGACCACACGAATCGATCACCACGCTGCGCAGTGATATTGGGCAGCGCCGAGGTTGCACTGGTCCCACCCTCCACTAAAGATATCAGCACCAACTGATCGCCGTCGCGGTACAGAAACTGGGGCGGATGCGCGTCCTCTTGGGCGGTGAGCGTGAATGGGGTGATTAGCAGAACGATGAGCAGGGGAAACAAGCGGCGGAACATAGGGATACCTCACCAAGTAGGGCGATAAGGGGCGCAAGGAACTGCACCCCTCAGATTAACTTCGCTAATTCTAGCGTGCTTCTGCTGTATCCGCCTTGCCGTTGAACCGCTGACGCCAGCGCGGGGTGAGCACCTCCAACGACCCCAACTTGCGCCACGCCTCGACGTTGACCTCACGCTCGTGGATCAAATCAACTACCCGCGCGATGGAGAAATCGGGGTAGGGGCGCTCGAGGATGGCGTAGGCGTCCCCCGCCTCGACATAGCCTGTTTGCAGCACGCGGTGATACCAACCGCCGCGGTTCGTCTTGTCCACGCGATCCGCCAGATCCTTGAAGCCGTTGCGCCGCGCCAGTTTCCAGCAGGGCAGGCGGGGCTGCGCGACCTGTAAGCGCACGTCACCGACCGCGATCACATCGCCGAGGCAAATGCTCGTTTCGTCCACGCCGCTCACGGTGAAGTTTTCGCCAAACGCGCCGTACTGCAAATCCACGCCGAGACCTTCCCGCCATTTCGGGTAATGATCGGCGCTGTAGGCGAGTACCGCGCGAAACGCCCCGCCGTGATTCTTCAAATCATCCTGACCATCGCCTGCTAGATTTTCCATGTCCAGCCACACGCGCCCGCTGACGGTCGCCTTGAAAATCCCCGACTGCCACGGCTTGTCCGAAATGCTGTCCGCGCCCTGTTCGGCGGGCTTACCGACCTGAATCGCTAGAAGAGTTGGTGTGTTCACATGACATCCTTGCATCAATCGATACGCACATGAGACGCGGTTTAGCGTTTACTTGTTACATGGCTCCATTTATCAACCTCTCACTGTTATGTGATTCAACAGTAAGGTGGGCTAAGTAATATGTTCGCGTACTGTCACAAAGGCTGTTGTTATGACCACGTTTGAGCACCGATCCCTGATTCCCGCAACTGTTGAACAAGTCTGGGCGTTCCACGACCAACCGAACGCCTTTCAACT
>CALKIA010000217.1 GCA_937988705.1 uncultured Chloroflexota bacterium | reverse complement strand
GGGTAGACCTCTGTGTCTACCCGGTTTCGGGCGCACACACAGGTGCGCCCCTACAACCATTCGTGGATTTGTTTCGAGAACCTAATTTAGCTGGCGTGGCACTGATCGTGCTTGCGTCATTGGTGATCGGATCGAGCGGTTCGCTTTAGGCGGTCATAGGGGATGCCGAAGTCGAGTTGGTCGAGCAGAGCAGCGTTCAGAGCGAGGTTGCTTGGGACGCGAACGCTCATTATCGCCCCTTAAAGTGAGGGGCGTTGATCGTTTAACAGTGGAGCGATCGGCCTGTGGTTCGAAAGGTGTCGACTTTGAGCCCCTCTTGTGCGAGAGGGGCAAATGGTGAAACAGACTGACGATTAACTAGGCGGGGCGAAAGCGCTGATAGACGACGCCAGTCGGCAGTGCCTGCGACTCGACCAGGGTGAGATTGACACGCTTACCCGCGGGGAACAGGCGCTTACCGCTCCCCAAAACGAGCGGATAGACATGCAGGGCGTATTCATCCACCAGATCGTTTTCGATCAAGGTGTGCGCTAACACACTGCTGCCGTCGAGCAGAATGTTCTTGCCCGGTGACTGCTTGAGCTTGCGCACCTCGTCTACAACATTGCGGCTGATCAACGTCGAGTTGCGCCACGCCTGCGCCGAGCTGAGCGTGCTGGACACCACATATTTGTGGGCGGCGTTCATGACGTTGCCGAAGGGATCATCCTGCATGGGTTCGAAGGCCCCGCCGTGGATTTCCCAGGTCTTGCGTCCCAGTAGGAGCGTATCCGCTTGCGCCATAGCCTGAAAGAAGTGCCCGCCGATGTCGTCGTGCCAGTAAGGGTGCGTCCAACCGCCGTGCGCGAAACCGCCCTCTATGTCCTCATCCGATCCGCCCGGCGCCTGGATAACGCCGTCCAGAGTAATGAATTCGGCAATGATCAGATCTCTCATGTCGACTCCCTCATCTACACCATACACGCGTGATTATACATTAATTTTAGCTAAAATGTTCTAAAAGCGAAATTGTCCCAGTCAATGTTCTGGCCGGGCACAGGCGCCAGTCGGTGCATAGCAGCTTGTGAAGTGTTTTTCCGGATCAATTTGTGGGTCTTGCGGACACGATCATTCGCGTCTCCACGAGACAATCGGTCCGTGGTGTGCGTCTGTCACCGACAGACACATAGGTGCCCTCAATCCAAAAACTTGTCGGACGCACCACTTAAGCCGAATGTCTATGAATCTTAATAGCTTTATCTGACTTTGTATTTTATACTGTGTAAACCCTTCTCAGTCTTTGGACTAATAACAGAAGTGGGTTGTTGTTTCAAATTAGAGATCAGCCGTTTCTATGCCTCATCCATCATCGACGCATCCATTAGCTCCGCTTAAGCCAGTTCAGATTTTCTGTGAAGTTGTGTTCATCGTTGTGGTGGCGCTGTTCGCGACGTCTCCCTTTCTGGATCTTGGTCAGAACACGCGGCTCGGCGGTATCGAATCCGAGTACTTAACCCGGACAGCCTATTCCGTTTCAACAATCCTGCCCGAAAAAGGCTATTTTCCGCTGTGGCAGTCGTATTTGGAACGCGGTGACCCGCTGCTGGAGAATCCGGTTTCGTTCGCCCTTAATCCGCTTGCCAGCATTCCACCTTATCTTTTTGGACTCTATGATGGCGTCAAGATTTCACTGCTGCTGGCAGTGATCTGCGCTGGAGTGGGCGGGTGGGCCCTGGGCCGTGTCCTCGGTTTGGGCAGTGTGGCGCGTTTGCTGCTCGCTTGTCTGCTGATCGGTAAGGGGAATTTCCATGCTTATCTGGTCGAGGGACATTTCCCGCTCGTTATCGTTCAGGCGTTTTTCCCTTGGGTATTCACAGGTGTGGTCGCTATTTTCAAGGGGCATCGACGCTGGTCGGTCGGCCTACTGACGGTGAGTTTCGTCTTTGTATTCTGGTCGGGCATTCCCTGGTATCCGCCCGCGATTCTTTTGAGCATTGGCATTCTCTCGTTGTTCGGTATGGTTGATCGTCTGCCGGACAGTTGGCACCTGCGCGTGCGCTGGCTGAATGTAGGCGGTGTACTTCTCGGAATCGTCGCCACTTTTTTCTTGAGTGCAGCCCTCATGTATCCCTTGCTGACCAAGGGCGACAATATCGGCGAAACACCCATCCTTGAAGACTACCGGGCCGATCTGATTGGTACGGTCGGATCGTTCTTTGCCAGTGAAAAAAACTATTTCGACAGTGGTTATTATCCACAGGGATTCGCCTACAGTTACTACAACTACATGAGTCCTGGCTGGTATGCGCTGCTGGTGGCTGGCCTCCTGCTGCTGGTGGTGATTGTGCAGCGCAAGCGACTGGTAGCAGATACCCGGTTTGTCTGGGGATTTTTGGCGCTGTTTCTGTTCACCCTGTTGTGGGGCGCCGGGCAAAACCCGATCATCGAATTGTTCTACCGCACGATTCCCTACGCTAGTCAGTTTCGCCATGTTGAGCGGGTGTTCGCGGTTACCTCCAGCGCGCTCATCGTCTTGCTGGCGATGGGCGTCGATGTGGTTTGGCGCTATCTCGTGCAGACACCCATTTGGTCGCAGCACACATGGGTGGCCTCTGGTGGTCGGCGCGTCGCGGTTCGTGTGAGTCTGGGCGGTGCCTTGGTACTCCTCAGCGGGGTGGCCGGCTATGATGTCGTGCGCCAGTGGGATGTGAGCTGGGGTGAACACTTCACGCAGCCCGAAGACGAGATGGAAAATGCGTGCATCACCTGGCTGCGTCAAACCTACCCAGACGAACAGCTTTCCGTGTTCACCCTCGGGTACAAGAATATCTACACCTATTTACGCAATCAAGTTCGGCATGCCTGGGTGGCCTCGGATTTCTATCACGCGGAGGGGTTGCCCTCGACAGTGTTCAATGGCACGATGCAGCGTCCAGAAATTCCGCCAACCGAACTGCTGCCTGAATTTGCTATGGGTATCACCCATTATGACGATAGCTGGTTAGCTGAACGTGGTTATGTTCCCATCGAAGCCAGTATCAATCCCTATACCGATGGGCGACCGTGTCTTTACCAGCGCGAAGGCGCTTTCAGCTATGCCTGGTCAACGACACAGGCGCAGCTTGATCGGTATACGGATTTGTTTTCGGTTGCGGAAACGACGCCAATCACCACATTTATTCGTGACTATGACCGCATCAGTGTGTTAGCGCAAGCGCGGCCCGATGAGGATGTTGTGGTCACGGTGAGCGAAGTGGCGTATCCCGGTTGGAAAGCCTTTCTCAACGGAGAACCTGTGCCGCTCGAATCGCTCGGTGGCCAGATCGCTGTGGTTCTACCGCGCAGTGATCAGTTCTACACTGTGCTGTTTCGCTATCTCCCCGATCGCTTCTTTCTCGGGAGTCGGATCACGCTGGCTACCGCCGGCGCAATCATCCTGTATCTGCTGTATGTTGATCGAACGCTGATCCGCCTGCTCAACCGTAGAAAGACGGTGGCTGACCCCCAAAGCGAACTACCGTTGGCGCAGATGGGGCGACAGTTGATACAGCAGCTCGATCCACTCAAGCACGCTGAACCCGCACTGGAGGAGTCGGCCAAGGGGCAGATCGATTCCGCGCCCCCTGATGAGGACCGGTGATGGAGCCTCAGGCTTACACTGAGATTCATCTGCTGGAACCAACTCATTGGTGGTATTGCGGGATGCGAGCAATAACGGATAGTTTGCTGGACGGCCTTCTCGCTGACCGGGTTGACCTCACCATTCTGGATGCAGGCTGTGGCGTCGGCGGCCACCTCAGCCATCTCGCCCGCTACGGGCAGGTGATTGGCTGCGATCTTTCTCCCCTCGCGCTGGAGTATGCGGCTGAACGTCATTCCGGGCGCATCCTTCAGGCGACCGTCGAACATTTGCCGTACCGCACGGGCAGTTTTGATCTCGTCACCTCATTTGATGTCCTGTATGCCCTAGAAGTCGAGGATGACCTGCTCGCGCTGGCTGAATTTGCGCGCGTGCTGGCTCCACAGGCCTATCTACTGCTGCGGTTGCCGGCCTTACAGCCGCTTGCGGGACAGCATGACCTCATCGTGCATGGTGCGCGCCGGTACACACGAACGGAAGTCGAGGACAAACTGCGCGCGGTCGGCTTGACGCCTCTGCGCAGTACCTACGCGAACAGTCTGCTCTTCCCGGTAGTGTATTGCATTCGCTGGTGGCAGCGCTGGCGGAAAAATAGCACCAAATCGACCGCGTCTGATGTGCGTCCGACTCCGTCTCTCTTGAATTCTCTGTTGTATCGACTCCTGCTCAGCGAAGCGGTCTGGATCAAGCAGGGGGGGGATTTCCCGGTGGGCGTGTCAGTTATTGCTTTGGCCCAAAAAGTGGAGTTGTGATGGAGGTTCCAACGAATCGGGCCAGTATCAGCGCCTTCTTCCCGGCTTATAACGATGGGGGGACAATTGCGAGTATGGTGCTGGCGACAACGATTATCTTGCAGCAGTTGACAGACGACTTTGAGATCATCATTGTCAACGATGGCAGTCAGGACTATACCGCGATGATCGCGGATCGGTTGGCGGACGACTACCCCTTCGTCCGCGTGATCCATCATCCGAAGAATTGTGGTTATGGGGGGGCACTGCGGACGGGATTTGCGTCTGCCTCCAAAGAGATTGTGTTTTATACAGATGGCGATGCTCAGTACGACGTGCGCGATCTGCTGCGGTTGTATCCATTGCTGACAACTGGGGTCGATATGGTTCAGGGCTTCAAGCTCAACCGGGACGATCCCTGGTTTCGCCGCCCCATTGGTCAGTTGTATCATGCGGTGATGCGCTGGGCGTTTCGACTTCAAGTGCGGGATGTGGACTGCGACTTTCGTTTGCTTCGGCGACACGTTGTTGAGCGCCTTGAACTCAAACATAACAGCGGCGAAATCTGTATCGAACTCGTGAAGAAACTGGAACTGGTCGGTTGTCGGATTGTGGAAGCGGGTGTCACCCATTATCCCCGTCCCTATGGGCGTTCACAGTTTTTCCGTCCCCGTCATATTCTCTCAACTTTTCGCGGGTTGGCGCGTTTGTGGTGGGAACTGCGTGTCCCTTAAGGGGACGGTTTTTGGACTGATCGCAACTTTTTGGCTCCAAAAGCTCATGTTTACCGCCGACGCTCTTACATGCTGGCGAGCTTCCAAGCGGAAGGTGTCTGTCGGGTTACGCAGATGCTGGCGCCGGACTCCGCGCGGTTCGTTTGTGTCCATCAGCGGCGGGCGAGTGACACCTACCGACTGGTGTGTCTCGCAACGAACCAGTTGCACGGGCCGGGACAGCTCACCCTATTCTGGTTAGTACCAACTTCCTCGGCGTGACTGGCAGCGCTAGTGAGTTTGTGGTAATGATCGATTGATTCGACCGCATAACTCTGTGAGTCTTTGTGACCAGTCTGCTGCGTAAAGCCAATCGGGGGAGGGGCCAGTCTCCTGTCTCTCCTGAACTAACAACTGCGGAAAAACTGCGCCTGCTGCACTGGGATGTGGTGCAGAGTGCCTTCAACAGTATCTTCGCCCAACTTACCTTTTTTGGTTCGGCGTTTGTCCTGTTTCTTGACCAAATCGACATCGAATTCACCCAGATCGGTGTGCTGCTGTCGATGATTCCGTTTTTCGGCATTGTAGCGATCTTCATTGCGCCGCGCGTTGCTCGCTTCGGCTATAAGCGGACGTTTCTCACGTTCTGGGGTTTGCGTAAATTTTCCACCGTGCTGCTCCTGCTGGTGCCGTGGGTACTGGCTCAATTTGGTGTACAGGTCGCGGCGGCGCTGGTGATGTTCGTCGTGGCTTGGTTTTCGCTGTGCCGGGCGATTGCCGAAACCGGGTCGTATCCGTGGGCACAGGAGTTCACTCCGGACAGTGTGCGTGGTCGGCATCAGGCCGTCGTCGATATGGCCTCGCGGATCACGGGTACGCTGGCCATTATCGGCAGCGGGTTGGTCGTCGGCTTACCGGGTGGTCTGGAGCGGTTCACGTTTCTGTTCGGCATCGCGTTCGTCTTTGGGCTGCTGTGCGTGTGGAGTGCTTCCCATCTTCCCGGCGGCGCGCCGACTGAAGTGCCGCCCGTTTCGGTGCGCAATTGGATGCAGGTTGTCCGTGACCACCACTTCTCGACCTTTATGGTCGGTCTGTTTCTGGTCACGCTGGCCGGGGCACCGCTGGGATTTCTGCCCTTGTTCATGCGGGATCATGTTGGCCTGACCGACAGTCAGGTCGTGTGGTTGCAGATGGGCGGAATCATCGGTGGATTTTCGGCGATCTATCTGGTCGGGTGGGCGGCAGATCGCTATGGCAGCAAACCCATCATGCTGACCGGCATCATCATGCGCATGGTGTTTCCGCTCGGTTGGATACTGATGCCCCGCGGTACCGATCTGAGTCTGCCGATCGCGCTGCTGATGGCCTTTCTCTGGGGAATCTCGGATGTTACCTGGGGCGTCGGATCATCGCGGATGCTGTTTGTAAGCGTGGTTCCAAAAGAAAAGAAGAGTCAGTACCTGTCCGTGTTTTACAGCTCGATCGGCATCGTGGGCGGTCTGAGTTCAATTCTGGGTGGTGCCGCGCTCGACATCACGCATGGCTTGAATGTCCAGATCGCCGGTATGCTGGTTGACCCATTCACGCCGCTGTTCATCGCTAGCATCCTCCTCACCTTTGGGGCGCTGATCCTGTTCGCTCGCCGCCTGCATGTGGAAGGGGAAGTCAGCCTGAGCGCCTTTGCGGCCCTGTTCACGCAAGGGAACCCTGTGGCCGCGATGGAATCGCTGATCCGCTATAACCGCCGCTTCGATGAGCGATCAACGGTGCTGACGACCGAAAAAATGGGCCAAACGCACAGCGCCTTGACCGTCGATGAGATTCTGGATGCGCTCAAAGATCCTCGCTTCAACGTGCGGTTCGAAGCGATCATTTCGATTGCCCGAACCAGCCCGGATCCCCGTTTGATCAGAGCGTTGACCGACATCCTCGACGGGACGGAAGTATCACTCAGCGTCATCGCTGCATGGGCGCTGGGACGGATGGGTAACGAAAGCGCGCTCCCTGCGCTGCGCAACGGTCTGGAGTCGCACTATCGCTCGATTGCGGCGCACTGTGCGCGGGCGTTGGGGACACTAGGCGATCAAACGGTCGCGCCCCTGCTGCTAGAACGGCTGCAGGTCGAGACGGATAAAGGCTTGCAGATCGCCTATTCATCGGCGCTGGGACATCTACACTATGCCGAGGCGCTGGACGTCATTTTACGGGTGTTGGAAGTCACCGAGAATGATGGGGCACGGTTGGAACTGGCACTGGCAGTGGTGCGCATCACCAGCGAAGAGCGACCCTTCATCCGGTTGGTGCGCAATGCTCGGCGCGATCGCAGTACGACGGTGGCGCGCGAAGTGACCGCGATCAAGCGTCGTCTGGGCGATTGGCTGACGGACGAACAGAAAGCGGCGTTTGATCGCTGCGCACACGAGTTCGCGCGCGATGCCATCGGCGAAGGGGCGGAGCAACTGGCACCGCTGCTGGAACTGCTCGCCCAGCGCGGATCGGCGCTCCGTCAGCGGGCATTGATGACATGTGCCGCCAAACTGCGCGAATCCCATGCAGCTCACCCCGAATACTGGATTCTGGCGTTGGCGATTGTGCGCTCCATCCTTGAGGAAATGAAGGGCGAACTGCGCGGCTGAAGAATCATGGCGTGAAGCCGGTGTTTCACATGAATGAGGAGATTTTGCGGACGCGCCATGACGCCTACTTAACACGGTTGTTTTCCGCCCCCGGCCCCTCCCTGAATTCGGGGAGGGGCGCCAACCGTCCTCGCCAAGCGCCGCTTGGCTTCGTAGGGACGCGATTTATCGCGTCCGCTGGTATTTGTAAAGTTCAGAAGGCCGCACGGCGGCTTAAACACCCCTATGGCGCCTCCGCTGGACTTTTGCGTTAGTTCTTTTGGGACTGCGGATTCATGGGCAACTCTACGGGTTGGCCGCCGTCCGCAGACGACTGGCGAAGCGCCAAAATAAGTTCTTGATCGATCCGCGCTTGGACTGCTCCATACGTTGGCGCGCTGTCACTGCGCACCGCGTTGACCAGACTCATGACGCAGCCCGCTACGCCAATTTCGTCATCATGCCACTGTGGTTCGTACTGATTCTCCGGGGACCGGAAGGGATTGTCCCAACGGACGAGCGGCAGAGTTGGATCACCCGTGTGTGCCACCAGCGCAGTCAAGCGGCCACCATCGACCCGCTCCCAACGCCGTTCCAAGGTGATGAACGCGGGCGCTTCCCCATCGGGCGTGAGCAGCGTGAGCCATTCCTGAACTTCCAGCCCGCGACTGATCGTGATCCCCATGCCTTTTTCGGCCAGAAAACGACTGCTGCGCCACCAGCGCAGGGGGGAATCGTAGCCAACGTCAGTCCAGTGAAACAGACCAAGCTGCCCGCCAGCAAACTCGATCATACCGTGTTCCTGCGTCTCCGTGCGCGGGGCAGTTGTGCCCTGAAGGCGTGACCAATGGGAGGCGAGAGCATACTGTTTAACCGCCCCCGTGACGCGCACGGGCTGGGCGTCAAACCCCAGATAGCTGCGCATGACACTGATGCCGTGATAGCCGTGGCCCGCGAAGTCATTGAAGGACGAATGGACGCGCCCGAATAACCCGGACTCGATCAACTTTAGTTTGATTTGCTCCAACGGGCGGCGGTGAAACTGCTCGGCGACTTCAATCTTGCGTCCACGCTGAGCGGCGGCGGCGATGATGGCATCGGCTTCTTCGAGTCGATGCGCAATCGGTGTTTCCAGCAGCACATGCAGACCAGCTTCCACGGCCATCAGACCGACCTGACCGTTCGCATGGTAGTTGACGGCGACGATCCCCAGATCGGGAGCCGTTTCGCGAACCAGCTTCTCGATGTCCAGATACCACGGTACGCCGAGAGCCACACCCACACGCGCAGCCGATCCTGCACTGCGTCCCCAGACGGCGACGATCTCGACGTCGTTAGCCAGCGCGCGCAAAATGGGGCCATACAGATAAACCGCGCGCGGAGCAGTGCCAATCAGCGCCACACGCAAGCGTTGTGATGAAGTCATTCCCCGATCCTTTCTCCACTGTAAGCCGGGGATTGTATCCCTGCGGTGACAAAAACCCCTATCCACTCCGAATCAGCTCGACTAGCCCGCGATCGCATGGTCAGCAGCGCGTGTGGCGCATCCCTGCTAATCCCGCGCGCTGGCGATTCTGCGCAGATGTCGAACCCGTTTCTGTCAGCCGGAATTGTGATCTGAAATCGTTTTTGGGAGAATTGTACAAGACTGCTTGACACGCGAAGAAATGCTTTCTAGACTTGATGTAAATCGTTTTCCGATTTTGAAAAATAATACTAGCCTTTAGAACCAGATCGGCATCTTTTGAAACGCAGCACTTCAGCCACTATTCACGATGTTGCGCAATTGGCAGGCGTGTCGCCGGCGACCGTCTCCAAGGTCATGAATCACGCCCCGCATGTGAGCGATGAAACCCGCGCCCGAGTGCAGGCGGCCGCTCAGAAACTCAACTTTCGCCCGAATCGCATCGCCCGCAGCCTGAAAATGAGCCGCACCGCCACGCTCGGCCTGATCACCGATGATCTGGAAGGCGTGTTCACCATGTCGATGATGCGCGGGGTCGAAGATGCAGCCAGCGAGCAGGGTTTTAGCGTGTTTTTGTGCAACAGCTACGGCGATATGGCCCGCGAACGCGCCCATTTAGAGGTGCTGCTCGATAAAAAGGTCGATGGCATTATCCTGTTGAGCGGCTATCGAGTGCGTCAACGGGGCGCACCGGCTTTGCCGCTCGGTGGGCTGCCCGTGGTCTATATCTATCAGTACACCCACGACATGCCCGTGCCCTGCATTATTCCAGACGATTTCGGCGGAGCAGTGACCGGAACGCGGCATCTGCTGCTGGTGGGGCGGCGGCGTATCGGGGTGATCAACGGGCCAGCGCATTACGAAGCGGCGCAGCAGCGCTTGGCGGGGGTGCAACACGCCCTGCAAGAAGCGGGTGTCCCCTTTGATCATGCCTTGGTACGGATGGGGAAATGGTACGAAACCAGCGGTTATGCGCTGGCGCACGAATTGATGGCGCTGCCGAATCCACCGGATGCGTTGTTTTGCATGAGCGACAGCATTGCGTCGGGCGCGTTGAGCGCACTGCACGAGCTAGGTATCCGCGTGCCGGAAGATGTCGCGCTGATTGGCTTTGATAATCGCAATTTTGCCGCGCATCAGCGCCCACCGCTGACCACCATCGCCCTTCCGCTCGTGGAGATGGGACGGTTGGCGGGCAACCTGCTGTTGACGGCGATCAGCGAGGGGACAGAGAGTGCGGAATTGCAGCGCGTACCGTGCCCATTGATAGTGCGCCAGTCGTGTGGAGCAGAGCTTGCCTAAATAGTGTCACCGCAGCCAGTTTAAAACTTTATGGAGAATGGTCTTGGAAATCTACGATTTAAGTTTTGACCCACGCGACCCGTTGTACGACGTGCCCGGTTTGCCGGGAGTCCGGTGGGGCGTGCAGATTTTCACGGTGAGCAACCTGTATCAGCTCGATCCAGCTCAGGTCACCGTGAGCGCCGACGGTCTGCGGCTGGAGGCCGCCGGGTTGAGCTGGGCCGGACAGCAGCAGCGCAGTGCCGGACAGGTCAGCGTGCAGATCACGCAGGACAACGGCGCGACGGTCTGGCAGATTCAGGCGCAGCACGCCGAGCCGATTAAGGTGATCAAGCTGATGCTGTGGGGCTTGCCCGAAACGGCGATCACGCAAGGGTGGTGGCAGCCGACCAGCACCGCTGGCTGGACGGCCATCCCGACGCTGACTGCCCCGGTGAAATGGAACTATCCGTGGCGCGAGTGGCTGACGCCGTGGGCGTGCGCGGGTGAGCAAGATGGCGCGCCGCTGGTTTGTGTGAGCCTGCGTGATGGCGAAGTGCGCGCTAAGCGCCTGTACACGCACCTGCCACCCTATGCGGATGGTAAACCGGTCGTCGAATTGATCTTCGAGGAAGACGCGACGCGCTGGGGCAGTTCGGTGAGTTCGTGTGAGTTTCGCCTGCGCGTGACCGACAGCCTCGCCGAGATCGAAGCGGATTTTGCGGCGCATCTGGCGTTTATTGAAAGCGCGTATGGGCTGCAACCGTGGGAAACGCGCGCGGATGTGCCGGAGTGGATGCGCGACATCAAGCTGGTGCTGAACCTGCACGGTCAGCATTGGACGGGTTACGTTTTCAATACGTTTGATCAGATGGCGGCGACGCTCACAACGATCACACAGCATGTTCCCGGCAAACATATCCTCGCGTATGTGCCCGGCTTCGAGGGCCGTTATTACTACGCCTACCCGCACTATCAACCCGGTGAGGCTCTGGGCGGGGATGCGGGTTTCCGGCGGCTGGTCGAGACGGCGAACAAGCTCGGTGTGAAGCTCATGCCGATGTTCGGCATGCACGGCGCGAACATTCAGGTCTATCCCGACTACGAGCGTTCGGCCTTTCGCAGCCGCACCGACAGTTATCTGACCCTCGTCAACTGTCCCGACTGGGACACTGATCGCTCGGGCGAGGATGATCAGGTCTTCCTCAATCCCGGCGAACCCGTGTTCCGCCAGCATCTGCTGGAACAGGTGAGCCGCATCGTGCAGACGTATCAGGTGAGCGGCGTGTTTCTGGATACTTCGGCGTGCTGGTTCAATGACCCACGCTACAATCTATATGATGGCTATCAGAAGCTGGTCAACGAATTACATCAGCGGCATCCTGAAGTGTTGGTCGCGGGGGAGGGCTGGTATGACGCGCTGCTGACCGTTCTGCCCGTGAATCAAAGCTGGCTCGGCGTTGACCGTCAGTACAAGTTTCCGCAGCTGCTCGCGAAGTATGGACGAGCGCTCGGTCATCTGGCAGAAGGCGCGCCGGGGGCAGTCAGCACGGGCGTGCATGAACGTGGGTTTACCTACAGGCAGGCGGGGCCAGTGACGGTGGGACACATCCCGTCGGTAGGGATTGTTGATGACACACTGACGCGCTATGCGGACGATGTGATCGCGGCCTGTAAAGCGGCCATGCAAATTTAGGGTGAGTCATGCCGGTGGGAACATACCTCGCCGTTGACTAAAGAATATCTGTTTTGCAATAGGAGTTAGTCATAATGAAACGTATTTCAAAGTTTGTTGTCGTGCTGTTGGCGCTGCTGGCAATCAGCGTCGCTCCGCTGGCGGCACAAGACGGTGTCACGCTCACCATGTGGTCGCGTGACAGTAACCAAGATTTCTTACGTGAACTGGTCGATATGTGGAACAGCACTCACCCCAACCAGATCGAACTGACGATCATCCCCGCGGCGGACTTCGTGACGCGCGTCGGCGTGGCCTCGGCGGGCGGCGAAGCACCTGACTTGCTGCCGATCGACCTGATCTACGTCCCGGCGTTTGCGCGTGCGGGTAACCTTGCGGAAATCGGCGATTTCATTGACAGCCTGCCGTATGCCGACCAGTTGAGCCCGTCGCACGTCCATCTCGGCGAATATGACGGCGGCCGCTATGCTGTGCCGTTTGCTGCCGAAGGTTCGGTGCTGCTGTACAACAAGGGGCTGTTCGAACAGGCTGGCCTCGATCCGGAAGCCCCGCCGACCACCTGGCAGGAAATCTACGATGCTGCTGTGGCGATCACCGCCCTGGGCGATGACACCTACGGCTACTATTTCAGCGGTGCGTGCGCGGGCTGCAATGCCTTCACCTACCTGCCGTTGATTTGGGCGAGCGGCGGCGATGTGCTGTCGGAAGACGGCCTGAGCGCGACGGTGGATTCGCCGGAAGTGCGCGCGGCGTTGGAATTCTACCAGCGGATGTGGGCCGAAGGCCTGATCCCGCCCAGCGCGCAAGCAGACACGGGCACGGACTTCCTGAACGCCTTCCTCACGGGCAAGATCGGTATGGCGGGGTCGGGCGCGTTCTCGATCTCTGTCCTCAAGAACGATCACCCGGAAATTGACTTCGGTCTGACGTTCCTGCCTGGTCAAGAGGGTGGCTCGTCGTCGTTTGCGGGTGGCGACTCGATTGCGATTACGTCGAGCTCGCAGTATGTCGCCGAATCGTTCGAATTCATTCAGTGGGTACTGTCGGAAGAAATTCAGCTTGAGATGTTCGCCGCTCGTGGTCAACTGCCTCTGCGCGCTGACCTGATCGACAACGAATATTCGCAGCAGGATCCGCGCCTGATCACCAACGCGGAAGCGATGAACCTCGGGAAGACGCCGTACAGCTTCGTCTACAATCAGCTGTTCAATGATGCGAACGGCCCGTGGCTGTCCATGATTCAGACGGCCATTTTCCAGGGTGACATTGATGGGGCTGTCGCCATCGCGCAGCAAGGTTTCACCGATATCCTCGCGAGCGAATAGCTTGCAGTAGGCCGTGTGACCGCCTGTCCCCTGCGGGACAGGCGGTCGCTGGAGAGTGTTTCGATAGGGCAAAGAAGTCGAGGTAGGTCGCAGTGAGCGTTGTAAACTCAGGTATGAAGGCGCGCCGCACGGAGTCGACCGGCGGGGCAATCGGGCAGCGCAGCATTGGGCTGCTCTTCGTGCTGCCCGCGGTGCTGTTCACCGTGGTCTTTTTTCTCAT
This sequence comes from uncultured Chloroflexota bacterium, assembly GCA_937988705.1. Lineage (GTDB taxonomy): Bacteria > Chloroflexota > Anaerolineae > Aggregatilineales > Phototrophicaceae > Flexifilum. The sequence continues at coordinate 12,654 of CALKIA010000217.1, read as the reverse complement.
CCCACTCGTGATGACCGTATTCATGTCGCTGAACGATTGGCCGCTGCTCGGCCAACACGAGTTTATCGGGCTGGAAAATTACGCCAATCTCGTGAATGACCGTCAGTTTTGGAACAGCCTGTGGTTTACCACGCGCTACACGCTGCTGGTCACCCCGATGATCTTCATCCTCGCGTTCGGTCTGGCGCTGCTCGTCAATTTGCCGCTGCACGGGGTGGGTATCTTCCGCACGATCTACTTTCTGCCCGTGGTGATTGGCCTGGGCACGAGCAGTCTGCTGTGGGTATGGCTGCTGCATGACCGGGTCGGGGCCATCGACGCGATTTTGCTCGGCTTGGGGTTGATCGACCGTCCGATTGTGTGGCTCGCCGATCCGAACTTTGCGATGCTGGCGATCATCATGTCGGTGGTCTGGAAAACGGTCGGCTTCACGATGATTCTGCTGCTGACCGGGATGCAGGCGATCCCGCTGGAGCTGTACGAGGCGGCGCGCGTCGACGGAGCGAGTTACATTGGCCGCCTGCGCTATATCACCATGCCGCTGCTGCGCCGGACCTTCGCGCTGGCGCTGATTCTGTCCGTAATCGGATCGTATCTCGGTTTCGACCAGTTCTTCATCATGACGGCGGGCGGGCCGCAGAACTCGACCATCTCCGTCGTGTACTGGATTTACAAGAACTCCTTCACCAACTTCAAACTCGGCTATGGGGCATCTATGTCGATTGTCCTGCTCGTCGTGTTGGTGATTCTGAGTGTCATTCAGCTCCGGCTGCTGCGCGATGAAACATCGTATTGAGGAGTGAGAATGGCTTCGGTGACTTCAACGACCACGTCTGCCCATCGTCCCCGGTTCAGCTTCTGGCGGCTGGTGCTCTACGCGATCTGTATCATTTTGGCGATCCTGTTCCTGTTCCCGATCGTGTGGACGGCGATCAGCTCGGTCAAGCCGCCGGCGGAAGCCTCCGCCGCACCGCCGACCTTTCTGCCGTCGCGGATTGATTTCGGCAACTACGTTAAGCTGAACGACTATGGGCGCGGCGTGTGGAATTACGTCGGTAACAGCGTCGGCACAGCCATCATGACGGTGATCGGCTCGACCATCCTCAGCACGCTGGCGGGCTACGGGTTCTCGCGTTTCCGCTTCCCGGCTAAGAATCTCATGTTCGTGCTGATTCTGATGACGCTGATGATCCCGTTTCAGTCGATCCTGATTCCGTTATTCCTGATTTTGACCGGACTGAAACTGCAAAATACGTTATTCGGGTTGGCCCTGGTGTATATCACCTTCCAACTACCGTTCGGTGTGTTCATCATGCGCAATTCGTTCGACACCGTGCCGCGCGAAATCGAGGAAGCGGCGCTGCTGGATGGCTGTACGCCGTTCACGATGTTGTATCGCGTGATGCTCAATATTGTGCGTCCGGGGATCATCACCGTCGGCATCTACGCCTTTCTCAATTCGTGGAATGAGTTCCTCGCCGCGTTGATCTTCATGACAAAAGAGACGAGTTTCACGCTGCCGATTCTGCTGACGAGCGTGCGCAGCGGTTACTACGGCGCCATCGACTGGGGCGCGCTGCAAGCAGGTTTGATGGTCACCATTCTGCCGTGTATCATCATCTTTCTGCTGCTGCAGCGCTACTATGTCGTCGGCCTGACGGGTGGCGCGACGAAAGGCTAACGCGACAGTCTGAGTTCTGCTCCACCATAGAACTGAAGAGGTAGGTGCAAGGCTGTGAAAATCGCGCTGATCGGGACGGGGCAAATTGCGCAGCGGCACCTCAAAGCGTTCCAGCGGATAGAGGGTGTAGACATCGTCGGGCATCTGGGCACCACACCGGCGCAGGCCAGCGGGGCTGCCGCAATCTGGGGCGGACGAGGCTACACGGCCCTCGACGAATTGTTGACGCGGGAAACGCCCGACGCGGTGTGGGTGACAGTGCCGCCGCACCAGCACGGTTCGATTGAGTATCGGCTGCTGGAACAGGGTATTCCCTTCCTCGTCGAAAAACCGCTGTCTGCCGACCGGAACACCGCCGACCAGATCGGCCAGATGATCGCTCAAAAGAAGGTGTCGGTGGCCGTGGGTTACAATTGGCGCGCAGCGGATACCCTGCCACGGCTGCGCGCGTACTTCGCCCACAACCCGCCGCGCATGGTGCTGGGCACATTTCACGTCAATACCCCGTCCGCCCGTTGGTGGCGGCACCAAGCAGAAAGCGGTGGGCAGATGGTCGAACAAGCCACACATTTGCTCGACCTCAGCCGGGCGCTGCTGGGCCATGCTCAGCTGGTCGGCGCTCAGGCGAGCACCTTCGACCGGCCCGCCTGGCCGGATGCCGACATTGCCGGCGTCAGTGCCGCTCTGATCCGGTTCGACGGGGGTATCGTCGGGGTGTTTAGCGCCACCTGCATTCTGACGCAAGCCAGCAGCGTGCAGCTGCAATTTATCTGCGAAGACGCCGTGATCACGCTGACGCGCGACGCCATTACCTACCAGATCGGCGCTTCCCAGCAGACCGATCGAACGCAGATGGATACCTATGAGGCGCAAAATCGCGCGTTTTTGCGGGCGCTGCACGAGAACAACCCTGACCTGATTTTCAGCTCCTACGCTGACGCACTCCACACGCATCACCTGTGTCACACCATCGTCGAACAGTCCCACCGCCCACCGCCGCCGCTGTGAAACGCCGTGCTTGAGACGTCCGCAGCGGCAGGTGCCAATTTGGATGTTTTGCACCACAAGCGCCTATCCGGAGGGTGAAACTGATTGACAAAAAGTAGACAGTTGATTATTCTCAAGTTATTCCTGAATGACGTTCAGCCATACTGAACAAAATCGAGGTAAGTCGAGCTGCCCGGAAAGGGCGGCGGCACACGCAACGATCAACTAACTAGCAGACAGAGGAGCACAGTCCAGCACCACAGCAGCGCCTAAATAGATTTATCTTCAATAAAGGGGCGAAAGAATGTTAAAGCGCCAGGTTAAATACCAGCCCGAACGTTCGCTTACTTATCTTGGTAGTCCTTGTATCGTGCGTCTGCCCAACAAGGCGCTGATCGTCACGCACGACTACTATGGCAAAGGGTGTCCCCGTAATCATCAAGCGGATGAAAGCCTGACCAGCGTTTACCGCTCGGAAGACAATGGCGAGACGTGGGTCAACATCACCCACATCATGAATTGCTATTGGAACCACCTGTTTGTGCTCGACGGCAGCCTATACATCATGGGGTGCATGCAGCAGTACGGCGCCATCGTCATTCGCCGCAGCGACGATGGGGGCTTTACATGGACGCATCCGGTCGATGCCCACACGGGCATTCTCTTTCCCGCTGGCCCCTACTGGCAACCGCCAAATTATCTCAGCACCGCCGTCCCCGCCACCATTCATAACGGACGCATCTATAAAGCCTTCGAAGACCTTGACCCCCTGCCTTTCGGGCCGGGCTTTCAAGCATTCGTCATCTCCGCGCCCGTCGATTCCGACTTGCTCAATGCAGACAACTGGATCATGAGCAACAAGCTGCGCTTCGACCCGGACTGGCTTCCAGCCGAATGGGGCACGCTCAAGGATGCGGGGTGGCGCGAAGGCAACGTGATCGCCGACCCGGACGGTCAGCTCTGGAACATTCTGGCAATCGAAGCCAACGCCTTTGGCGGTGAACAGGTCGCGCGCCTCAAAATTCTGGATGACGGCGCTCGTCTGGAATTCGACCCGTCGACCGGATTTTTCGGTTTTCCCGGTGCCGTGGCCAAATTTACCATCCGGCGTGACCCGCAAACCGGGTACTACTTTTCGATCGTCAATGACTTAGCCGATCTCGATGTGCTGCGCGCCATGGCCGCCGCTCCCGGTGGCCTCAATACGCGACTGCATCAGAAATACCCCCTGCGGCAGCGGAGTGTCGCTTCGCTGACCGTCTCGAAAGATCTGTGGAACTGGTCAGTCGTCAAACCCCTGCTGAAAACCGAGTCTGGACTCACGACCGAAGATGCGATCCGCCTGACCGGCTATCAGTATACGGACTGGGCGATTGAAGGGGATGACATCATCTTCGTAGTGCGGGTCGCGGATCGAGGGGCGAACAATTTCCACGATGCGAACCAGATCCTGTTCTGTGTGCTGAAAGATTTCCGACAGTTTATTTAAACAGGGGCTTCGCCCGGAGACGTGTGTATGGATCGCGTTCTGACGTTTGGACAGTTGCACCAGCTAAAACGGCTGAGTACCCCCACACTCTATAACGGTTGGGAGCAGATTACCAAGCATGATCGGCGTACCCATGTGAACCTTCAGGAAACGCATGACTTTATGCCCCAGTTCGCGCCGATGGTCGGCTACGCGGTCACGGTGGTGTGCGAACCAAGCAATCCGAACCACCCGAAGACCAACCCGGACGCGCCCGCCCAGTATCGCGAATACATTGCGAGTATACCGGGGCCGAAAATCGTCGTGGTACAGGATCTGGACAAGCCCAATCATATCGGCTCGTTCTGGGGCGAAGTGAACTCCAGCTTACACGGGGCGCTAGGGTGTGTCGGTACCATCACTGATGGCGCGATTCGCGACGTGATGGAAATGACCTCGAATGGCTTCAAGGCCCTCGCCGCCCGGTTGTGCGTCGGCCATGCCTACAGCTGGCCCGTCCGCTGGAACTGCGAAGTCGAGGTGTTCGGCTGTCCCATTCAGCCCGGACAGCTCATTCACGCCGATCAACATGGATTTCTCGTTATTCCGGAAGAAGATCAGGCGCGCCTGTTCCAAGCCGGGTCTTTTATGGATGCCAACGAATGTACGACCGTCATCTCCGCCGGGCGTAACGCGCACGGACAATCGACGGAGCAAATGCTCAGCGCGATGAACGACGCGGCGAGCCGTTTCGGTCAGGCCGCCAAACGTGAGTTTGGGGCGGACGGTGAGTGGTAGTTGGGCGAGGAGCGCTTAACCAGTATTGAGGAAAGGAGGACACAGGCAGCATTCCATCGGTATGACCAAAATAACTTTGTATACATGTGATGGGAAAAGGTTAACAAAATGAAGATGAACCGCAGTCGTTTTGTTCTTCTAGTACTCTCCTTGGTCGTCTTCGCCGTCCTCGGCGCGCCGATTGTCGCTCAGGAAGGCGGGTTCTCGTCGATCGACAATTTCCGCGTCTGGAACCTCGACGAATACGAGACTGAGACCGGAAACGCCCTGACTTTCAACGAGGCGCCGATGCTGGCGGAGCGGGTAGCCGCTGGCGAACTTCCCCCTGTGGAAGAACGCCTGCCGGAGCGCGCCGATATTCAGGTCGTGCAGCCGCGCGACACCATCGGTCAGTATGGCGGTGAGCTGCGCTACAACGCCACCAACCCGTCGACTTTCGGCAATATCGGTTGGTCGGCCTGGGATCAGCATCTGGCGGGCTTGTCCACGAACTGGGAAGTGATTTTCCCGAATATCGCCCGTTCCATCGACATGTCCGACGACAATACCGTGGCGACAATCACCTTGCGGCGCGGTATGAAGTGGAGCGATGGCGTACCGGTGACGGCTGACGACATCATGTTCTGGTACGAGAACGTTATGCTGCATCCGGAACTGCCAAATCTGCCGGGGACGTTCGTGGTGGCTGGTACACCGGCGGTCATTGCGAAGGTCGACGACTACACAGTGACGTTCACGTTTGCCGCGTCCTACCCGGCGTTCATGGAGATCGTGGCGCGCGGTGACACGGGTTTCCCGATTGCGCCCCGGCATTACCTCGAACAGTGGCATGCCGATTTCAACACGGAAGCGCAAGCTCTGGCCGAGTCCGAAGGCTTCGCCACATGGATCGAAGCGTTCGAATCGCATCGCGGTGGCCAGCTCGCGGATTTTCAGGTTGATCCGAACCTGCCCGTGCTCAAGCCGTGGGTGTTGGTCAACATCGACGAATTCGGCAACAGCTTCTACGAACGCAATCCCTACTACTGGAAAGTCGATACCGAGGGCAACCAACTCCCATACCTCGACGGCCAAATTCGCATGCTGATCGGCGATCTGGAAGTTGTCAAGCTCAATATTCAGGCGGGTGACCTCGACTACGCCGACAAGCTGCGCATCTCCGACCTGCCGGTGCTCCGCGCCGGTGAAGCCGACGGCGGCTATACAACCCTGCTGTTCCCCACTGATCAAGGCGCAACCCGCAAGTATCAGTTTAATCTCACCGTTGGCGATCCGGTACTGCGCGAAATCTTCAACGATGTGCGCTTCCGTCAGGCGATGTCGCTGGCGCTCAATCGCGCCGAAATCAACGAAACGTTGTTCTTTGGCCTCGGCGTGCCGCGCCAGTGGGGTGTCTCATCTAATTCTCCGTTCTATGAGGACTGGATGGGGGACTACTATGCGGCGTACGATCCAGACCAGGCGAACGCGCTGCTCGACGAACTGGGATTGACGATGGGGCCGGATGGCGTCCGTCTGCGTCCCGATGGCGAACCCCTGCGCATCGTGCTGTGGGATGCCATCGACAATATCGCGATGGATGAACTCGTGGCCGAGTATTGGAGCAACGTCGGCGTGGGCGTCGAGATCAACCCATCGACGCGTGAAGCGCAGGTCGCGGCTTTGCTGGCGAATGAAGTTCAGGCGTCGGTGTGGTTTGCCGATGTGGTCGCGGCGATTGACATGCACACCCGCCCGATCTGGTTCCGCCCGCCCTACGGCCTCGACACGACCCCGCTCGGCGGCGGTTTGGTGTGGCGGCAGTGGTCGCTGACGAACGGCGCTGAAGGCGAAGAGCCGCCGGACCCGTACTACGCCGAACAGCTGGCGCTCGCGGATCAATTCCAACTGACAGAAGTCGGCTCGGCTGAGTATATCGAACTCGGTCAGCAGCTGGTTAACCGCACCGTCGAGCAGATGGTGCACATTGGTACGGTTGGCGAAGTCCCGTATATCTACGTGCGCTCCAATCGCATTCAGAATTTCCCGTCCGAACAGACGGTTTACATCGATCACCTGCGCGGTGGCCACTCGGATCAGTGGTGGGTGTCGGAATAAGCAGCGTTACACCCGTAAATCACCCAGCTCAGTCACTGACTGGGCTGGGTGATCCCGATGAGCACTCCCCGTTTCCGATATGGTCGGAGACGGGGTAGGAAGCCGGGGTCAAGAGATTATTTGTATTGCCACAAGGACTGAAAAATGTTTCGTCGTCAAGTGAAGTATCAGCCTGAACGTACTCGGACTTTTCTGGGGAGCCCCAGCGTCTTGCGCTTACCCGATGGCGCGCTGCTCGTGACGCACGATTATTTTGGGAAGGGCTGCCCGCGGAATCATGAAAATGAGGAGAGTCTGACGAGCGTGTATCGCTCCGAAGACGATGGCAACAGCTGGGCCAACATCACCCATATTATGAACTGTTACTGGAGCACCTTGTTCTTGCACGAAGGCAGCGTTTACATCCTTGGAACATCGCAGCAGTATGGTTCGATCTTCATCCGCCGCAGTGATGACGGGGGTTTCACGTGGACGCATCCGGTCGATGACCAGACGGGCATTCTCTTTAAAGGCGGCCCGTTCTGGACACCCCCCAGCTACCACTGTGCTCCTGTTCCCGTGACGGTGCACAACGGACGCATTTACAAAGGGTTCGAGGACTGTGATCCGACGATCTGGGGCATTGGTTTTCAGGCGTGCGTCATTTCCGCCCCCGTCGGGGCAGATCTGCTCGCTGCGGCGAACTGGACTATGAGCAATAAAGTGAAGTTCAACCCGGAATGGACTCGTCCCGAATGGGGTGAAGCCCGCATTCCCGGTTGGCGTGAAGGTAATGTCGTCGCTGACCCGGACGGTCAATTGTGGGATGTGATGACCTTTGAAGCCGCGCCGCTCCCCGATGAGAAAGCGCCGCGTCTCAAAATTCTGGACGAGGGCAAGCGCCTCGAATTCGATCCCGAAACCGGCTTCTTCGATTTTCCGGGCAGCAAAGCAAAGTTTACGCTCCGGCGCGACCCGGTCACCGGGAAGTATCTGGCGATTGTCAACAATTTGGAACAGCTCGATCTGTTGAAGGCGATGGCCGCTGCGCCGTCCGGAGCTTCCACCCGCCTGCATCAGAAACACCCGTTCCGCCAGCGCAATTTCTCGACGCTCATGGCCTCGGATGACCTGTGGCATTGGCGCAAAGTAAAGGCGCTGGTTCAGGATGACTCCGGGTTGACCCCCGAAGACTCGCTGCGCCTGACGGGTTTTCAGTATGTCGATTGGCAGTTCGATGGCGACAACCTCATTTACGTCGTGCGGACAGCTTATCGTGGGGCACAAAACTTTCACGACTCCAATCAGATTCTCTTCTGCGTGCTGGAAGACTTCCGCAAGCTTCTGTAACGCGCTGGAAGGTCGTTGTGCCATCACCCTGAGACCGCTTCTCCCTTGAGCGCTGCCAGCACAGATGCGCAAGGGAGGAACCTGAGGGTAAAAAGGAGAAGAGGATGGGCAGATACATCGCCAAACGGTTTCTTTACGTTCTTTTCGTGCTGGGGCTCGTGTCGCTGGTTGTCTTCTATATTATTAATTTGCCGCCGGGCAGCTGGATCGAAAATTACGCGCTGGAACTCGAAGCGGCGGGGAGTCCTGCCGATAGCTCTGAGCTGACATTTTTGCGCGGGCGCTACGGCTTAGATCAACCACTGCATATCCAGTATCTGCGCTGGATTGGCCCGCTGCTCACCGAGGGCGACTTTGGCTATTCGTTCGAGTGGCGTCAACCCGTGTGGCCGCTGATTGCCGACCGCCTGCTGCTCACCGTGGTCGTGTCGCTGGCCTCGCTCGTCTTTGTCTATGCGGTGGCGATCCCAATCGCGCTGTATTCCGCGACGCACCAGTATTCGTTCGGCGATTACCTGTTCTCATTTCTGGGGATCTTCGGGTTGGCGACGCCCAGTTTCCTGCTGGCGCTCGTCTTCATGGTGATCATGCTGCGTTTCTTTGGTGTGTCGCCCGGTGGCCTGTTCTCGCCGGAATACCTGAATGCCCCGTGGAGTCCCGCCCGCGTGTGGGACTTGCTCATTCATCTGCCGGTTCCGGTGATCGTCGTCGGGACGGCGGGCACGGCCTCGGTCATTCGCATTCTGCGCTCCCAATTGTTGGATGAATTCCAGAAACAGTACGTCATCACGGCGCGGGCCAAAGGGGTCAGCGAGAGCCGCTTGATACTCAAGTATCCGTTTCGGATGGCCCTGAATCCCATTATCAGCAATATCGGCACGCTCCTTCCGGCGATTGTGTCCGGCTCGACGATTGTCGCCATCGTGCTGGGGTTGCCGATGACCGGGCCGCTGCTCCTGCGCTCTATCATTGCGCAGGATACCTATGTCGCCGCTGGCATTCTGATGATGCTCAGCGTGATGACCGTCCTCGGCGTTTTGATCTCGGATTTGCTGTTAGCGTGGCTCGACCCCCGCATTCGTTTCGAAAAGTCGAATTAGGAGTTGAGTATGGATATCAATCCGCCCGCCGAGCCTAAAGTCGCATCGATCAACTCCAAAGCGACGAACTACGACGTTTTGTCGCAGCGCCAATTGATCTGGCGTAAATTCAAACGCCACCGCGTGGCGCTGCTGTCCCTGTATGTGCTGGTGATCCTCTATATTGTCGTGCTGCTGGCCGAGTTTTTCGCGCCGTATGGGGCGTTTCAACGTCACAGTCAGTTCCTATTGGCACCGCCAACCCCGCTCCGCTTCGTCGACGAACAGGGTGTATTTCATCTGCGCCCCTTCGTCTACAAGATGACCAACGAACTCGACCGCGCGACTTTTCAACGCGCCTTCATCGAAGATACCAGCGAGAAGTATTTCTTCCAGTTGTTTGTGCGGGGCGAACCCTATCTGCTGTTGGGGTTCATCAACAGTGACATTCACCTGTTTGGCGTTGAAGAACCCGGCGTGTTCCTGCCCTTCGGGACGGATTCGCTCGGACGTGACCTGCTCAGCCGGCTGCTGCTCGGCGCGCGGACATCGCTGTTCGTCGGCCTGATCGGCTTGATAATCGGCTTTGTGCTCGGCTTATTCTTCGGCGGTATCTCTGGTTACTATGGGGGCAGCATCGACCTGTTCGTGCAGCGCCTCACCGAATTCCTGCAATCGCTGCCGACGCTGCCGTTATGGATGGCGCTGGCCGCGCTGGTGCCGGCAGAATGGACGCCGGTGCAGGTCTATTTTGGCATCTCCTCGGTACTCGCCATTATCGGCTGGACGAGTCTGGCGCGTGTGATTCGCGGCAAACTGATCAGCCTGCGCGAAGAAGATTACGTCATGGCAGCGCGGTTATCCGGGGTGAGCGAAGCGGCGATCATCACCCGACATTTGCTACCCGGCTTCATGAGCTACCTGATCGTTCACCTGACGCTCGCCGTGCCGCAGATGATCATCGGCGAAACCGCCTTGAGCTACCTAGGCCTCGGGATTCGTGCCCCTGCCGTTAGTCTGGGAACGCTGCTGCAGGACGCGCAAAGCGTCCAGACGGTGACGCTGAGTCCGTGGCTGCTCATTCCGGGCGGCATGGTCATTTTGATCGTGGTTGCCTTTAACTTCCTCGGTGATGGGCTGCGCGACGCAGCTGATCCCTACCGGCATAAGTAGATAGGTGTGGGCTGATGAGTCAAAAATCACCGCTGCTCAATATAGACAATCTCAAGGTGCATTTGCCCTTGGAAGAAGGTGTTTTAAAGGCGGTGGATGGACTGTCCCTGACGATTGAGCATGGGCAGACCCTCGGCCTGGTAGGCGAATCCGGGTGTGGCAAGAGTATGACGGCGCTCTCGATTTTGCGGATTGCGCCGCGTTTTGCCCAGACGTCCGGCAGCATCGTGCTGCACCCGCGCTCCGGGCCACCTCTCGATCTCGTGGGGCTGGACGCCGAAGGCAAAACCATCCGCACGATTCGCGGTGGCGAAATTGCGATGATCTTTCAGGAGCCGATGACCTCGTTCTCACCACTGTACACCATCGGCAATCAAGTCATCGAAGCCATCCGTTTGCACCGCACCCCCGATAAACAGGCCGCCCGCGAGATCGCCGTCGATATGTTGGAGCGCGTCCGCATTCCGGGCGCGAGTCAAACGCTGGACAAGTACCCGCAGGAGTTATCCGGCGGAATGCGGCAGCGCGCGATGATCGCGATGGCGCTGTCGTGCCATCCGAGCCTGCTGGTCGCGGATGAGCCGACCACTGCGCTGGATGTCACCGTGCAAGCGCAGGTGCTCCGACTCATGCGGGATTTGCAAGCTGAGTTTGGCATGTCGATTCTTTACATCACCCATGATCTTGGCGTCATTGCGCGTATGGTCAGCGAAGTCGCGGTCATGTATTTGGGACGCATTGTCGAGCAGGCCAGCGTCGACAGCCTGTTTCATGCGCCGCACCATCCGTACACGCAAGCGCTGCTGAAGTCCGTACCGCGCATGGGGAAAAAGTCAAAACGGCGGCTCGACTCGATTCAGGGGAACGTCCCCGTGCCGATCAACACGCCAAAGGGCTGTGGTTTTTTCCCGCGCTGTCCTGTCGCCATCCCCGGATTGTGCGACCGGGTTGATCCGCCACTGGTACCCGTTGAAGATGGGCAGCGCGTCCGGTGTTTCTTATACCCTGAAGTTGTTGCGGTGGCTGAACAGCAAGGTTCGATTGCCCATGACGTCCAATGAATTGATACTGGAAGTCCGCAACCTGAAGAAATACTTTCCGATTGAACGAGGCATGATCCGCCGCGTCGTCGGTCAGGTCAAAGCGGTCGATGATGTGAGCTTTACGCTGAGACGGGGCGAAGTGCTCGGCCTGGTGGGGGAGTCCGGTTGTGGCAAGACGACATTGGGGCGCTGTCTGCTGCGCGCCATTGAGCCGACATCCGGTGAGGTCTTGCTCAGAAAGCGGAACGGTGAGGTGGTCAATCTCCTCACTTTGCCCAAACGTGAACTGCGCGCGCTGCGCCGAGAAATGAACATGGTGTTTCAAGACCCGTTCTCGTCGCTGTCTCCGCGCATGACCGTGCTCGACATTATCGGCGAACCCCTGCGCGCTCAGGGGGTTTCGGCCAAAAGCATCGAAGAGCGCGTGCGCGAGTTAGCGGCGCTCGTCGGGCTAAATGTTGGGCATCTCAACCGCTATCCAAACGCGTTTAGCGGCGGTCAACGGCAGCGCATTGTGATCGCCCGCGCACTGGCGACTGATCCCATCCTCATCGTCGCTGATGAACCGGTGTCAGCGCTGGACGTTTCGATTCAGGCGCAGATTCTGAACCTTCTGCAGGACTTGCAGGAAGAATTCAATCTCAGTTATGTGTTCATTGCCCACGATTTGAGCGTTGTCGAGCACATTGCCGACCGTGTCGCCGTCATGTATGTGGGCCGCATCGTTGAATTAGCCGATACCGAACAGCTGTACCTGTATCCCCGCCATCCCTATACGGAAGCCCTGCTCTCGGCTGTGCCGAAGCCGGATCCGCGTTTGGCTGAGGAACCCGTCTTGTTGACCGGTGAGATCGCGAACCCAGCTAATCCGCCGTCCGGGTGCTATTTTCATCCCCGCTGCAAATATGCGCAGGACATTTGCCGGCAGGTTAGCCCACCCCTGATCGAGGTCGAGCCGGGGCATTTCAGCGCTTGTCACTTCGCCAAGGAACTGGAACT
>CALKIA010000216.1 GCA_937988705.1 uncultured Chloroflexota bacterium | reverse complement strand
TACGAGAGATCGACGCCGAAGTAAAATGGCGGATCGGTCGCTTGCGCGAACGCGATCACGGGCAGAAACAGCGCCAGCAGGAGCAACAGACAGACGAACGCTGCCCACCCCTCACCCCCAACCCCTCTTCCACGCAAGCGGGGAGAGGGGTGGTTCGGCGGGTGCTGTTTGCATCCCTCCCTGAATTCGGAGTGTGGTCGAGATGTTCCGCAACCAGATACTTTATCCATTCTCTTTAGCCTTTGACCGAACCCGCCGTCAGCCCGTCGATGACGTACTTTTGCAGCGGGATGTAAATCAGGATGATGGGGATAGCGGCCAGCACCGCGCCCGCCGTGATCATGCCGAAGTCCTGGTCGAAGCGGTCGGTTTGGAACAACTGCAAGCCGACCATGACCGTGAGATTATCCGAGCTTTTGAGCAGGACGCGGGCGATGACAAAATCGCCATACGCGGCGATGAACGTCAGCACGCCGATGGTGATCACAATGGGCGTCATGATCGGCAAAATGATGTGGCGGAAGGTCTGCCACGGCGTCGCCCCATCGACGAGCGCCGATTCGTCGAGTTCGAGCGGGATGCTGTCGATATAGGCTTTGACGAGCAGCACGTTGATGCCCATCGATCCGGCAACGTAGATGCAGATCAGCGCGGTGTGCGTATCTAGTCCGAGCGCCTCAATGTATAAACCCAACTGCTGGAGCATCGAGAAGATGGCGACCATCGCCAGAATCGACGGGAACACATTGAGGATGAGGATCGCCGTCATGAACGCTTTGCGGCCCTTGAAGCGGAAGCGCGACAGGGTGTAGCCCGCTAGGCAGGTCAGAAAGACGGTTAGGAGCGTCGTCACCGTGGCGATCTTGAGCGAGTTGAACAGCCATGTCAGGTAGGGGAAGAAGTCATTCGTGACGAGTTCCTCATAGTTGCTCAGGCCGGGGTTCTGCGGAAAGAAGGTGCCGCCGATCAATGATTTGGCGGGGTTGAGCGAGGCCGATACGACCCACAGGGCCGGAATTACCGCGAACAGGATCAGAATTAGCGCAATGGCGTAGCGGAGCACATATCCGAGCAGCTTGCGCGGATCGGGCAGCTTGATCTGACGTTCACGAGCAGTTGGGTAAGCGCGCACGTGGCTCATCGTTACTCAGCCTCTTTGAACACATTGGTAAAACGCATTTGGAAGATGACAAGGGTGGCCACCAGCACAAACAGCATGACCGTAATGGCGGCGGCGAGGCCGTAGTCGGTCACATTGGAGGTAACGAACGCCAGCCGGTACACGAACGAGATCAGGATGTCCGTGTGACCCATCGGCACAATCGTGTTGGCCATCGGCGGGTTGCCGTAGTTGAAGATGTAGATCACGTTGAAGTTGTTGAAGTTGAACGTGAACGACGCGATCAGCAGCGGCATGACGATGCGCAGCAAGAGTGGCAGCGTGATGTGATACAGTTTGCTCCACCCGTTCGCACCATCGACCACGGCCGCATCGTAGATTTCGCCGGGAATGGAGCGAATTGCCCCGGCGGAGATCACGTAGAAGTATGGGTACGACAGCCATACGTTGATCATGACAACGGCGAAACGCGTCCAGAACGGGTTTTGAAACCACGAAGGTGCACTGCCGAAGATCGACTCCAGAATGGGTTCGACAAAGCCCAGATCCGGCATGAGCATACTGCGCCAGATGAGGATCGAAATCAGCACCGGGATCGGCCACGGGATGATGAGCAGGGCGCGGATGAGGCGCTTGCCGGGCAGATTCTCAAACAGCAGGGTGACGACTAAGCCCACTACAAAGCTGAAGAATACCGAATTGAAGGCGAAAGTGATATTCCACAGCAGCATACGCAGCAGCGGTTCGCGGAAACCTTCATTGCCGAGGAAATCTTCAAAATGGCGGAAACCGATAAATTCGATGAAGCCGATCGGCAGTGTGTCACCGGCCTCGGAGGTAAAAGTGCCTTCGATGGGACGGTAAACCGTGCCGGTTTCCTGATCGATGATGGCATCTTGCTCGGCATCGTAGCGATACTTGGGCTGTAAGGCAGCGGCTTCGCGTAGTGAGCGGATGCGGACGGTCGCAGGTGCCGCGCCGAAGTCCATGGCGCTCAACTGACTGATGATGGGCACGGTGCGATTCACCGGGAGGCGTTCATAGCCATCCAGCGTGGTCGGGAAGCCGTTCTCATCGAGCTCACCGATGCCGGGGGGCGCGGTCTGGAGCGGTTGGCCGGGTACGGCCAGCGCCCCGACTCCCGTGCTGTCAATTAGCCACAGCGCATAAGCGCCGTCTGCCCCCTGAAAAGCCGCCCACCGATAAGTCTGCCCGCCTTCCGCGAGGTACAGCTCGGTTTCAAGGCGGGTGATCGCCTGCTGTTTGGACATCAGGTGACCACTGCCCATATTGGTCACGCTGAGATACAGGGTGTAGAGCAGGGGATACATCGTGAACAGCAGCGCCAGCGAAATGCCGATAGCCAACCAGCGCAGCGGCGTAAAGTGCCGCCGCATGAAAACCAGCGCGAGGAACACGGCTATCGCGCTCAACGCGGAGGCCAGCGGAAACAGCCCGTCCGCAATAAAACGGGTGATCAGCCACAACATCACGGCGAGGAACGCACCCAAGATCACGATATGAACGCTAAACGTGGTTTTTGGAATAAGCGACGAAACTTTGTTCATGGAGGCGAACTCGCAGTCGAAAAAAGAGAACGATTTTATCGGCTTGACACTTGGGGAGTGCGCCGAGTGCTGACGTGTCGCATATTTTATAGTCGGAGGGGTGACCTGTCAGGCCTAGCGCGTCAACTTAAGACGACCCCATCCCCGCCCCCTCCCTGAATTCAGGGAGGGGGGACAGCAAAAACGCTGTTTTTCTCCCCTCTCCCCGCTTGCGTGGGAGAGGGGTGGGGTGAGGGGGTGCTCAATTGGGCTTAGCTTGACGTCCAAGACCTATTAGGTCGCCCCTCCGTGAGCAGATGTAATTGTTAGCCTTCGACCTGCGCTTGAATTTGGTCGACCGCGCCATCCAGCGCGTCCTGCGGTTCGAGCTCGCCCTGCGCGACCAGCGCGCCCGCGTTCACCCACGCATCCCACACGTAGCCCATCGCCGGGATCGACGGCATCGGCTGCGCGTTAATGCCCGCCGCGTTGAAACCAGCGGTGTTCGGGTCAGTCGCCGACTCGAAGATCGAGGCCCACGCCGACGGACGGGGTTCCGCGTCGAAGATGGCCTGATAGTGTTCTTCGGTCGCGAGGAAATCGACAGCGAAGACCTGCGCGAGAACAGCATTTTCCTTGTTGGCGTTAATCACCAGACCCTGCACGCCGAGGAAGGGATAACCGGGTTCGCCGTCGGCTTCCACCGCCGGGAACGCCGAGATGGCGAAAGGCACGCCCGCGGTTTCGAAGCGGTTGAGCGCCCACGGTCCGGTCATAATGAAGGCCGAACGGCCGGTTTCAAACTGGACATGGGCTGCTTCCCAGTCCACGTTTTCCGAGACAGCGCCTTCGTCAATCATCTGCTGCACCCACGTCAGACCGGCGACCATGCCTTCGTTGTTCATGCCGATATCTTCCGGCGTGAAGTTGCCGTCCGCATCGCGCCCGAAAATGTAGCCGCCAAACGAGGTGTAGAGCGGGTAACTGTTATAGGTCAGGTCGGGCAAGCCGATGACCGAGTCCACGTCACCGCTGTCGAGCAGCTCCGCGCCAATCGCTTCGACATCCGCCCACGTCGCCGGGGCGTCGGGCACGAGGTCGGTGTTGCGGAAGAAACCAATATTTTCGACAGCCAGCGGCACGCCGTAGAGTTGACCGTTATAAGTGAAGGCGTCGATGGACGCGGGGAGGAAGTTCTCCGCTTTGTCGCCGAGGTCAATCGGAGCGGCCGCGCCATTTTCCACAATTGGGCCGAGGTTGTCGTGCGGAATGATGATCATGTCGGGGCCTTCGCCGGACGCTGCGCCGAGGGTCATGGCGTTGCGGATTTCGCTCAGGTCGACGACTTCGACGGCAACAGGTACACCGTATTCGGCTTCAAAATCCTGTCCGAGCTGCGTGAGGACTTCCAGACGGCCGTCATCATAAACCCACAGTGTGAGCTGCGCGTCCTGCGCGAAGGCGCTGGTAGAGAGGGCAACGATAAACAGCAAAACGAATAACCGACCCGCGAGAAAAACAAACTTCTTCATCCTGTTGATCTCCTCAAAAAAGTAACACCGTGCTGAACAAACAGGCTCATAGTTGGTTTGTCAACACGTGTTGACTACTCATGTTGATTTAGTATAGACTTGGGTTGTTCGAAAAGTCAAGCAGTTCGAATGACTTCAGAAAATACCTTTTCCAGCAACTTTTTAGGACTGCACCCATGCGAATACTGCGCAGTTTCAATCAGGATTGGCTCTTTGCCCCGGCAGCACTCCCCCTGGATGCGCCCGATGAGCAGTTCGCGGCAGTCACCCTGCCGCATACCAATAAACTTTTCCCGCGCTTGTCGGTTGACAACGCGGATTACCAATTTGTGTCCACCTACCGCAAGCGCTTCACGCTGCCGAACGACCTTGAAGATCAACGCGTGTTCGTGGACTTCGACGGCGCGATGCTGGTGAGTACGGTCTATCTCAACGGGGGGTTGATCGGTGAGCATCAAGGCGGTTTCACGCCGTTCTCGTTTGAGATCACGCAGTTTGTGACCCCCGGTGAGAACCTGCTCACGGTGTACGTCGATGCGACCGAAGATCCGAACGTGCCCCCCTTTGGCGGACAGGTCGATTACCTGACGTTCGGCGGGCTGTATCGGGACGTGACGCTGCGCTTGGTCCCGGTGTGCCACATCACCAGCGTGTTTACGCGCCCGCTGAACGTGTTGACGACGCCCAGCCTGAAATGTGAATTACGCCTAAGCGATTGGAACGCGCACTTGGAGATCGTCGCCACCCTGACTGACGCGCACGGGCAGATCGTCGCCGCGCAGACGGTGGACGCGCCGAGCAACGCGTTCACGTTGACCTTCCCGGCGCTAGACGGCATCCGGCTGTGGTCACTGGAGCAGCCTACGCTGTATACGCTCACGGTCACGCTGGGGCAGGGCGGCGCGGTGCTGGATGAGGTGGCGGTGCGGCTTGGGTTTCGTTCGGCGGAGTTCTCCGAAGATGGCAAGTTTTACCTCAATGGCGCGCCGCTCAAGCTGTTTGGTCTCAACCGCCATCAGACCTATCCCTACTTCGGCGCGGCGGCTCCGGCGCGGTTACAGGCGCTGGACGCCGACATCCTCAAGCACGAGTTAGGCTGCAACATCGTGCGCACCTCGCACTATGCCCAGTCACCGCACTTCCTCAACCGCTGCGACGAGATCGGCCTGCTGGTCTTTGAAGAACTGGCGGGGTGGCAGCACATCGGCGACGAGAACTGGAAGCAGCTCGCACTGTGTGATTTGCAAGCGATGCTTGAGCGGGATCGCCACCACCCGGCGATCATCCTGTGGGGGGTGCGCATCAACGAGTCGCCCGACGATGACGAGTTCTATCAGCGCACGAATGAGCTCGCGCGTGCGCTCGATCCAACGCGGCCTACGGGCGGCGTGCGCACGTTCCTAGACAGCCGCTTCCTCGAAGATGTGTTCACCCTCAACGACTTTCCGCCGGGACTCCAGCAACCGCGGGTGCGCCCGCATCTCGTGACCGAGTTCGCGGGGCACATGTTCCCGACGAAAAGCTGGGATCATGAAGACCGCCGGGTCGAACATGCGCTGCACCATGCGCGCAAGCATAATTTACAGCTCGGTCATCCCGCTGTGGCGGGTGCGATCGGTTGGTGCGCGTTTGACTATCACACGCACAAGGAATTTGGTTCAGGTGACCGCATCTGCTATCACGGCGTGATGGATATGTACCGTTTGCCGAAGATGGCCGCCTATTTCTATCGCAGCCAGAAAGATCCGCTTGACGAGATTGTGCTGTACGCCGCGACCAACTGGACGATGGGCGATCGCAATGGGGGTGGCAACAACCCGCTCACAGTGTTCAGCAACTGCGATGCGATTGAAGTGTGGATTGGCACGGAGGCGCTGGGCTGCTTCCAGCCGGATGCGGAGCATTACCCGCACCTGCTGCATCCGCCGTTCATACTGCGCTGGCCAGAACCGTACAATCCGTGGGGTACTCCGTTCCGCGACCTGACCGTTCGCGGCTACCTGAACGGGGTCGTCGTCGCGGAGCAGAAGATCGACGCAGGGCATGTGCCGTCCGCGCTGCGCATCAGCACGCACACCGAGCACCTGCGGGCGGACGGCGCGGATATGGCGCGGATTGCCGTGCAAGTTGTGGACAAATATGGTAATGTGCTACCGTATCAAACGCGTCTCGTGTACTTCAGCGTGGTGGGCGAGGCCGATGTGATCGGCGCGAACCCGCTGGTGCTGCTGGGCGGTCAGGGCGCGTGCTTCGTCAAGGCGCGGCGGACGACCGGGCAGGTGATCATCCGTGTGGCGGCTGATGATTTGCCCGAAAGCCAAATCACGCTAAACATCAATGAGTAAGCGGTCAACGATGACGGAACAAAATCCAGTAACACAAGAGGATGTGGCGCGGCGAGCCGGGGTGTCGCGCTCGGTGGTGTCCTACGTGCTTAACAATGGCCCGCGCAAAGTCTCGGAAGAAACGCGGCAGCGGGTGTTGGCGGCGATTAACGAGTTAGAGTATCGCCCCAATGAATTTGCCCAGCGGTTGAAGCAGGGCAGTGATGTGGCGCAGAACGCCATCGGGATCGTGACGGGCGGGAAGGGCTTCAACCTGATCGAGCGCCCGTACTACAACATGATCCTGTCCGGTCTCTATGATTACGCCTATCAACAGCGCCAGCAGATCAGCTTTCTCGTCTACTGGGATGCGCTGCGCGACCCGATCTTCTTTAACAAACATATTCACGAACAGGAAATCTCGTCGCTGATTCTGTTCCTGCCGTCGCTGATTCCGCACAGCAAAAAAGATCAGGAACTGGTCGAACAGATGGTGGCGCGCATCCCGCACATCGTGTGTCTGGAAGAGATGCTGCTGGATCTGCCGACAGTGGGGTTTGATCGCGCGGCGGCGGCCCACGCTGCCATGAGTCATCTCATCGGCTTGGGACATCAGCGGATCGTGTTCATCGGCTTAGACGATCAGCGCGTGACGGGGCATCGCCAGGCGCTGCTGGAACATTCCCTCCCCGTTGACGACCGCTTGATTGCGTTTCTGGAAGGTACAGCCGCGCCGACCGTGCTGGCCTACAACCTCATCACCCGTTATCTGGAGAACAAGGTCGACTTTACGGCGATCTTCACGGCGACCGATGAGGCGGCGATTGGCGCGATGGCCGCCGTCAAGGATTTTGGGCTGCGCGTGCCCGAAGATATCGCTGTGGCGTCCATCGACAACATCGAACTGGCGGGCATGGTGCGCCCCGCGCTGACAACCGTCGATATTCCGAAACATTTGCTGGCGCGCATGGCGATCCAGTCGCTGCAAACCCAAAAGGCGTTTCCCGGCCAGTCGCAGGTCTCGACCATGCTGCCGACGAAGCTGATTATCCGCGAGTCATGCGGTGCGAAACTGGCTACTTAACATGAGTTAAGGATAACGTTTCTCTCACCCCACCCCCGACCCTCCCCGAATTCAGGGAGGGTAGACAGCAAAAGCACTGTTTATCTCCCCTCTCCCCTCTCCCCGCTTGCGTGGGAGAGGGGTTGGGGGTGAGGGGGGACACACGAATAAGGCGTATCCATAACTGACGTTACTTAGTTGGTGTGACAGGGAAACCCTGACACCACACACGCTGCTTTCGGCTGTGGTGGAACCGCCGCCGGGACGTAAGGCAGATAACCCGCCGCTCAACTGAGCGGCGGGTTTTGATTCGGGGTGGGGTTGCTCCGGCGCAGGATTTGCTACAATACAGCGATACCAAAAGGGAGGCTATGACCTCGACACGACTTGAGACTTTAGCGCAGCAGCGCCAACGGCTGGATCGGCAGCTGCTGCGGTTGGAACGGAACAGTCAATTATTCACAACGGCCCGCGTGATCAACGCGTTGATCCTGATGATCGCCGGGGTGCTGGCGCTCACGCTGGAGCAGGCTGCACCCTACCGGATCGCGGCGGGGGCAGCGGCGATCAGCTTTATCTGGTTGGTGACGCGGCACAATCGCCTGAAACGGGGAATCGCGCGCTGGCGGATGTGGCGACAAATCAAAGTTGAGCACAGCGCCCGGCTGATGCTCGACTGGGCGGCGCTTCCGCGCGCGTTGGATGTTCACGCTCAGCCCGATCACCCGTTTGAACTCGATCTCGATGTGACGGGCGAGAACTCGCTCCATCGCCTGCTGGACACGACGGCCACACGCGAGGGCAGCGAACGACTGCGGGCATGGCTGCTCACTACTACACCCGACCCGGCGACGATTCGCCAGCGGCAGACGCTGGTCAAGGCCTTAAAATGCCTGCCCGTCTTCCGCGATAAGCTGGCGCTCTACGGACGCGGCACGCCACGCCACATCGCCCGCTCGTTGAGCTGGTTGCAAGGACGAGATCAGGTGCAGCGCGGTGTTCTCGGCGCGCTGCTCGCCTGGGCACTCTTGAATGCGCTCTTGTTCCTCGGCCATGCGTTTGGGGTGATTGGGCCGTTGTGGCAGGTGAGCATCCCGGCCTATTTCATCGTCTTTCTGATCGCGGCGGGTGGTTTGGGGGATGTTTTCGCCGAGTCGCTGGCTGCACGGGAGACGGTTGAGACGCTGGTCGAGGTGTTCCGCTACCTAGAGGCGGATCGTTTGGGGGGGCAACCAGAACTGCGGAAATTGTGCGCGCCGTTTCTGGATCGCGCGCAGCGCCCGACACGCCAGCTGACGCTCATCCGCGGGGTGCTGATCGCAGCCTCGCTGCGCTCGAACGTAGTGCTGTGGCTGCCGCTCAATCTGGTGCTGCCGTGGGATATACTGGTGGCGTGGGGGCTGGATCATGTACGCCAGCGGCTGGGGCGGCTGATGCCGCAGTGGCTTGATGTGTGGTTTGAACTGGAGGCGCTGTGTGCGCTGGCGACCTATGCCGATCTGCACCCGACGGCGGTTTTCCCGGTTATCGCGACCGAGGCGCGGTTTGATGGTCAGGCGCTCGGTCACCCGCTCATCCGCGAAACCGTCAAAGTGCGCAATGACTTCAGCTTGCACGGGAACGGCCAGCTCGTCATCATCACGGGGTCGAACATGGCGGGCAAAAGTTCGTTTTTGCGCACGCTCGGGCTGGCGCTGTGCATGGCCTACGCGGGCGGTGTCGTCGATGCGGCCGCGTTGACGGTTGCGCCGCTGCGCTTGTTCACGTGTATTCGCGTCAGCGACTCAGTGATCGAAGGTGTCTCGTACTTCTACGCGGAGGTCAAGCGCCTGAAAGCGCTGCTGGACGCCTTCACCGCGCCAGCGCCGTACCCGCTGTTCTACCTGATCGATGAAATCTTCAAGGGGACGAACAACCGCGAACGCCTGATCGGCAGCCGCTCGTACATTCAGGCGCTGACCGATAAACCGGGCATGGGCGTGATTGCGACGCATGATCTGGAACTAGTCCAGCTCGCGGACGAACTGCCGGGTGTGCGAAACGCGCATTTCCGCGAACACGTGATCGATGGGGCGATGGTCTTTGATTATCAACTGCGGGCGGGACCGAGCCCCACCACCAACGCGCTGAAAATTATGCGTCTGGCGGGGCTGCCGATCAGCGAACCAGCGCCCGACCGCTAGTCGGTGTGGAACACTTCTTCAAGTTGAACCATACTTTCATCTGGGCGGCCGCCGATCGCTTCAAAGTACGGCCCCATGAATTCTTGCCACTTGAGGTTGATCTCCTCGGTGGCCATGCCTTCCAGCGACGCCTGAAAGCTCTCCGCTGCTTCAAAGTAGCCGAATAACAGACCGTCGTCGCGCATGAAGAGGCTGTAGTTATGCCACCCCGTGCGGCGCAGCGCTGCCAGCATCTCCGGCCACACGGCCTGGTGCTGCTGCTTGTACTCTTCTAACTTGTCTTTTTTGACCTGTAACAAGAAACCGACTCGCTGCATAAGTGCCATCCTCCAAAAACGCGCTAACACCAGTCGCCCCATCCGCTGGATGTAGGCGCGGCAATTGTAGCGCAACTTGCTGACGGCGACGCTTACCCGGCCGTATGCCATGGCAGATACAGATAGGTGAGGTTCGCGCCGCTGGTTTCGGTCGTCAAATCGCTTAGGGGCACGGCGGTCGGGTGCAGATTGTCGGTGACCCACACGGTGGCGCCGTCCACGCGCTCGACGTACATGACGTGTCCGTACAGGTCGTCGGCGTAGCTGTGTTCGCGTTCCATGACCAATACAGATCCCGGCAGCGGCGTATGACTTTGTGTGATGCCGAGCTGCGGATGTTCGGCGGCGATATCATTCCACAGGTGCGCGTCACGGGCGAGAATCGCCGGGATGTGCACCCGCTGCACGATGTAATTGACGCAGCCCTCAGTGTTTTGCTGCACGGCGTCAGCACTTTGACCGACCTCCAACTGGCGAATTTCCGCCAAGTTCGCCCCGGCACCGGGCGCAACGCGTTCTAGGCGCGCGCCTAGAGTATCAACATCGCCCTGCAAGCGCTGGATGTCGCCGTGGGTCCGCGTGATGTCGGCGTCGAGCTGGCGGATGTGCGTTTCCAGTCGGGCGGCTTCGGCCGTGTTCACGCTAATCGTGCCCGGTTCGGCTGAAATGCGGTTGCGCAAGGCACGCAGATCCGCTTCGAGTTCGGTACGGGTCGTCGTGAGGCTGAGCAATCGCGTTTGCTGGTTCGCGAGTTCGTCGCGGCGGCTGGCGAAGGTTTGATACAGTCCCTGATTGGTGCGCGACACATAGCGGTCGGGGGTGAACGCGACTGCGACCGGGGCGATCACGGGGGCGGCGCGTTCCGAGCGCAGCGCCAGCATGAGCGGTGACGGATTCAGCAGCGCGCCGAGCGGCGGAAAGTGGGCGACCGCTGCGCCTTCGACCGCGTACACCGTTTGATCGAGCTGGTTCTTGAGGTGGTTGAGCGTGTCGAGATTGCGGTCGATGCCGGCGTCGAGCGCCAGATGCAGCGGCACAGTTCCGGCCGCGCTTTCATAGCCCAACGCGTTCAGTTCGCGCAGGATGGCCCGCAGCGCCGCGACCGAGTCGCCGATGTGCAGCGTCGAGGCGAGCAATTGATCGCGGGCGGCGCGCAGCGTGGAGAGTTGAACCTCAAGCTGATCGCTCATGGCGTTACTCCTAAGCGGATCGAGAGCGGATCGAAAGTCGGATTGCCGCGCGCAGCCACGTTGAGCGCCACCGCGCGGCTGATGAGTGGAATCTCGAACACAACCCAGCCGGTGGTGACGCGCCCCAACGCAACGGCGGTCAGCGTCGCTTCCCCACCGAGACTCAGATCACTGCGCGGTTGGATCACCGTGTTGTCGTCCAGCAGCAGCGCGAGATCCGCTTCCGGCGGTTGATCGCATACGCCGCTGCGGCACTCAAAGGCGATTTGCAGGGCATAGAAACGGCCGCCGTCCACCGGGTTGACCAGTTCGCCGCTTTGAGCCGCGATTACGCGCAGGGAGGCGTCTTCCACCCGCGTGATCTGCACAATCCCCTGCGGGTAGCGTCCGGTATACGCCGCCGGGTCGAGCGCGCGGCTGGTATCGGCGAAGGCGGCGGTGGGCTGCGCGGCGCTGATGGTGGCGGTTGGGTTGGGGGGAGCGGTTGGCTGGGAAGCGTTCAGCACCAGTGTGACGATCACCGCGCCGACGAGGATGAGCGCGGCGATCCACTGCCACGCGGGGAGCGCGGGCAGGAATGTAACAGATTGCAGGGCGCGTAGATGGGCGGCGTGCTCCTGCTCGTCCGTGAGGATTTGCCGCGCCATCTGCGCGTAGGGATCGGTCGAGGGCACTTGGGCGATCAAGGCGCGCAGCCGTTGTAAGCGTTCGTCGGCGTCGTCCTGCGCCTGCGCTTCCAGCCACAACACCTGCGCTCTGTCGTCCGGCGTGATACCCCCGCTGGCGCGGAGATCGTCCAACCAGCGCCGGACTTCGGGATATGTGCCGGTGAACAGCGCGATATTGGCCTGAATGAGTTTAGGTTTCGACGTCATCGTCCGGCCTTCCGAGCAAGTCGTCGATCAATCCAGCGACATCAATATCCAGCTCCACGGGTGCGGTTGGTCGCTCGATTGGTGCGGGCGGCAGTCGCTGATCCAGCCCGGCCGCTGGACTCTCCGTCCACTGCTGGTTCAGCGCGGCGACCCAGTCGGCGGGCTGGCTGACGAGCGCCGTTTGCACGACGCTGACACTGTTGTGCCGCACGAAGAAGGCGCGGCCTTCGGGCATGGCGTCGGCGGGCAGCTGCGTGATGCGCAGGTGAATGGCTTGCAGACTCTCGCGCAGCATCAGCCCGAAGCCGCAGCGCCGCAGGAGCAGGTACTTGATCAGTGGGTCAGAGGCGTGTTCCAGATAGCCCGCCGCCCATACGTGCAGCCCTGATCCGCTGTGCAGCTTGACGATATCGCGCAGACGGCGGAGGAGGGTGCTGTAACTGCCCATCGCGTCGCTGAAGAAATCGTAATCATCGATCACGAGCACGGTGGTCAGGCCGTTGAGATCACCTTCGAGCGCGGGCAGCACCGCTTCGAGCGCGGCGGGGCTGTCGATCACGGCGGCAACGTGCTTGAGCGGGGCGAAGGCGCGCAAACTGCGGTTGGCGAAGTCGATCAACACGAAGCGCAAACGATCCGGCGGTAGCTGCCGCGCCGCGCTCACGATGGCCGCTCGCAGCAGATTCGATTTGCCGGACTGCGGCGGCCCAATGACGACGAAGTGGGGGCCATGTGTGGGCCAATCCAGCGTAAACACGCTCAAGGCGTCGTCGTCAGCCCAACCCAGCGGCGTGCTGAGGCGTTCGTCGGCGCCGGGTGGGAGCGTCTCGAACGGGATGAGGGCGGGCAGCGGGCGGATCGGGTGGGGGCTGTGCGCCTTGCCGGTCGCGCTGAGGTAGCCCGCGCACAGTTCGTGGATCAATTCGCGCATGGCGTCCAGCGCCGCGGGAATATCGTCGGTCGGGTACTCACACGGCAAGCAAATCTGACCCATGAGCGGCGGCGCGCTGTGGATGAAACCGCGCCCTTTGGGGAGCGCCGTCTCGAGCTGGCGGTGCAGCGTCCCCACGGTCGCGGCGTAATCCGCCGGGTTGTTCTGCTGGAGCGCGATGCGCTGCTGAATCAGCGAACGCAGCCGTTCGGGCACGCTGTTGATGCTGCTAGCCGTCAGCACGAGATAGATGCCGACCGCGTGCCCCTCGTTGACCAGTCGATCAAATTCGGCGGCGAACTGCCCGTAATAGGCGTCGCGGAACTGTTCGTACTGGTCGATGAACAGGGCGATCGTCGGTGTGCTGCTCACACGCCCCGATTGGCGGTCGTTGAGGGTCGTGATCAGGCGGCGGAGCAGGCGGCGGACGCGTTCCGTCTCCATGCCCTGAATCACCTGTTCGGCGTGCGGCAGATCGCCAAGATCGGTCAGCGCGCCGCTCATGAAACTCAGGATATACAGGTGCAGGTGATCCGGGTGGTGCGTGTACGCCAAGCTGAGCGCCAGCGTGCGCAGCGCCATCGTTTTGCCGCTGCCCGCCGTGCCCGTGATCAGCACATGCCCATCTTTGACTGACTGCTGATCCGGCGCGTTGAAGTACACCCACAGCGGCGTTTGCGACCGCTCATAGATGTCATCGATCAAGCCGATGGGCGCGCCCACAATCCCGCTCGTTTTCCAGCCGCGGCCATCCCACCCGTCGATGCCCGCTTGCCGGAAGATCGCGCGCAAGGTGCTGCGGTCTTCAAGCGGCGGCAGGAGCAGCGGCGGGATAAACGGGACGTGGTGCTGCTGCGCGTAGTCGATGATTACATCTACTACCGCGCGGGCGGTCGAGTAGGGTTCGTCGGCGAGGATGCTGGTCGCGGGCGGCGGTACGGCGACGCGGGTTTGCGCCAGCAAATCGATCACTTCGCCGGAGTCGGTGAGCAGTTCGAGTGTGAGCGGTTCGTCGTCAGCGAAATGGTTGCCCACGGGGTCAGCGTATTCGCCACCGACATAGGCGGTCTGAAACTGCTTGAACACGCCGCGTTCCCCGACCTGAAAGTACGCGCGTCCCGCCCAGCCGATGGGCAGATAGGCGGCTTCGGGGCTGTGCAGAATCACACGGCTGGCATCGATATTCTGCACGCGGAAGCACACCTTGAACTGCAAATTTGCGTTCATTTCGTCGGTGACGATTTCGGTCGTCTGCGTGCCGAGAATCAGGTGCAGGCCGAGGCTGCGCCCCACCTGCGCGATGCGCACGAGTTCACGCAGAAAGTCGGGAAAGTCTTTCGCCAGCTGTGCGAATTCGTCCACGATGACGAACAGGTGCGGCAGGGGATGATAGGACGGATCGGCGATGTGCGCGGGGGTGGGGCTGAAAAAGCGGTGATACTGTGCAATGTCGCGCACCTTCATGCGCTTGAGAAATTCCTGCCGCCCGCGCATTTCGGATTTCAGGGCTTCCAGCGCCCGTTCGATGAGCGTGCCGTCGAGATTGGTGATCATGCCGACGGTGTGCGGGAGGCGCGTGAAGACGTTGAACGTGCTGCCGCCTTTGAAGTCGATCAGCAGCAGGTTGAGCAGGCGTGGATCGTGCTGAAGCACCAGCGAACAGATCAGCGTTTGCAGAAATTCGCTTTTGCCTGCGCCCGTCGTGCCCGCGACCAAACCGTGCGGCCCGTGCCGATTTTCCGCGAGGTCGAGGTCGAGCGTGCGCGTGAGACTGTCGCGCCCCACAGCGACCGGATGCGGTAGTCCGCCGCCGGGGCTGACTTGTCCCCAATTCACGCCGATTTGCGCATAGAGCGCGTCCGCCTCGCGCACGCCGTAGAGGTCGAGGAAATCGACATGGCGGGGTATGCGTCCGCTCGGGCTGCTTTCCGGCGCGACCAGCGCGGCCTGGGCGCGGGCGGTTTGCTCCGCTTCGGTGAGCGCCAGGGGATCGACCGTGCCCGTAATTTCGCTGCGATCAACACCCGTTTCGAAGTAGCGGAAGCGCTCGTCGGGCAGCAGTTCGATTACGGCGTTACAGTCCTCGGGCAGCGTGTTGAGGCTGTCGCTCAAACAGATGATCGACGCGCCGACGCTCGTCCCATCACGGAAAATGGCGGTGAGCGCGTCGGCTTCGGTGGTCAGATCGCCATCGACGAGGATCAGCAGGTGTGGCAGCGGATTGCGTTTGTCGCGCCGTTCCTCGATGAATTGGCTGAGGTTCGCCAGCAGCTTGCGGCTGTTATCTTCGTCAAAGGCGAGCAGGTCGGCGGCGCCGCCGCGGTGACTCTGGCTGACATGAGGCAGCCATTCCAGCCAGCGCCAATCCTCGTAGGTGCGCTGCCGTGCCAGCAGATGAATGTGCAGATCCTGGGGCGCATGCATTCCGGCGAGGTGCTGCACCGCCGCGCGTGCCCAATTCATCTGCGCCGACCGCGACCCACATACACCCAACGCCCAGCGGGTTTTCAACGGCGTGATCACCGGAGCGGCTTCCAGATAGCGGTAGGCGTGCAGAAAGGCGAGATCGTAGTGCGTTTGCGCGGCATCCAGATCGGGCACATTGATCAGCACCGGGGAGGTGATGCGCCCCGTACCAATGCGCAGGCTGAGGAAATCGTGATCGGTGGGTCGCCGCTGCCAAAGCTGGTCGGCGCGGGTCATGACGATGCTGGTGATCTCATGAGGTGCGGGAAAATCGGCTTCCAGAATCGCGCGGTAGGCGTCATGCGCGGCCTGTAAACGGGCTTGCTTGCGCGACAACAGGCGCACATAGGCGATGCGCGCTTCTTCGCGCCGCACACGATACTCGCGCCGTCGCCGATTTTGCAACCACAAACTGCTGCCAATGGTGAACAGCAGCAGCGCCAGTAATGGCAGCGCCGACCAGATCCCGGAGCCTGTATCGATGGAGCGGATGAAGTAGAACGCGCTGATTAAGCCGATGCCGATGGTTGGCAGCAGGACGATCAGCAGGTTTTGTTCGGGCGGGGGCGGTGTGGCTAGCGGCGCGGGAATATCTACCTGGAGATCGGGTAACTGCGGCGTGGGCGTGCGCGGCGGGCGGTTGAAATTGATCGCGGAGATGTCAGTCTGCATAGTGAAGTCTCACCGCTGGGTCGTCCCCACGCCTAAAACGACTCGTCGACGATCTGCATGCGCCGCGCCTGCTGTTCGAGTTCAGCGGCGAAGCCTTCCAGAATCGTGACCCATTCTTCCATTTCGGTGACGGTTTCACCCCACACCGAGAAGAAGCGTTCGGCGCGGCGGCCAATCCAGTGGATGCTGTCAACGGTGCCGCGCAGGCGTTGAATTTCGGCGCGGATCGTTTCCGTTTCCTGGCGAATGCGGGCGGCACGCTGCAAGAGTTCGGTGTAGGGAACGCGAATCAGGTCGCTCATGGTCTAGCCTTTGTACTGTGTGCGCGCCGCGACTTCGATATCGTCAGCGGAAGCGTTCAACTTAGCCTGAAAGGCGCCCAGTAGTTCAAAGGTCTCTTGCAGGCGCGGGGTGAGACGCGCGTATTCCGCACGGAAGACTTCCGCGCCTACGCTCATGAAGCGGTCGGAACTGAGCGCGCGCACTTCGGCATCAATCGTCTCAATCGAGCGGTTGATCTGATTCGTGCTCTGGCTCAGAATGCCGGCGGCTTCGCGCAGTTGGTGCAGCTTGGCGTAAATTTCTCCGGTCGACATGGCGCTGATCCTTCCGTGGCTAAAACGCATTCTGTAGGGCGATGAACAGCAGGACGGCCGCACCCAGCCCGATCGCCGATGTGAGCAGCATGTCAGTGGTGCGCCAGCGCGGTGTGGGTTCAGGGTGAACGGTGGCGGTGCCCGCGGGATCGGTGGCGACTTCGGCCTTCGGCGGCGCGCTCACCTGTGGCAGCGCGTCCATAAATGGCTGATTTTCCGGCGTGAGGATGAGCGCGCGCAGTCCTGCGACCAGATCCAAGGGTATGATCGGCTCAGCTTGCCAGTCGAAGGCGGACGCAAACAGCGCGTCCAACGCGGTCAGATCGACGCCGCGCAGATCATAGGGTAGTTCGTAGGCCGCGATGCGCGACGGCAAGCGCCACGTGTGCTCAGTGAGCCGCTGGCGGGCCAGCGCGCGGATGGTATCGCGCGCCAGCCCGCCATCCTGCGCGGTGAACAGAGCGTGCACGCCGAACAGGAATTCATAGGCGGTGAGCGCGAAGCCGAACGCGTCATGGGCGGGTGTAGGTGATTGAACGGCGGGAAACATGTAGAACGGTGTCCCGGCCGGGGTGACGGCCGCGCCGATCTCCGCCGCGATCCCGTAATCGATGAGATGCGGCTGCTCAGTGCCGATGATATTGGCGGGTTTGATGTCCCGATGGACGAGGCCGCGCGCGTGCGTGTGCGCCACCGCCTGCGCGATCTGATCGAGGATGGTCAGGCGCTGGTCGACCGGGATGTGCCAGATCGATCCGTCGGCGATCAGCCGGTGAAAAGGTGCGCCTTCAAGATATTCCATGACGATGTACGGGCGTTCGCTCTGGAGATCGAAGGTGTAGAGTGCCGGAATCGCCGGATGTTCCAGACAGCCGAGCGCGCGGATCTCCGTTTCGAGACTGCGGCGCTGCTGCGGATCGTCCGGTTCGTTGATCAATTTGACGGCGACGAGACGGTCATGGTCGTGCGCGCGCCAGACCTCGCCCACCGAGCCACTGCCGAGTTTGGCCTCCAGCTCAAAGGGCGCTAAGTTGGGGAGCGCGGCGCCAGTGGTCATCACAATTGCGTGGCATCCGCGCGGGTGTCGCCGGGGAGGATCAACCGGACGGTGACATTCGTGCCAAACTGCACGATATCTTCGTTGTAGACGCGCATCTGCTGCCCCGGTTGCAAGGCTTCAAACTTGCCGTCGCGCCGGATTGCTGTGCCGTAGGTGCTGTTGAGGTCGGTGAGCGAATAGGTCTTGAGCACGTCATCCCCAGTAAACTGGGCATGGCGGCGGGAAATGCTTTTTTCGTCCAGTGCGACCATCACATTGCTTTCCGGATGGTAGAAGCGCCCGATCACAAAGGTGCTGCCCGGCAAGGTGATGTCGCTGACACCGGATAGTCCGCTCACAATGCTGATTTTGCCCGCGAGGACGACCGGACGTTGGGGTGCCGATTTAGGATACAGGCCGCCTTGCGGCATGGTCGGCATTTGTGGGGTCGTCGGCCGGTGGGATGTAGGCTGGTGATCAGCAGTGGCGCGCAGCCACAGCAAATAGACCACTTGCAGCAGTGCGACGACGGCCAGAGCGATGGGAACAAGTCGAAGCAGATGCTGAAGATCAAACATAATTTGGCACTTTGCTAATGGTTATCTTTACGGATTATACTCTAATTTAAACGGCAGACGCAAACAAAGTCACACATATATGCACCCTTTCCGATTCCCCTTTATGTCCCCTGTAACATGGGTTATGCGGTTATTGTCACCTGTGCTTACGCCGTTCAGAGCTTTTGCCAGCCGACTGCGGCTGCTCGGCAATGCGCCCCGCGGGCTACTGCGCCCGTTTCAACAATTGGGGCGGTTGCTGCCGCGCGGTCAGCGGGCTGCGGTGGCAGGATGGTTGGATAGTTTGCGCCCCCAGCGCGCCGCACGCAAGCGGCAGCGCATCAGCACGCGCGCCCAGTTCTCGCAAATCCATCTGGTGCAGCTCACCACCGACAGACGGACGGTCTTGCATATCGGCACGCTGATCGGGCGCAAACTGGCGGAATTTCCGCTCAACCGACCGAACAGCCCCCGAATCACGCTCCAGTTCACGCTGGTCGATCCGTCGGAGAGCTTGATTCCCGTCCGGTTGACCTGCCTGCCCGGCAACACGCCGCTGCTGGTGAACGAAGTTGAAGCGACCAGCCCGGTTTACCTGAGCAACCGCGATACGATCACCGTAGCCGGCGAGCGGTTCCTCTACGAACTCTACGCTATGGACAGTGCGCCCGTTGTCACCCGGGTGGATGCGGGCTGGGCGACGACCACCGGCCCGGTGCGTGATCGCAATGAAGACGCCATCGGAGTATTCCAGCATCCCAAAGGTTATCTATTCGCCATCGCCGATGGAGTGGGGAATGGACAGGATGGCGACCGCATCAGTGCTTTCGCGGTACAGTATCTGTTGGCCGTCTTCCACAAGAATGTCGAACTTGGTCTGGCGTGGCACGAGATTTTCGCGACGGCCTTTCAATACATCAATTCCGAAGTGCGCTACTTCGCGCAGACTGCGCTGCTGCCCACGGGTTCCACACTAACCGCCGTGGTCATCAAAGACTGGGAAGCGCAGGTCGCACATGTCGGCGATTCGCGCTTGTATCGTTGGCGCAATGGTGTGTTGGAGCAGTGCACCGTCGATCACGTCAAACGGGTGGCGGCGGAACTGCCGACGCGCTACGCTTTTGAGGCGAGTACGCCTGCGCCGCTCCATGATGTCCTGACGCGCGCTATTGGCAAAGAGGATGCGATGCAGCCCGATTTCCTGACTCTGCCCCTGAAGCCCGGGGATCGCTTGTTACTCGTCACCGATGGAATTGCCAAACACGTCCTCCCCACTGAAATGTCAACTATGCTCAGCCAAATACCCAGCTCCCATGTAGCTTCCAAACTGGTCGAACTCGCCAACGAACGCGGAACGGACGACAATGCCAGCGCGATCGCCATCGACGTATTGAGTGACGCGTATCTCGAAGACAGCTGGCAGGCCGTGGAAAGTGAGCGGGTGTTTGCGGGGAATCGCTACCGTTCACTGCGCCTCGGTAAACGTGAGGAGTCGGTCACGTCCGCGCCGCTCATCAGCGATGGCTGCTTATTTGCCGCGGTTTTAGTCATTGTGATCGTCGTACTGACGCTGATCGTCGGCCTGACCGTGAGCAGTGTGAGCGCGGAAGGGGAGGAGCAGACGACCCCAGCGAATCAAGCGGTGCTCTCTGCCTACCAGTGCGCGTTTGATGCCGACGCGCAGGCCGTTCGTGTCAATGCTGCCTTTCATGATCGCGACGGACTGCCGTTCGTGCCGAGCGCCTATCAACTGGCAGCGACTGTGACGGGAGCGACGACCCCCTTCAGCGCGGAAGACATCGCCATCACGGACAGCGGGCCGCGTCCGCCCTTACGCATGGTGCTCGTGCTCGATCTGACCGACACCGTGCCGATTGATGACCTGTTGAACGCCATTAATCGCGACTTGCTGGCCGGCTTGCAACCGCAGGATGAAGTCGCGCTGATCACCTTCAGCGACGAAGTGTCACCGCCCACGCGTTTCTACACGGATAAAACCCAGCTTTTTGAGGATTATCTCGTCGGCTTGACGACCGTTGAAGGCGATAACCGCCTGTACGAGGCGATCGTCGACGCTGTCGATCTCTTTCCGTTCGACGGAGATCGGCGGCAGGCGATTCTCGTGCTGACCGACTCCGGTCGACGTGGGTCGGCGCAAACGGCCATCGATCAGATCGTCACGCGGGCGAGCGCCGACGGCACGCAAATCTACTCGATTGGTTTCACATCGGAAGACCGCCCGGATTTCCCCGATTTGGCGGCGTTGGCTACCGGAACGCGTGGTTTTTCGTGGAGCTATGACGAGACACCCAACACCCCGGCGTCGATTGAGTCCGCGGTGAGCGCGAATTTACGCGACTACCTCCGGCTGATCGACAGCGAAATCGAGGTCACGCTCAGCGTGGCCAGCATAACTTCGACTGAGAATGATGTGCTGCCGATCACCTTAACCGCCGATGTGCCGGGTGTGGGTACGCTCACCGCGGCTGTGAACTGCCCCTATCAAGTTATTGAGTATGGGGTGGCGTTTACCGGATCGCTGGCCGGGACGACCCTGCGCGGACAGGCGGATGTGGGGGTTGTTGTCACGCCGCCCTCCGCTGATGTGCGGATCGTCTTCCGTATGGATGGTGATGTGGTGCAAAATTCGACGGTCACCCGCTACACACTAGACGCTGCGCAAACTGCGCCGGGTGAGCATCAAATCGAGGTCGAACTGTGGAATCGCAGCAACGAAACGCTGGCGACGACCGCTGCGCCGCTGCGCGTTTTCACTCAACTGCCGCTCACGGTGACGGTGACGGGCGCGACCGACTCGTCCTTAGGTGGGGTGGTTATGTTCACAGTGGCGGCCAATGCCGATTTCGCCCCCGCCGAAGTGCGGCTGGAGATCGCCCGCACCGCTCAACCGGCTACGCGTCAACTTTTAGGCACAATCGAACTGGGTGCGGACGGGCGGGGCACGCTCGAATTACCGGACATTGGCGCGGCCGTGCGCGTTCTGTTTCCGCAGTTGGCGGATGGCGAAGCCGTCGAAGTGCTGGCTGTCACGCCGAATACGACGCCCAATACCCCCGCGCTGGCGCTGAGTGATTCGCTGGCATTCACGGTCGCCGCTCCCGTGCAGACAGCGGTCGCGACCACCGAATCGTCTGCGTTAGTGACGACGGGACTCGGTACGCTGGTCGAGAACTGGCCGCTGTTGGGGACGCTCTTTTTCGGCGCGATCAATCTGCTGCTGCTGCGGACGGTGCGGGGCAGTCGTATCCGCCGCCTGATCAATCGCGTCGACGATCATGATCTCAGCCCGCAGTTGATGTCGCTGACGGTCTACCGCGGCGGCGTGCCGCAGCACTACACGCTCACCAAGAAGACGGTGACCCTCGGGCGGAGCGCCACCAACGATATTAATCTGGGTGAAGACCCGAATATCTCGCGCAAGCACGGCGTCATCATGTGGCGGCGGCGTAGCTGGTACTATAGCAACCGGAAGAACAACGTCAGCACCCGCATCAATGGACGGCGCAAACACGGGTTCATCTTCCAGCGGCTCGAGCCGATGACCGAACTGCAAATCGGCGGGGCGACGCTCGTTTTTCATCCCGATTCACAGCAGAATATCTCTGATTTCATCAAGACTGATCTATGAGTGTGTTGAAGTTTACAGCGGCGTTGGTGTCCACGAGTGTCAGCTACACGCTCACGACCGCCAGTTCGGCAGCGGTGGGGCAGGTGGCGGCGGCACTGGCGCAGCAGGAGAAGCGCATGCCGACCGGTATGCTTGAATTAGCGCGACCCGTGGAGGCGCAGCAGTGTCTGCCTGAGGTTGAATTTAAGGCCGGAGAGCGACTCGTCGTGCTGACGCAAACCACACGCTCAGTCGATTTCACGCCGCTGCGGTCGGGGGACAAAATCATCCGCTTGCAGCTGGCTGACAGCGAAGTCTGTACACGGGGGAAACAGCCCCTGCTGATCGGCAAAGCGGACGTAAGTCAGCAGTTCGTGCCGGATCTCGATTTACGAGGTTTGGTGGCCGAACGGGTGCTGGACTACATTTCGCGCCGCTGCGTGCAGCTGCTATTTGATGAACGAGCGCAGGTCTGGACGGCGACGAAAGTGGGACAGACGCGCGTGCTGCTCGATGATCTGGAAGTCGGGGCGCATCCGGTCGCCATCCATGGCCGGCACGGGATGCGCTTGTATCGGGCGAATGATAACCCCGCCGTGAGCAGCCCGATCGCGGAGATGTGGCTGGAGGTAGAAACGATCACTTGGGGTGCGGATCGACTGCTGCCGGGTGGCACGCTGCCAGTGCGCGTCTTGCTGGGGACAGAACACGAACTGCGCACGCTGCGCGCTTCCAGCAGCCTGCCGTTGGGACAGATCGGCATGAGCCTCATCCAGTATTTTCAACCCACGCCGATGTCCGACATGCGGTTGTACATCATGCACGTGATCCCGCCGCAGACGCCGGTCTCCACGCTGAAAGCGGGCGAAATGCTGTACGCCGCGCTGCGCGTTAGCCCCCGATAAGGACTTTGCACGGACCGGCGAGGACGACTTTGCCGATGGGCAGATCCGCCGGGTCATTGCAGGTCATGGCGGTATCACCGAGCCGAGCCGCGGGTTTCCCGTTGATCATGACTGTCCCGCTGCCCATGATGATCTTACCTTGATTCGACGGCGGTTTCTGGAACGGGCCGCCCTGCGGCAAATGCGGCGGCATGTTGATGGCGATGCTGTTTAGAATGGCGGCGGGCTTCCCCTCGATCATGACGTTGGTGCTAAGCCCTTGCATGAGCGTACCGTTGAAGGGCGAGGGCAGCGGCGTGGGGACGGGGCCGCCGGGTGTCGGGATCATGTAAATGTGGGTATCCACAGCAACGACTTTGTCACCCATTTTTGCGGCAGGTTGGCCCATGTGTTAATGCTCCCTAACCAAGTTTGACTTTTATAATCGATTATACACATATATTGAAATGTTCATGTGAGTGAACCTGTGGTACACTGATTTCAAGCCCGCACTGTCGAAGTGCAACTAAAGTGAATTGTCTTTCGCAGCGCCGCTTGCGTTGCTGTTTCGTCGATCTTAGTTAAAGAAAAAGGCATTCTTTGAGTACTTTGCCGCCGCTGGCTCAGCTTCAAGCTGTTGTGACGCCCATCCAACGGTTGATTCAGGAAGCTGTTGACCGCGCAGATGCCGCTGGGCATGATCCGACCGATGCGCTGCGGGGTTTGATTGTCACACGAGACGAAGTTGAAGCCCATCTTCAGCAGTTCTCCGACGAAGAACTTGATTCCTTTTCCCTCAAAACCTTAGACTTTCTGATTGAGCCGGATTCCCCGTTAGGGCAGTTAGCTGCGGCCTTCAGTTTAAACACGATCGATCTCGCGCTCCTGCTCATCGCGCTCGTCCCGGATTTGGATCGCAGTTATGAGCGGGTGTACGCCTACCTGCAAGATGATGTCTCTCTGCGTTACCCCACGGTCAATCTGGTCGCGAATCTGCTTGGTCAGGGGCTGCCGCTGCGCTTCACCGTCTGGCAGCGCTTGGCGGCTGACGCGCCGCTGCGCCAGCACCACCTGATCTACTTCACAACCGATACCAGCCGGCCGAACTCGACCCGCCTCGCCCAGCCGCTGAAAGTTGATCAGCGGATCATGGATTACCTGTTGGGCAGCAGCACGCTCGATGAGCGTCTGCGTGGGGTCGTCTCTTCGGTGGATGGCCGCATGGAATCGCCGCTGCCGCAGGCGCAGTTCGAGCGTTTTACCGAGGCGCTGCTCACCGTGCCGATCGTGTATCTGCCCGGTTTGCGCGATATGGGGCAGCTCGAAACGGCCGCCGCGTTGTGCGCGGCGCACCAACTCCCCCTGTTGAGCATTGATCTGGAACGCGCGACCCGTCAGGAGGCGCCGCCGGATTTCCTGACGACCCTGGCACTGCGTGAAGGCTATCTGGCGCGGGCTGCGCTGCTGTTCCGTCACTGGGACAGCGGGCTCGATGACCAACGTCAGCCATCGACTGCACTCTGGGAACAAATCCTCAGTTATCCGCTGCCGGTGTTCCTGTGGGGTAATGCCGATTGGGAACCGAGTGATGGGGAACGGCAGCGCCGGATGCTGCGCCTCGAATTTACGACGCCACCGTATGCATATCGCCGCGCTGTATGGCAGCGCAAGACGCAGGCGGTGGGTACCGCTTTGACCGACGATGAACTCGCGACGTTAGCCAGTAAGTTCCGTTTTAGCTATACGCAGATTACGCGCTCAGTCCAAACTGCGGCGGATATCGCCGCTTCCCGCGGAGGAGAACCCACGCGCACTGATTTTTACGCGGGCGCACAAGTCCACGCGAGCATTCAATTGGGACATCTCGCCACGCGGATCACGGCGCGCAAAAGCTGGAACGACCTCATTTTGCCGCCGGATCAACTGACGCAGCTGCACGAAATCTGTGATCGGATGCAGTACGCGCAGATTGTCAACGAGGAATGGGGTTTTGGCAGCCGGGCCAGTAAAGGGATCAGCGCCTTGTTTTCGGGTGACAGTGGCACAGGCAAGACGCTGGCGGCGGAAGTGATCGCGCATGAGTTAGGGCTGCCGCTCTACAAGATCGACCTGTCGGCGGTGGTCAGCAAATATATCGGCGAGACGGAAAAGAACTTGAGTTCCATCTTCGGCGAGGCGCAGGCCGGGAGCGCCATTCTCTTTTTTGATGAGGCCGACGCGCTGTTTGGCAAGCGTTCGGAGGTCAAAGACGCGCATGATCGCTACGCTAACATCGAAGTTGCGTATTTGCTCCAACGGATCGAAAGCTACGACGGCATGGTCATTCTGGCCTCTAACTTTCGACACAATCTCGACGATGCGTTTACGCGCCGCCTGGACTTTATTCTGGAGTTTCCTGTACCGGATGCGGATTATCGCCGCCGGATTTTTGAAGTACACTTTCCGCCGACGGCTCCGCTCGCACCAGATGTTGATCTGGCGCAGATCGCGGCGAAATACCGGCTGTCGGGCGGGAACATCCGCAATGTGACACTCACGGCGGCGTACCTGGCGGCGGCGGATGGGCGGGTGATCACACCCGCCCACATTCGCAATGCCGTGCGCCGCGAGAATCAGAAGATGGGGCGTTTGCCCGAAGACTAGGACCTGACGATGCTGGACGACCTGGATGCTACACTGCGCGCGATCATGATGAAGAACGGGAATTTCGGCACTGAGATCGAAGTCTCGTTCGAGCTGCCCAGTCGGGAATGGGCTGGCCGTTTGAGCCGCCCGACGGTCAACTGCTGGTGCTTCGATGTGCGCGAAAACCTGAAGCTGCGCAACCCCGAACGACAGGTCCAGCGCAACGGCAACAGCAGTCAGATTACGCGCCCGCCGAAGCGCATAGATTTGATCTATCTGGTGACGGCGTGGGCGCGCAAAGTCGAAGATGAACACCGCCTGTTCTGGCGCGCGTTGAGCGTGCTGAAGCCGATCACGCAGATTACTCCCGCGCAGTGCGAAGGCGCGCTGCGCTATCAAACCCTTGATATCCCCATCACCGTCGCCGATATGTCGGCGTGCCCCGTCAGTCTTGTCGATCTATGGGGCGTGATGGATAACCAGATGCATCTGGGCTTTACTCTGCAAGCCACAGTTGAGCTCGATACCTTGTTTGTGCAGGAGGTTCCGTTGGTGCTGGAAGCGACCATTTACACGGGTCAAGCCGAACTACCGTCCACGCACCAGCTTACGACAGCCAGCGGCGCTATCAAAATCAAACCCAAGGATCAGGAGGAACAGACCGACCAAGACTAGGAGTTTCAAGCCGTGATGTTTACTCGTAGAGCATAGCCGTAGCTTCGAAGGAGTTGTACGAAAAATGCCTAATTATCTTTCCCCTGGCGTTTATATGGAAGAAGTCGACCGTGGGACAAAACCCATTGAGTCGGTCG
>CALKIA010000215.1 GCA_937988705.1 uncultured Chloroflexota bacterium | reverse complement strand
GGATTATTCACGGGGCGCGCCATCTTCTTCAATATCGCCTATTTGCTAGGCGCGCTGCTGATCGTGTCGCTGGCGTGGGCGTGGGTGTCCGTGCGCTGGGTCAGTGTGGCGCGCAAAACACGCGCGCGGCGGACGCAGGTCGGACGCAACCTCGAAGAAGCGTTCGTCGTGCATAACCGCGCATGGCTGCCGAAATTGTGGCTGGAAGTGCGCGATGAATCGGAGCTGCCGGGACACCGCGCGAGTCATGTGGTGCCG
The DNA here is from genome assembly GCA_937988705.1 of uncultured Chloroflexota bacterium. Classification (GTDB taxonomy): domain Bacteria; phylum Chloroflexota; class Anaerolineae; order Aggregatilineales; family Phototrophicaceae; genus Flexifilum. Next base: position 4,756 of record CALKIA010000215.1, on the reverse strand, counting down.
TCGATGGGCGCGCGGGGCAAGTACCGCTGGTATGTGGAGACGCCGTGTCTGACGCGCGGCGAGTTCCGGCTCGGCCCGATGACGATCATGAGCGGCGATCCGTTTGGCCTGTTCATCTCGCCGCGCCGCTTCGCCGCGACCTCCCGCGTGACGATCTACCCCGCGATCGTACCGATCAACCGCTTTCAGCTGCCGATCGGCGTGCTGTCGGGCGGGGAAGCACAGCGGCAACGGTCAATGCACATCACGACGAATGCCTCGGGGGTGCGCGAATACGTCCCCGGCGACAGCTTCAACCGCATCCACTGGGCATCAACGGCGCGCAAAGATCGCCTGATGGTAAAAGAATTCGAGATCGACCCGATGGTGGACATCTGGTTGTTCATGGATTTTTCGCGCGGATCGCTGGTCGAAGAACCGTCCGTGCAGCGGATCAACAGCATCGGGCCGGTCATCCCGCAAGGCATCGGGATTCCGCCGTCCACCGAGGAATACGGTGTGGTGATCACGGCATCGTTGGCGCAGCATTTCGTCGAGCAGGAGCGCGCGCTCGGATTCGCTGCCTATGTGCCCCACCGTGAAGTGTACCAACCGGAACGCGGCTCCCGACAGCTCATGCACATCTTGCAGACGCTGGCGGTGGCGCGGAGTATGTCGTCGTATACGCTCGGTCAAATGCTGACGCTGGAAACGCCCTACCTGACGCGGGGCACAACGCTGGTGATCGTCACATCGTCGCTGGATCCGTCGTGGATCAGTGAGGCGCAGATTCTAGCGCGCAAAGGGATTCGCCCGGTGTGCGTGCTGATTGATCCGTACTCGTTCGGCAGCGGCATCAAGGCGGATGACACGCGGGCGATGCTGCGGCTCGGCAAAATTCCGACGGTGGTCGTGCGCAAGGGCGACGATATCACGGCGGCGCTGGCGCAACCGCTGAGCTAATCAGCCTCACCCCCGGCCCCTAAAGACAGCCTCACCCCCGCCCCCTCTCCCAAGGGAGAGGGGAGCAAACAGTACGCGCAGAGATGATGTAATCCGCGACAGTGCGAGGCAGCGCTTAACGACAACCTCACCCCCGGCCCCTCTCCCAAGGGAGAGGGGAGCAAACAGTACGCGCAGAGGCACAGTTACGCTTTGTATTTGAAGATGTACTGGCGGTAGTTGGCGACGTGTTTGTAGCCTTCGGCGTCGACCAGTGTGAGCAGTTTGCGATCTGTGCGCGGGATGAGCGCACCGGCGGCATGCCAACCGCGCACGCCGATCACGTAGCGCGCTTGCTGCAACACGCGGTCGGTGATTTCGCCTTCGATCCAGATGGCGGTATCGTTGAGGCGATTCACAGTAATCAGGTACGATTTGCGATGATCCGCGACCGAACGCAGCTCTTTGAGTGGATTATCACTGATGTAGAGAGCCAGCACGTCGGGCTGCGGCTTAAAACCGTTCTTCTCAAAGGCTTTCTCCGAGGCGGAGTTGCCCAAACGCACGAGCGCCCGCGCGACGGACGCATGGGCGGCGCGCCCCGCTTCGGTTGCGGCGGCAATGAGGGCCGTCCCGGTGCCGTGACCGTGATTCTTGGGGTCAACGGCGAGCCAGTCGATTTCCCAGCGCACGGGAGCGTCGTCTTCGTCGCGCTGGGTGGCAAACGAATCGACAAAGCCGATGATGCCGACCGGATCCCGCTCGGCAACAAAGGTCATATGCTGCGGAATTACCGTCGGAGAAACGTCAGGGTTATATTCTGTCCACGCCGCGCGTATAATTCGGGTAATTCCCGGCGCGTCAGCGGGTTCAGCACGGCGAATATGGGTGTTCACTGATTTAGGAATCTCTGTCATTGGCTTACCTTTACCTCGCAGTATTCACCAGCGGCATGACGACCCTCGCGGTCGAGATGCTGGCGTCGCGGCTGTTAGGCAGCGTATTCGGCACGAGTAATCTGGTCTGGGCGAACGTCATCGGTTTGATGCTGTTATACCTGACCGTCGGTTATTTTGTCGGCGGACGCTGGGCTGACCGTTCACCTCATTTTTCCACGTTTTATCGCATTTTGGTATGGGGCGCATTTCTCAGCGCGGTTATTCCGCTGGTTTCACGGCCAGTATTGTCAGCAGCAGCCACGGCATTCAGCAATTTTGACGGGGCGCTGTCGATTGCATCGTTCGCGTCGGTGCTGGTACTGTTCGCGATACCGATCACCTTGCTGGGGACGGTGTCGCCGTTCGCCATCCGGCTGACGGTGGCCGACGCCCAGTCGGTGGGCAAAACGGCGGGACGCCTGTACGCGATCAGCACATTGGGCAGTTTAGTCGGCACATTCCTGCCGGTCGTGATCCTGCTGCCCGAACTCGGCACGTTCCAGACGTTTTTGCTGTTCGCCGGCGTGCTGTTCGTCGTCGCGCTGATCGGATTATATCGCGTGGAGGGCACACGGGCACTGCGCTGGTTGTGGATGCCCGTCGTAATCGCGGTACTGTCGCTGTTCGTGCTGAACGGATCGCCGCTGCGGGCGGCGGCGGAAGGCGCGCAACTGCTGTACGAGGACGAAAGCGCGTATAACTACATCCAAGTGCAGGAAGACAATGCGGGCAACCGCTATCTGTACCTCAACGAGGGGCAAGGCATTCACAGCCAGTGGAACGCCACGCAGTATGCCTACGGGCGCACGTGGGACTTCTTCCTGACCGCGCCGTACTTCAACGCGGACACGCAGCCCGAGGATGTCGAGTCACTGGCGCTAATCGGGTTGGCGGCGGGGACGATTGCGCGACAGTACACGCACGTCTACGGCGATATTCCGATTGACGGGATCGAGATCGATCCGGCGATTGTGGAGGCGGGCGCGCGGTACTTCGACATGAACAGCGAGGCGATGCCGAACCTAAATGTCATTGTCGAAGATGGGCGCTACGCGCTGAATCAACTGGAGCGGCGCTACAGCGTGATCGGGATTGATGCGTACCGTCCGCCGTATATCCCGTGGCATCTGACGACGGTCGAATTCTTCACGGAAGTCCGCCATCGACTGACCGACAACGGCGTGGTCGCAATCAATGTGGGACGCACAGATACGGATCGGCGACTGATCGATGCGCTGACGGCGACGCTGCTGCAAGTGTACCCAAGCGTGCACGCGATGGATGTCCCCTACTCGTTCAACACGATTCTCGTGGCAACGCAGCAACCGACGACGAGCGAGGATTTCATCCGCAATGTCGCGCTGCTGCCGGAGAGTGCCGCAGACGATTTGCGCACGACGTTGAATCTCGCGGTGATGGCACTCGTCCCGGTGACGGCATCGGAGGTCATCTTCACGGATAACCGCGCCGCGGTCGAAACGATGGTCGATTCGATGGTGCTGAATTTTCTGTTTAGCGGCGGCACGGAGCAGCTCCGGTGACAGCAACGACGAAAAAGCACGGTAGACCGGCGCTGCGCTGGCTGGCACAAGCCTATCTCACCCTCATTCTGGCGCCGCTGATCGTGCTGCTGATCGTGCGGATCGTCATGACACCCGCCTTTCTGTACTTCGAATACACGCGCCCCGGTTTCCCCGACGATCCGTATGGCTTCACGACCGAAGAACGCATGGATTACGCGCCGTATACGCTGCGGTATCTGCTGAACGGCGAGGACGTGGAATATCTCGCGGATTTGACGCTGAACGATGGCCGACCCATGTACACGCTGCGCGAGCTACAACACCTGCGCGATGTCAAAATTGTGACGCAGATCGCGTTCGCCGCAGCCATCGGCGCGTCGGTGCTGGCGCTGGTCGTAGTGCTGTACCTGTATTATCGCGGCGATCCGTGGCAACTGGCGACGAGCATTCGCAATGGCGCACTGTTCACGGTGGCGCTGTTGATCACGATTGCGCTCACGGCCGTGTTCAACTGGGAATTTTTCTTCACCGGCTTTCACCAAATGTTCTTCGCAAGCGGCACCTGGCAGTTCTACTACTCCGATACATTGATCCGCCTGTTTCCGGAGCAATTCTGGTTCGATGCGGCATTGACCATTGGCGGTCTGACGATCCTCAGCGCGATCACCCTGTTTTTCATCACATATCGCGTTAAATCCGCTTAAAATCTTTGACAGCACGGGAACGCGGTGTTAATCTCTCCGATCAGTGTATGGCGGGTTACGACTAGATGAACCTGGCAAATGCGCTCCAAAAGTGGTTTACGGTAGGACTGGGAGTTAAGCGCTGGCTGCTGCTCTTCGCTATCGGAATCGGAATCATCGCGGTGAGCCTCGCCTTCGCGATTTTGGAGCTAGCCCAGATAACCGTCGTGACGCGCGTCGTGCCGAGTATCGGCTGGCTGGACATCGGGGTGGGCGTGGGAGTGGGAATCCTCCTGAGCACCATCGCCGGGGTCAAGCTGTCGCGTAACATCCTCGCGCCATACCGAAAGATGGTTCAGGGTCGCGTGATTGATGCGGTGTACCGCCACAGCATGACGCAGAAGGGAATCAAGGTCGTCGCCGTCGGCGGCGGCACGGGACTCCCCTCAGTGCTGAAAGGCATGAAGACTTACACCAGCAATATCACGGCGATCGTCACCGTCGCAGATGACGGCGGAAGTTCCGGTCGACTGCGGCGCGAACTCGGCGTGCTCCCGCCCGGCGATTTGCGCAATAATATCGCCGCGCTGGCCGATGACGAAAGTCTGATGACCCAATTGTTTCAGTATCGCTTCAACAACGGCGATCTCGGCGGGCACGCCTTCGGCAACCTGTTCATCAGCGCGCTGGC
>CALKIA010000214.1 GCA_937988705.1 uncultured Chloroflexota bacterium | reverse complement strand
GTAGACCTATGTGTCTACCCGGTTTCGGGCGCACACACAGGTGCGCCCCTACATCTACATCCATTCGTGGATTTGTTTCGAGAACCTACTTTAGTGGTGCATCCGACAAGTTTAAGCAACTTAAGGCAGGGTGGCGATACCCAGAGAACGAGAAGGACGATGCCGTCGCCGTCTGCCCCAAACAAAGGGATGCCGATGTCTATTCCAGTAATCCGTCGCTTGAGCGACAGCGGCAGCAATATCTTGCCAAGTTTCAAAACGTCGTCCCTTGAGAGCTAAAGAGCGCAGTACTTTCCACCACGGCTCAATCAGGTTGAGATAGGCGGCGTACTTGGGCTGAAAGACAAACTCCCAACGCGGGTGAGTGAGGCTGAACAGCAACACGTCGGTGGCGCGATGACTGCTGAGATTGTCCAAAATGGCATAGATGCGCTCCACTCCAGTCGGTATCCACGTCTCTACATGCGAAAGAAAATCGACCCAGTTGGCAATCGTGCGTCGAGTATATGGTTGGGTTAGGACTTCGCCCGTAAGGGGACGAAAAGCGCCAAAGATGTAACCTTTGCCGCGTCGTCCGTAATCCGCTTCTTGGCACGCTCGTTCTGCAGGGCGCACCAGTCGCTGCCCTGGATGAGACTTGCCAGACTCGGGTCCCATCTCGTCCAGACAAACCACCCAACTGTTTTCGGGAGGATGCGTGTACAACTGCTCAATCACCCCCTTTTTCGCGCGAAGTCGGGATCGACGCGCTCACCAAACCACGTTTCTTGCTGGCGCCAGCGCAACCCCTCACGCAGCAGGATGTCGTCAATGCGGCTACGCCTCATAGCTATCCCTTGTGTCTCACTCAGATAGGCTGCCAAGCGATCCAGTGTCCAACTGGCGAACGGTAATCCGAGTTGTTGCGGGTCGGTTAATGCCGTGGCGATGATCTCGCCCACCACTTCGCTGGCATACGTTGGCGGGCGTCCAGAACGCCGCTCATCCGCTAAGCCTGACAGTCCAGCGGCGTTGAAGCGATGGATCCAAAACCGAACTTTGTCTTCCCTCATGCCCAGGGTCAGAGCGATAGCTTTGACCGACTTTCCCTCGCTGGACAAGTGGACCATCTGCGCCCGCTCCACTTCCCGCACCGCTCCTGTTCGTGACCGCGCGCAGCGCTTGATCTCGTTTTGCTCTTCTTCCAGCAGTTCGCGTACTCGCAAATGGGCAGGCATTTCTCATTCTCATTGCTTTTTCACTCCCATTTTACGCTCTACTTGTCGGATGCACCATTTAGCGCCAATAGTTATTAGGGGTAGGTTTATTCTTTGTCCGATTGAATACGAACCGACACCGACCGATTCACCGGCAGGAGCAGTTCGTCCCCGCTCTCAGCATAGGGACTATCGGCCTATGCCATGCCCTCCGTTTGCGCGGCGCGCATCAGCCTCACCTTGCGCCATTGGAGTCATGGCGCTAGGATAGCGGACGACATTGGGCATAGACGAGGTTTTTTGGAAATGCCACTTTTGAACACGGATGAACCGATTCCCGACCACCTGGCGGATACTGGACGGGTCACCACCGTCCGGGACATCTCTGCGTGGCGGCGGGTCGTCGGTTTCGTGTCGCTGCTTGGCGCGGCTGCGCTCACCGCGGCCACGGCGTTGCTTCTGCTCACGCCGTCGGACACAGTGCCCACGCCTGCTCCAAACATCACCGATGCGCCCCTCATCAGCCCGACGGCGACGACCTTCGTCCCGCCGACGACTGATCCCAGCGCCAGCGGTGCCGAGACGATGAACGGCGGCGGCGTGCTTCCTACGCTCAGCCCCGAACAAGCGCTCGCCCTGCTGACTGCGCCGCTGCAATCCTTAAAGTCGGAAACGGGCTTGGAAATCGTGCGCAACGATTACAACCCCTTCACCATTGCGCCGGATCGTCCGCGCAGTGAAGTTGTCCAGTACACCGTCGAGTCCGGCGATACGATCTACGCCATTGCCGACCGCTTCGGCTTAAAGCCGGAAAGCGTCGCGTGGGCCAATTCGCGCGACATCATCGGTGGCCTGCGACCGGGACGGGCGATCAACATTCCCCCGGTCGATGGCGCGTTCATCACCGTCAATAATGAACGCAGCATCGCCAGTATTGCGCAGGAATTCCGCGTGGATCCCTATGTGATTATCGACTCGGAATATAACGATTTCGGCTCGCTAACGAGCATCACGCCGGAGACACTGCTGCCGAGCGGCACGCAGGTGGTCATCCCCGGCGGTGAAGCCGAGCAGATCAGCTGGAATCCCACCGTCGAACGAACCGGCGGCGATGCCAGCAACGGCAACGTGGGCGGAACGATCTCGTTTGCGCCCGGTGACCCCGGCTCGTGCGGCGCGACCTCGAATCCCGGCGGCGGCGGTGGTTGGCTCAAGCCGATCGGCGCCTACTCATGGACACGCGGTTTTAGCTCGTTCCATACCGGTGTGGATCTGGCAGCGGCTGAAGGGACTCCCGTCTACGCCTCCAACGGCGGCACCGTCATCTTCCGCGGGTGGAGCACGTGGGGTTACGGCTATTTGATCGTGCTCGCGCACGGGCCGTTCACATCCTTATATGGCCACCTCTCGGCGATCAATGTCGGCTGCGGACAGGCTGTCAGCGCCGGGCAGTATATCGGCGCGGTCGGCAACTCGGGCAATTCGTCCGGGCCGCACCTGCACTTTGAGCTTCGCTACAACGATATCCCCTTCGACCCCACCTCGACCATGCCGTTCTAGATAATCAACCCCTCAACCCCCGACCCCTTCTCCCACGCAAGCGGGGAGAAGGGGCGATCTGGCGCCCCTCTCCGAATTCGGGGAGGGGCGGGGGTGGGGTGGCCTAGAAATCCTCTTCGTTCAACACCGGCAGAATGTAGATCGCAGGTTCTTCGTAAGGATGCGCCGCGCGCAGCGCCGCCAGCGCCGCTTTGACACGATCACGCTGGCAGACCGTCTCGATGCGCACCTCCTCGACCCGATTGATCACCTCACGTTCACCCACGGCCGGGTTGGATCGCGCATCTGGCCTAAAGCGCCCGATTCCCGGGTTGGTGAAGGCGCAATGCGTGTACCAGCCGATCTCGCCCGCACCGGTCTCACCCAACGCTTTCAGGACAGCCTCCGCCCCGTCGACGGGAACCGTTGTAATCAACAAAACAGCGTTGAAATCCATGCCCACTCCACAAGAAAACCTTGATTCTTTTCGATTAAATTGTACGTGCATGTCTGTAATAAGCACGTTACAATAGGGCAAGTTATCCCACGTTATCCAGCAAATCGGCTCCAATCGACTATGCGAATCCAACGTTCTCGGTCACGGTTCACCCTCCGTCGTCGTCGTCAAGCGGGTTGTTTGTCGTTCTTCGCCTTTGTCTTCGTGATCGGCAGCATCAGTACCGGGGTGTTCGCATGGTTATCGCGCTGGCGTCCGCCGGAAGCCAGCGTCTCCGGCATGAATACGGACGTCCTGCGCTCCGCTTACAATGCCTTTGAACGCGGCGACCTGACCGGTACGATCAGCATTGCCCGGCAAATTCTCAGCCAGATGCCCGCCCAACCAGACGCGGTGCTGCTGCTCACCCGCGCGCTGATCTATCGCAGTTACGGCGAATACGACCGCGCGATTGATCGCCAGTTGGCGCTCGAAGTCACCACCGAAGCGCGGCGCATCGATCCGCTCAGCCCGCATATTCAGGCAGCGCACGCCTTCGCGCTGGTCGCGGGCGATGATCCGGCTTCGGCAGCGGATGTCGCCCGCGAGGTGTTGGAAAAATACCCCGAAAACGCGATCGCCCGGATTGCGCTGGCGCTGGCTTATGGGAGCGTCGGCAGCTTCGAAGTATCACTGCGCGAAAGCACGCGGGCGCTCGATGTGGCGCAGGGCTGGATGCGGGTGGATGCGTTACGCGCGCAAGCCATCAGCCAGAGTGATCTCGGCGTGTATGAAGAAGCCGTCAGAACTATCGAACGAGCCATCGAAATTAACCCAAACCTTGTGCTGCTGTACTTTGAGCGGGCGCAGTATGCGCTGCTGCTCGGCGACAGTGACGCGGCCACCGTCGCCTATTACAACGTGCTGGTGCATGACGAGCAGAACGTCAAGGCGCGGCTGCGGCTGTGCGAACTATCCAGCCTGATGCGTGAAAGCGCCATGGCGATCCGCTACTGTTCGGAGGTCACGCAGCGCGCGCCGGACTGGTCGGAGGGTTGGTATCGGCTGGGCATGGAGCACTTCTTGCAGGGGCAGTTTGCGGAAGCGCAAGCCTCGCTCAACCGCTGTTCCACGCTCCAGGTGATGCAGGCTGTACCCGTCGATGAACGGCGCTTTGAGTGCTGGTACATTCAGGGCCAAGCCGCCGAAATTCTAGGCGATTGCCCCAATCTGATCGCGCTGTATAACGAATTCCGCGCCATGACCGCCGCCGAAAATGTGACGCAGCGCTGGACGTATCCCCCAGAAGGCCCGCCGATCTGCCGTTCATAACTTTTGCAACTTTATCCCCGGTGCGTCGTATACACACATAGTGACAAGACTTCGCAAGGGGGATAACGGCATGTCACACAATCTACATTCACGGCGTACTTCGCCCTGGGCAATCATTCTGATTGCGATAGGTGTCATCTGGCTGCTCGCCGAAGCTAATATCTTCAACGCGGCAAATTTATCGGTTCTTTTTCGGTTCTGGCCCCTGATCCTGATCGCCTTCGGGGTGGAACTTTTGCTCGGACGTAACAACCAGCGGCTTTCCTTTCTGATTATCGGCGGCACGGTGATCGTCCTGATCGCCCTCATGCTGATCGGCCCCTCGGTGGGGCTGGCGCAGACGGCAGAGGTCAACACGGCCACCTACACTGAGCCCCTCGATGGCGCGGAAGCGGCGCGCGTGACGGTGAGCGCGAACATCGCCGAAGTGCGCGTCAGTCCTATCAGCGATCCGAGTCAACTGCTCGATGCGAACATCGAATATGTGGGTGAAATCGAGTACGCTGCCTCGACCAACGGCACGACCGGGATTGTCTCGCTCGAAAGTCAGGGTTCGGTCAGCTACAGCAACTTCTTCTTCTTCGACTGGTTCGGCGGTGCTACGCTGGACGGTGTCCAGTGGGCGATCGGCCTCAACCCGACCATTCCGCTTGATCTGGATGTGAGCAGCGGTACGGGCGCCATCAACCTTGATCTGAGCACCTTCCAGCTCACCAGTTTGCGGGTGAACACCGGCACCGGCAGCGTCGATCTCGCGTTGCCCGCAGTGCCCGATGATTACACGGCGCGCGTTGAAACCGGCACCGGCGCGGGGCGCATCCGCCTGCTGGACGCTGCCAATGTCCACCTGATCCTCAACAGCGGCACGGGCAGCATGACCATCGACGTGCCGGATGGCGCGGCCGTTCGTCTTCAGGCTTCGGTTGGCACGGGCAGCGTCAATGTTCCCAGCAGCCTTAACCGCATCAGCGGCGAAGACGGCTTCATCGGCGACTCCGGCACGTGGGAAACAGCGGACTTCGACGCGGCCGAGCACCAGATCACCATCGAGTATGACGGCGGCACAGGCAGCCTGAATCTCAACTAAGCGCCACCCTGATGATCGGGGGTGACCGATGGGTCAACCCCGATACATAGACTAAACGACAATCAAAGACAGCCAGAGGAGAACAAATGTACCATGAGCGATAATCAGCAGCCCAAGCAGTACAAGACGGAATGGTCCTTCTCATTTGAGAAGCTCAGCGACCAAATTGGCGATTTCTTCCGGTCGGTTGGATCGCCCGAAGAGGTCGAAGTCAAAACGGACAGCTTCAGCGATGTTGTCGGCAGCGCGACCTCCGCGCGCGTCCGCCTCGATCTGTCGGCGGGCGAAACCAATGTCTACATGCTGGAAGATTCCGCTAAGCTGATCGATGCCGAGATCACGTATATCGGTGAGATGCGCTTCGTCACGAACAATGAGGCTGAGAAGGTTGTCAGCCTGAGTCAGGTCACGTCCCCCGGTGAATGGTTCCGGCATGCGCTGGCGTGGCTCAGCCATCGCGGCGAGAATCAACTGCGCTGGAAAGTCGGTCTGTCCCCGGCGATCCCGGTTGATCTCGACATTCATGGCGGCGTCGGCCAGTGCGATTTCTCGCTGGCCACGCTTAAACCCGGCAAAGTGACCATGAATGGCGGCACGGGTGAAATCAATGTGACGCTGCCGAATTCGCCTGAACCCTACACCGCGAACATCAACGGCGGCGTCGGCGAACTGGATGTGAAAATTCCGGCGGGCGCATCGGTCACCTTGACGGTACGCGCGGGTACGGGCGAAATCGACCTCGACATCGGCGAAGGTGCCACCGCGGATATCACCGTGCATGGCGGCGTCGGCGAAGTGCAGGTGCATCTCCCCGCCGAGGCAGCGGTGCGCGTGGACGGCAAAGCGGGCATCGGCGATATCAGTGTCCCGGCGCGGCTCGCCCGCCTGAGCGGCTCGGATGAGTTCTTCGGCAAGAGCGGTGTGTGGCAGTCGGCCAACTACGAAGAGTCGGCGCGCAAGATCACCGTGCGTTACAACGGCGGCGTCGGCGCGCTCGTCGTGCGCTAAGGCTGATGCTAACCCCGGGTCGCACGACCCGGGGTTTTTGATTCCAATGACGGGAGCGATTCCGGTTCAGCGCGAGCCGCCAGGTGAATATGGATAACGTTTATCAGACCCCACCGCGAATTCGGGGAGGGGCCGGGGGTGCTTTCAGGGGTAGGTTTTTCATGCTTGCCAATGGAACACGGGTTCCCGTCGCCGAAGACCCTGTAGGGACGAGGCATGCCTCGTCCTTGAATCTCATTGATCTAACGAAAGGACGAGACATGTAGGTGTTTAAAAAGCCGCCATGCGACCCGCTGAACTTCACA
>CALKIA010000213.1 GCA_937988705.1 uncultured Chloroflexota bacterium | reverse complement strand
TGCCAATCCTTTACTTAGCGCTCGTACTGCGCGCACGAGCCAAGAGCCAAACGGCGACCAGCGCCGTAATTGCACCCAAGAACGCCGACAGCAGCCGCAGCGTGCCGACGTTCAGTGCATTGATTCCAAAGAAAACGCCGATGAAGTGTCCGAGCCCAAAACCGACCCAACTCGCCCAGAGATAGAGCAAGAGTCGGCGTAAACTGCCACCAATGATAAAATGGAAAGCAGCGCCGAGGAGTGTAGCGAAGATGGCAGCAAATACGAGCGTCGGCGTTGGCAAGCAAGGTACTCCATCATAGAAAGATCGTTCGTTATTGTAGCGCAAAAGTGGAAATTTGAACACAGACGCAAAGTGTTTATAATCAAGCTGTTATGACTACGATTGACCACAGAATCTTAATCGCCGCAAACCCACCCGTGGTTTGGGAATATATCAGCAATCTGTCACGCAATCCTAAGTGGCAAGTCGATTGCAAGAGTGTGACTTTCCTCACCGGGAAGCACGATGGCCCCGGCACACGTTGGCGTCAGACCACCGAGAGTGGACGCGAATATGTGCTGGAAATCACCGCATGGTACAACGGACTGGGCTACGAGTATGTCTTCATCGATGGCCCCGGTTACGAGGAGAATATCGGGCGCATCCGCTTGCAGGAGATTCCCGAAGGGACAATCGTACAGTGGACGTTCACCTATAGCCTGCCCGGCTTGTTCGGCGGTATGCGCGACTCCATGGGGACGCGCCGCCAGATCGACAAGACGATTGCGGACAGCTTGCGCAAACTCTATTTACAGATCAAAGCGCACGGCAGCAGCGGGCCGATTGAACCTAAATCGCTGATGCGGGACGCGCCGAATGCCGAGGAGCGAGCGCAGTACCAGCCACGGCATCCGAGCCTGCCCAAAGAAGACGAAAATGCGGAAGCGCCGCCGAGTATGGCAACGGCGGGCAGGCCGATCATCGATGAACCGCCGCTGACGGATGACGATGCGCAGTCGCTGCAACCGTTCATGCCGATCACAGAACGTGATTGGCAGGCGCGCAGCCCGGTGATCGAAGAACCGCCGCCCGCCGTCGACGATACACGCCCGAACCCCGTCATTAAGCCCAGTGACGAGGCAGAGATCAGCCGCCCCGCAGCCGGCGACGATAGGCTCAGCACAGCCGAGGTCGAATCGATTCCGCCACAGCAGGAGCCAGATTTCGATTACGGATTCGACTTCGACTCGGAGAGCGAGCCGCGCGCGCAGCTTCCGCCCGTGACGAGCACGTCACCCGTGGTCGTAGCGGAGCCGCCGCCCGATCCGCTGTTTGATACACAGCCGCGGCAACCGGTCGATGATGCCGCGCCGCCGTTCGCGGGTCTGACGCCCGAACCGACGCTCGTGCATACGATCGCGGAACAGCCAGCGGTCGAAGAAGAACCGGCAGACGCCGCGCCCGTGGTCGAAGATGAGCCAGAGAGCGCAGCCGTCGAAGATGAGCCAGAGCCGCCCGCACTCGAAGCAGTGAAGCTGGACACACCCGTCGAACGCCCGAAGACCGCGCTGCCACCGCTGCCCGAACCCGAACCGACGAAGGTACTCGCCGCGGAAGAACCCGAGGCAGAACCAGAAGCAGAACCGCCGGTGACAGAAGCACCCGCACCGGTCGAGCCAACGAAGGCCGCTGAGCCGCCGGACGCTGAGCGCACCCTCGTGTCCCAAGGGCCGACCAGTAAACCGTGGGAAGAACCGACGATTTCGCCGAATGTGACGATGGCGCAGCCGACCAAGATGGATACGGCGAGCGTCAGCATCTGGGAGATCTTCGGCGTGCAGCGTCCAAGCGAGACGCAGCAGATGAAGGCGTATGTCGAAGCGAAGCCGGAACCGCTGACCAAAGCTAATCGGCCAGATATGTCGCCGATGCGGTTAGGTCTGCGGATGGCACTGCGGCGGCAGCGCAAAAGTATTCGCCGAATCAAGCCGACGCAGCAGTAGACAGGCCGACCCCACCCCGGCCCCTCCCCGAATTCAGGGAGGGGTGAATGATTAGCCTACCGTCAATAAGGGATAAGCCTCATTCGCGCGTCCCCCTCACCCCCAGCCCCTCTCCCACGCAAGCGGGGAGAGGGGAGACGGCAAAATCGATGGTTGTCTTCTTACCCTGAATTCGGGTTGGGGTGAGAAAAACCTTATCTATAACTCACATTAAAATAACGCAGTAGCGCTGAGCTTCCCTGACGGCGGACGACCCGTTGGGCGTCCCTACAAGAACAGTGGCGAATATTCAAAGATGCCCTATGTACAAACGAGCAAGTTCTTTGGGGTGTCAAAGCACGTTTTGGAATTGGTCAATTGAGGACAAGGCATGCCTTGTCCCTACAAGAACCGTTTTCGTAGGGGCGCAAACATCCAACAAGATTAATTCGTCTGGACTTAAAACAAAAAGGACACAGCTCCAGCCGTGTCCCAGATAAGCAAGCGGACGGGCGATTATGCCCGTCCGTTTTGTTTTAGCCAGAGACACCCGGTTCGGGCACGGTCGCCGGTTCGGGTTCAGGCGTATGCGCCGTATGGAGCGCGCCCATGCGCCGCAGCTGCGGCGACAGCCACGCGACCGCACCGACAACGACCAGCGTGCCAATGCCGCCGAACACGACCGCCCCAACGGGTCCCAACAGCGCCGCCACCGACCCGGACTCGAAGCCGCCCAACTCGTTGGAGGCGCCGATGAAGGTATTGTTCACCGCATTCACGCGGCCGCGCATGGGGTCGGGGGTGTGCGTGAGGACGAGGGTGTGCCGGATGACCACGCTGATATTGTCGAGCGCCCCCGTCAATGCGAGCATGAGCAGCGAAAACCAGAACGACGTGGAGACGCCAAAGGCGATCGTTGCCACGCCGAAGCCCGCAACCGCCCAAAGCAGCGTCCGTCCAGCGCGCTTGAAAGGCGGCCGCCGCGACAGAAAGGTCGCCATCATGAGCGCCCCGATCGAGGGAGCCGCGCGGAGCAAGCCGAGTCCAGTCGCGTCGACGTGGAGAATGTCTTTGGCGTAGATCGGCAGCAAGAAGGTCGCGCCGCCAAAGAGCACGGCGAACATATCCAGCGAGAGCGAGCCGAGAATGACCTGAGTATTCCGGACAAAGTGCCACCCGGCGCGCAGCGCCTTAAGCGGCGGCTCATCGGTGGGAACATAGGTTTGCGGCTTGAGGCGCAGCAGGAGCAGCACTACCACCAGCACCCCACCCGCAGCCGCGTTCGCGATATAGACGGCCGCCGGAGTGTTGGTCAGGCCGATGATGAAACCACCTAGGGCGGGACCAGAGATCGCGGAGGTCTGCCAGATCATCGAACTCCACGTCGTCGCGTTGAAGTAGTGTTCCGCCGGCACGGTCTGCGGGGTGAGCGCGCCCTCCGCCGGATTGTTGAACGCCCGCGCCGCGCCGATCACCGCGAGGATCAGATACAAGAGCGGCAGCGGCCCACGGGTGAGCGAAATGCCCGCCAGCGCCAGCGAACAAGCGATGAGCACAAGCTGCGAGTACAACGTGATTCGCTTACGGTCGTAACGGTCAACGATGTAACCCGCGGGCAGCGAGAGCAGCATCACGGGGATGACCTGCACCAACCCGACCAGGCCGAGCGCGAAAGCATCGCCGGTACGCTCATAGAGTTCCCAACCAACGCCGACGCTGACCATCATCTCGCCAAGCTGCGCGACAAAACGGCCGCTGAACAACAACCGGAAATCCCGAAACCGCAGGGCGGCATAGGGGTCGTGGGGAGCTAAAGCCATGTTTCTAAAAACCTCATGATTTCCCAACGCATCGCCGCTGTCTCTAAGTGACCACAGTCATACCGCTTGAGCTGCCAGCGATCCGGATGCGCAGCGTACACCGCCTGAAGTTCGCGATCAAGCCGATCCAAGCCCGCGCGCGGCGTGAGCGGATCATCATTGCCAGCGAGACTCAAATGCGGACGCGGCGCGATCAAGGCATTAATCTGCGCGGTCGTAAAGTGCTTGAGAAGTGACGGTACGTAGTAGTAAACGCCATGCCCATCAAGATTCGCGCTCTCGATGAGGGCGTCAAAGTCGGTCAGACAGCAGATATCAACACAGACACGAATGCGAGGATCGAGCGCGGCTAACCACCAAGACATCGTACTGCCCATGGATAAGCCTAACGCACCTAGGCGGTCGGGATCAATATCCGCGCGTGAGACCAAGTAATCCACGGCACGCAGCGAATCGTAGACCATCATGCCCCACAGCACCTGACCACGCCACAGCAGCTCTTTGAAGACGGCGCTCTCGGTGCGCCCGCGCCGTTCGCCAAAGCACCAGTGGTCGATGCACAGCGCCGCGTAACCGCGCTGAGTCAGGGCGGCGGCATACGGCGAGACCAGCGCTTTACGTCCAGTGAGGAGTTCGGTTTTGCCCAGCTCATAGTCGCCCCCATGCGCATGCGTGTAGACGATACACGGCAGCGGCCCAGAAGCCGTGAGCGGCTTGACGAAATAGGCGGGCACTAACTGAACACCGTTCAAATCGAGCAGAAGCGTTTCCAGCCGGTAACCAGCGTGGTCGATCTGGTCGATGAGCTGGACAGTGATCGGGTAGTCACGCGGCGGGAGGTCGCCAAGCAAGGTATAAAGCTGCGTGCGGTCGGTCATAAGGGACGAGTCCTCAGATATGGGAGTCTGATAAAATACTCAGTGATTTACAACCTCACCCCGTTTCGCTGCGCTCAACCGCCCCTCTCCCGGGGGAGAGGGGCAAAAAAATCGCCACGTTTTGGGAGTGAAACTTACTCAATCCACCAGCAATTTGCATTGAATTTGAACTATAGTCATGCTCTGATACTAACTTTCGAACGGATAGCAGCGCAACAAGACGATGGCGAACAACGAGCAAACAGTACATTGGGCAGCGCGGCGGTGGTGGATACTACTGTTGGTGGTGGTGGCGGTCGCCGCGATCTTCCGCATAGTTGGCTATAACTTCAGCCTACCGTACGTCGATCACCCGGATGAACCGGTCTTCTACTTGACGGCGCTGGAATGGCGCGGATTGTTTGATAATCAAGCGTATCTGACAGGCTACCCGCCGCTGTACATCTGGCTAATTATGGGTGTACAGATGGTCATGGAGGCGCTCGGCGTCAGCTCAATGGCGGCGACGGTCGCGCTGCTGCGGCTGATCAGCGGGGTGTTCAGCCTGCTCACACTGGTGTGGATTGCGCTGACGGCGCGCACGCTGTTTCCGCGCGGATCGGGCGCAGGCGCGATGGCAGGACTGATCGCCGGGGCAGCGTGGGCAGTCGCGCCGCTGGTGGTCGAAAACGCGATTTATGCTACGCCCGATCCCCTACTCTATCTGCTGGTGAGTCTAGCGCTGTATCTCGGAGTCTTGGCGCTGACCCATCCGAGTGCGAGTCGGTGGGCAATGGGGAGCGTGATCGCGGGTGGATTGGCGATTCTAGACAAGTATTTCACGCTGACGGCGGTGCTGCCCGGTCTGGTCGCAGTGCGGGCGATCTTGAAGACGGATCGGCGGCGCGGGGTGCGACTGGCGATCATCAGCGTGATGGTGCTGGGGATCATCGGCGCGGTGGCGGTGGCCGGAATCATGGTGGTACCTCGCGAAGGCGCAACCGCCCGCGAAGGTGGGTTCGCCAACATTCTCAACATAGAACGCGTGCTGAATAACCTGTATCACGCCATCGTACCGCTGAATCCGGCGGCGTTCGCATTGGTGGTTGGTGTGAGCGCAGTCACGTGGGTGATCGCGTGGCGGCGAGGCTGGTCACGCGCCGCCCTGCTCCCGGTCGCGTTGTGCGCCGCGCTGGTCGTGACAATTCCGTGGTTGGCGGCCACCTTTAGCGAAGTCAACGTCCGCGAACGGATGAAAGATGTGCTGTCCGCGACGATGGCGG
>CALKIA010000212.1 GCA_937988705.1 uncultured Chloroflexota bacterium | reverse complement strand
AAACCGGGTAGACACAGAGGTCTACCCCTACATTGGGACTTTCGAGAGTCTACTTGAGCGCTGCGCAGGGAAGTCGGCGTTCAAGCCCAAAATTCATTGCAAGTCCGGCATTTAGAGCAATGGTCCACAGCCTTCAGGATTAGCCTGGGCAGCCTTGAGCCTGCCATGCACCGACATCCCACGCACCCTGAGCGGACAGGGCGTTTCTGTCAAAATCGACGGCGTAAGTTTCGCTCAAATTGACGCCGACGGCTC
The DNA here is from genome assembly GCA_937988705.1 of uncultured Chloroflexota bacterium. GTDB lineage: Bacteria > Chloroflexota > Anaerolineae > Aggregatilineales > Phototrophicaceae > Flexifilum. The sequence continues at coordinate 9,949 of CALKIA010000212.1, read as the reverse complement.
TCAAGGGGCTGGCGCAGGTGGGGCGATAGTCTCCGCCGACCAGATCGATCAGGAGCGGATCACCGCTCCCCGCCGCGCTGCTATCCCCGTGTCTGGTGGACGCGCCCGCCGGATTGAAATACCAGTTGCCCTCGGTGATTATGTCTGCCGCGCCGTCGCCCTGATACGGTTCGCGGGTAGCGACGAAGAGATTGTTACGGAAATGAATGCCCCCATACGCTAGGTAGGCGACATCGTTCGACGGACTGCCGAAAGCGGTGGTGCGGATGACTGTGTTGTTGTCAAAATAGCAATCGTGACACGGCGCCCACATCAGTATCCAACCCTGACCATCATAGTTCACGTTGAAGGCGACCCGCAAATTGTGAACTTCCTGCACTTCCGGTAGGTAATCCAGTTCCCAACTGGACTCGAGGAAGCCAGCGTTGCCTTCAGTGTAGTTGTGATGGATGTAGACATTGTCCTTGTGGTAGCGTCCGTCGTCCAGTTCGATGGCGCCGCCATCCGAGCCATACGGGCTATCGGTGGTCAGGTAGTTCTTGATGGTGTTATACGCGACTTCCTGATTGCCAATGCCGAGGTGAATCCCGATTGGCCCCCAACCGTCGCGCCCCGCATTGCCGCTCCACAGGGGATGGTCGGGACCATCCAGATAGTTGTGCGTAATGAGGGTGAACTCGCCCGCTGACTGGATCGCTTTGGTGCAGTGGATGAACACATTGTTGCGGATGATGTTGTGATTCGCGCCCGCCATGTTGTACACAGCGCCCATCCGGAAGATGCTCTGCGGTCTGCCCGCGAGGCGGGTCGGCGGGGTGTCGTGAAAATACAGGTTTTCTACGATGATCCAACTGCCCGCCAACCGGATTGCGTTACCGTTCATATCCCGGTCGTTGGGATTGGTGAAGTGGGGTGGCTCGCCTTCACCATAGGCAGTGAGGGTGATTGGGCTGCCTTCGGTACCAGAATCTTGGATGAAAATTGGGCCGGAGAAGGCTGACCCGCGCTTGAAGGCAATTGTATCCCCGGGCAGGAGCGAGACAGTGGAAACCATCGTGTGCGCTTGCCAAGCCGTCGCTTCGGACAGCCCGTCGTGGCTGTCATCGCCATTCAGCGCATCGATGTAGAAGGTGCGACCGGAACTGCTTCCCGATTGGGCTTCGGTCGTAACAGCAGCGGATACGGTCAGCGTAAGCAGGAAGATGGCGAACAGGAACAGCCGCTGAAACACACATCGAGCCATGTTCATTTTCCCTTCGGCGCTGGCTGTCGCAGGTAAGCACCGCGACAGCCAGACGACACGACTTTGCTCACATCATCATAGGGGACGGACTTCGACGTGTTCACAACCGATGCGCCCAACTTCGGAGATGAGCGCGATCCCGCCGCCTGCATAAGCGGCTTCCGGGTCTTCGGCGCTGAGCACGATCTGACCATTGATCGACGCCGTGAGGCGATTGCCCTGCACCTTCAGGTTGAGTTCGTAGCTGTGACCGAACTTCCACCCGCCCGCCACCTCGGCCAGCACGATGTCCTTGCCTTCAAACGCCCGCACGAGGCGCGTCTGCTTTTGATCGAGCAGCAGCGCGTAATAGCGCGTCATGCCCTGCGCGCGCACCCCGATTCCGCCCGCCTGACACATATGGGGCGTCATCCGTGCTGTGACCTGATAGTCCGTCCATTCGCGCGTACCCAGCATGATCAGGCCGCGCCCTTTGTTCTGAATCAGACGATAGGGATCGGGCCAGTAGTCGAGATCCGCCAAGCGTTCGCGGCTGTCGAAGCCATCGATCCACGCCATTTTCCACAGCACCGGCCCCGCAATTCCGTTCACTCGATTGTGTTCGCGTGCCGCGGGGCGATCCAATACCAGATCCGGCGCGCCTTCCCATGTGAGATAGTCGAGGGCGACGGTTCCCTGCTGCCCGCCGCTGCCGTGTACCTGTACGCCGACAAACGCGACTGGGTAGCAATCCGTATCCGGTACGCGCCATGTGAGGACTGACGAGCCGCCGGGAGACAGCATTACCGGATCACTGTGGAGTAGGGTAAGTTCGTCAGCCGCGTTATAGTGCTTGATATAGAGATTCACCTCCACCGCGCCGCTGCTCACAGGAGCGGCGGTGACCCGTGCGCGAATGGTCTGGCCGGGATAGAGGGTGGGCGAGGCGAGCAGTCGATAGCCGCGCCGTTCGAAGTACCGGGCCACTTCGCGCGAGGGGATGAAGGTGGGCGTTTCGACGCGCCCACAGCGACCGGCGGCGAGGCCGTGATAATGGATCGCCAGTGATCGTGTGCCATTTTCGGTGAAGCCTTCCACGTTCTCGACCGTCACCACGCCGCGCGCCGCGACGGAGTCCTCGCTCACAAAGCCCTGCACCGCACCGGGGAGTTCAAAATGGAAGCGCGCACCGTTCTTGGGTTTCAGCGGCATCTGCCCCTGCAAACTGCGTCCCATGTTGACCAGATGATACGTTTCGATGGCCGCGTCAGTGATCGAGCGTCCACCGTCCGCCGTTGGCAAGTACAGTCGATCCGCGACCGGGGTGCGCCAATCCGGGCCGCTGTTGATCGCCGCCAGACCATTTTTGAGGCCGAGCAGACAGCCGACATTGCCCGAATTGCAATCGGTATCCCACCCGGACGTGTTAACGATCATGAGCGATTTCTGGAAGTCGTCATCCCCGTAGAGCAGGGAGAAGAGGATCAATCCGTGATTCGGCACCATGTGACAGTTGCCACCATACTTGTCGTAGCCGTAGCGTTCGGCCAACTGCTTCCGTGCCATCCGCCAATCTGGTTCTTTGGCGTGCCATTCGCGGATATCGTTGATCATAGTGGCGATCACCGAGTTCTGCGGGATGAGCGCGACCGCCGTATCGATCAGTTTGTTGAGATCACGCTCGACGAAGGCTTGCGCTTCCATCGCCGCAAGGACCTGTGCCCCGTAGATCGCTTCGCCGTCGTGGCTGACGCTCGCCGCTTTGCGGGCGAAATCCGCTGCCAGTTCGGGATCACCAGGTGCGACCATGCCCCACCCGTCGATGAAAATTTGCGAGCCGATCTGCTCCGCTACCACCTTGCCGTTGAGCGCCATTGATCCGCTGTGCGGCGCTTCGATGCCCGCTTTCAGTCGGAGATAGGCGGTATGTTCGGTGGAGTTGCCCATGCCGCCCCACCACAAAATCGTCTGCTCCTCGATAATGTAATTCAGCCATGTCTGGCCGATTTGCGCGGGCGTGATATCCCGACTGTTGCCGTAATCGGCCAGTGCGCGGATGAACGTAAACGTGCCGGAAATATCATCGTCGGTGACGATCAACGGCACATTGAGCTTCTCATGCACGTAGTAGTTGATCTCGCCGAGATGCTCTATGATGGACTCGTAAGACCACCCCTCAAAGGGCCGACCGAGGTAGACACCGATAATCTTCCCCAGTACGCCCGCATACACCCGTTCTAAATAGTCGTTTGGAATCGACATATCGTTGACCCTATCCCTTTAGCCCGCCCTGTGTCAGCCCTTCGATGAAGCGGCGCTGCAAAAGCAAGAACAGTACAATGATGGGAATAACCATGATCACGGAACCGGCGCTGGTCAGCCCCCAGTCCCGGCTGAAGCGCCCCTGAAACTCAAATAAACTGGTGGCGACCGGTTTCAGCGCGGGGTCGGGCAGGAAGGTCACAGCGAACAGGAACTCATTCCACACATTCAAGCCGATGACCAGCCCGGCGGTGAGGAATCCCGGCCATGACAGCGGCAGGATGATTTTGCGAAACACTTGCAGATTGCTGGCGCCGTCGATGCGCGCGGCTTCAATGAATTCCTCCGGCAGTCCGATCATGTACGAACGCAGCAGATAGGTCGCAAACGGGGAATACAAACCGGTGTAGATGATGATCAGCCCCAGATGGGTGTTGATCAACCCGACTTGACGCCACGCGACAAACAGCGGCACCATGAATAACTGCGGAGGCACGCTGGTGCCCACCAGAAAGTAGAAGGCGATCAGCGCGGAGCCCTTGAGCTTGAGGCGCGCCAGCGCGTAAGCTGCTAACCCGGCAATCGTCAGCGAGGCGACGATGGTAGAACTCATCATGATCAGGCTGTTGCGGATGGTCACCGCATAACCGCCCTGATCCCACGCCTGTATGAAGTTGTCGAGCCGAATCTCTTGCGGAATCCCGATGGGATTGCGCCCGATTTCAACGGTGGTCTTGACCGCGTTGAAGAACAGAATCACGATGGGGATGAGCGCAAACAGGGCGAGGAGCGACAGCACAAGGTAATTGGGCAGTTTGGATTGGTCACGCTGTTTGAGCATCTTAGATCTCCCAGCCTCTGCGGCGCAGATAGACGAACCCCGCAACCGCCAGCATGACCCACAGGCTCATCATCACGCCGATCGAGGCGGCATAGCCCACGTCAAAGCGCTGGAAGGCATTCTGATACAGGTATGTCCCCATCACTTCGGACGAATTTGCCGGACCGCCACCCGTCATCATGAAAACGTAGTCGAATACGAGCGACGACCAGATCGTGATCATGAGGATCGTGAAAACGAGCGTCGGCCGGATGCTCGGCAGAGTAACGAAGCGGAACTGCTGAAAGCGGGTAGCGCCATCGAGGCGGGCGACTTCGTAGAGTTCCGAATCGACAGCCGCCATCGCGGACAGGTAGAGGATGACGAGAAAGCCCCAGAAATGCCAGCCATCGACGAAGGCCACGCCGAACAGCGCGGTTTCGCGCGTGCCGAAGATGGGAAAGTCGAGAATTGGAATTCCGTACTCCGCAAGGATGGGGCCGATGCCCACCCGGGGATGCAGAATTTGCCGCCAGATTTGCGAGTTGACGACGCTGGCAAAGACATAAGGTAGAAAGTAGGCGACCCGAAAGAACATTTGCCCGCGTTTGATTCCGGACAGCATGTACGCGCCGAGCAGTCCGACAAAGATGGGGACTGTCAGAAACATGGCCGTCCAGACGAGATTGTTGCCCAGTGATTTGAAAAAAATGCGATCTTGAAAGAGGGCGGCGAAATTTTGTAGTCCGACGAAGTTGATCGGACCGTACCCGGACCAATCGGTGAACGCCAGCATCAGCCCAAAGATCGATGGGATGATCACGACGATCAGATTAAGGACGAGCAGCGGCAGGATAAACGACCAGCGCCCCAATGTAGCTAGAAATGAGCTCTGGGTCGGTCCGGTGGTTGGCTGCGCTGGAGTCGTGGTCTTGACGACGGATGATGCCATGGCAAGTTCTCCTGCTCAGACCGGGAGGACGGCCATCCGTCCTCCCGGTACGAGTTAACTACCGCGCGGGCAAGGGCGGCACACTGCCAGCGGCGCGAGCTTCATCCCAAAGGGCCTGTTGATTGGCCAGATAGTCCTCGACGGTCAGTTCGCCGTACCACACGTTCTCAATTTCCTGCCAGAGCTGCACGTCAGCGTCGGCGGGCCAGAACGTCCATGTGGTGTAACCCACGCGGCCTTCACCGGTGACCGCGCCGAAATCAGCGTAGAAGCGGGTAATCCGCTCGTCCGTGCCTTCGGGGAAGTCTTCGGCGGTGTAGCGGAGCGGCACGACGAATTCGCCGTAGTTGTAGCCAGCAGCGATTTGCAGCATACGGGCCGGATCACTCATCAGGAAGTCAAGGACGGCGACGGCCGCTTCGGGGTGCGCGGACTGGCCGTTGACTGACAGCGTGCTGCCGGTCGCGAGCATGTAATTGTATTCGCCCGCCATGTCGGAGAGCGGTGGAATCGGTGCCCAATCCCAGTCGTCGGTCGTTTCGGCGAAGAATTCGTCCGCGCCGCGGAAGCCCCACGTGCCGATGATCATCATGGCCGATTCACGGGTGGAAAGGGCGGTGAACTGTTCGTTCCAGCCATAAGCAAACCATGTTTCCAGGCTGTCATTGAACCAGTTGTCGTCGGCCATGTGGCTGCGCAGCAGTTCGATGGCGGCCACAAATTCGGGATCCGTCCACGCCTTTTCGCCGGTAAGCGCCGCGTACACATTGTCCGCGCCGGCGTAGTTGTTCAGGTACACGCCGACCACATGTTCATTCGACGGCTGGAAACCGGCGTTGCCGTAGCCAAACGGGTTGATGCCCGCCGCCTGCGCGGCTTCGGCAATCGCTTGCAGTTCGGCGAAAGTCGTCGGCGCTGTCCAGCCCATTTCTTCGAACAGCGTCTTGTTGTACATCAGGATCATCGACTCAAAGGTCAACGGAATGCTGTACAGTTCGCCGCTGAGGAGACCCGATTCGTACGCCCAGGGCAGCAGTTTTTCTTGCCAGCCCATGTCGGCCGCCGCCTGCGTGAGCGGATAGATCAAGCCGGCGTTGACGTACTCCCCAATGAAGGAGGCGCCGGGGGTTTGCAGAATGTCGGGAGCGCTGCCCGCAGTGAAGGCGGTGCGCATCGCATCATCGAGCCCGGACTGCGGGATGACTTCCAGACGAATATCCGGGTGCGCGGCGTTGAATGGCTCGACCAGCAGCGCGTTCAACTGTTCCATATCGACATAATCTTCTGTCCACCACGTCACCGTCACCGGATCTTGGGCGGACACTGCACCGGCCACCAGACAAAGCATGACTGCCAGAACGACGAATACGAATTTGTTACGCATTGAAAATCCCCTTATTTATTTGTTGCGCTGCGCATAATTTGTGAACGAATCGCTGCACTTCCAGTATTTGGGCGCACACCTCCTCAACCTGTAGACTCACGTTCGACGATCCGGTAGGGCATTTCCACGCTGCGCCCCGGTTCCGGCACGGTCCCATTTAGCCGCCCCATCAGCATTTCAGCCGCCCGCTGCCCCAGCTGGCGTTGGAACTGGGCAATGGTGGTGAGCGCGGGATACACCAGTTTGGCGGTTGGAATGTCATCGAAGCCCATGACCGCCACATCACGCGGCACCGACAGACCGGCTTCGCGGATGGCTACCATCGCGCCCATCGCCATGAGATCATTGGCGGCAAATACAGCAGTCAAGGGAGCTGCCTGTTGGAGTAAAGCGTGCATGGCGGCGTAGCCCCCGTCTTCGCTGTACGCGCCATAGCTCAGCAGGAGCGGGTCAAAGGCGATGTGATACGCTTCTAGCGCGGCTCGATAGCCCATCTCCCGGAAGCGCGCCGGGCCTTCGTGACTCGTGAGCAGGGCAATGCGCTGGTGACCTTTGCCGATCAGGAATTCCACCGCGGATCGGCTGGCGGCGACGTTATCAATATAGATATTGTCCAGCGGCAGATGTCCCGACGTTTTGGGCATGGCTTCCAGACGGACGACGGGGATTTGCTGTTCGATGAGCGGAATGAGATCGCCCGCGCGCATGTGGAAGAAGACGCCGACGATGCCGTCAACCCGCCCTTGCAGCAGCGAATCAAGACATTTGCGCTCGCGGTCAGCCGCGCCGTCGGTGTTGTAAATGATCAAGTCGTAGCCGAACTGATTGACCGTATCCTGAATCCCGCGTTCAAACGCCGGGTAGAACGGGTTGGTGATGTCGGGGATGACACCGGCGACCGTATAGGTTTTGCTGGAACGCAGACGGCGAGCGGTGACGTTAGGAATATACCCGAGTTCCTGCATCGCGCTCAAAATGCGCTGGCGCGTCTCGTCAGGAATAGTCACCGCCGTGTTGTTATTGATAACGTAGGAAACCATCGCCTGAGAGACACCGGCTCGTTCGGCAACGTCGGACTGGGTTGGACGCTTCTTTTTGACAATCACAGCATTTTCTCAATAAGATTGCTGCACAATGATGCGTTTATACGTATAACTGATACGTATAAACTAACATCAACGTACAGGATTGTCAAGAAAATTGTGCAAGGTCTGGTCTGCCCGTTTGGCGAACATCAGTTAAAGGATAGGTTATTATGGTGCAACAGCGGTTTTCAACACGAATCGGAATGTTATTGGCGCTTGGCCTGCTGCTTTCGCTCAGCTTGTCTGCGCCCATTCGGGCGCAATCCGGGACGACCGACGGATTCCGCCGCCTGCCCGTGGAAACGTATCGCCAGAAGATGATCGCCGGATGGATTGGGCAGATGGTCGGTGTCTCGTTTGGTGCGCCGACGGAGTTTCGCTATCTTGCCCGTATGATCCCTGACAACGAAGTGCCCGCACTGGAACCCGGCATCGTCAACGGGGCGTTCAATCAGGATGACCTGTATGTCGAGATGACGTTCCTAAAATCGCTGGAAACTTACGGACTAGATGTTTCCCCGGCGCAAGCGGGGATCGATTTCGCCAACAGCGAGTATGAACTCTGGTTCGCCAATCTGGCGGCGCGCGACAATCTGCGGGTAGGCATCGCGCCGCCCGATTCGGGGCATCCGGCCTTCAGCGGCTACAGCGATGACATCGACTACCAGATCGAGTCCGATTTCGCCGGGTTAATTTCGCCCGGACTGCCGAACAGCGCGATCGCGCTTGGTGAGACGTTCGGCAGCATCATGAACTACGGCGATGGATTGTACGCGGGGCAGTTCATGTCGTGCCTGTACAGCGAAGCCTTCTTTGCGAACGATCCACTGGCGCTCATCGAATATGGACTGACGTGCATTCCCGAAGATAGTCAGTATGCCGAAGCGATTCGCGATGTGATCGCGTGGTGGGTGGGCGCGCCGGACGACTGGCAGGCGACATGGACACGTATCAACGAGAAATACACCTTCAATCCCGCTTATCGCCTGTATTCCAGCACCGAAGAAGCCGATACCGCGCGCGAATTCAATATCGACGCCAAGGTGAACGGCGCGCACGTTGTCCTCGGACTGTTGTACGGTGCGGGCGATCCTGTGCAGACGATGACGATTGCCATGCGTGCCGGTCAGGATTCGGACTGTAACCCCGCCAGCGCAATGGGAATTCTGGCGACGCTGCTGGGCTATGACGCGCTGCCGGAGGTCTTTACGGCGGAACTCGATGCGGAGCAGCGCTTCAGCTACACCGATTACAGCTTCAGCGATCTGATCGCCGTGAGCGAACGATTGGCGCGCGCGGCGGTGCTGGCGGCGGGCGGCTCGATTGAAACGGATGCGAACGGGGCGGAAGTCTTTCTCATTCCGATCCAGACGCCGCAGCCGAGTCCGTTTTTCCAGTCATGGACTCCCGGCGCGACTGCCGGAAGCCGCTACACGCCTGAGGATATGGCGCAAATCAACTTCGTGTCGTCGGACCCGTTCGCCCAGGCCGTCGCGGAATTTGCGCCGGGCTGGACGGTGGCGGACTGCAAGGACAGTGTCCTCCTCGGTCTGTACCCCGAACTGCTCGGTCGTGAGCAGGTGCTGCTCACTCAACCGGAAAACCGCACTGTTCCTTGCCGTTTGATGACCCAGCTTCGCCTACCCGCAGCTTCGCCTGCGCTGCGCCTGACGGTCGGACATTATCCGCAGGGCGATTGGCTGCTCATCGTCCAAGTGGACGGCACGGTGATCGCGGAAACGGTCGTCGGGGCGCAGACCGCGCCTGCTGGTTGGCTGGATACAGAGTTTGATCTGTCGGCTTATGGCGGGCAGACGGTGACGCTCGAACTGCTCAATCAGAGCAACGGCGGGATGTTCGAGAGCGGCTACTGGGCTGCCATCGTGATCACTGGGACTTAAACATCTGGGTTGATCGCCGGGGAAGTGCAGTGCCGGAGTGATCAAGTGCCCGGCTTCAACCTAAAGTAGGTTCTCGAAACAAAGCCACGAATGGATGTAGGGGCGCACCTGTGTGTGCGCCCGAAATCGGGTAGACACAGAGGTCTATCCCTACATTGGGACTTTCGAGAGTCTACCTAAGTGCTCCATCTGGTAAATCGTCGCAAATTAATCGTAGGGACACGATCCGGCGTATGCGCCTATTTCTCTCGTAGGGACAAGGCCTGCCTTGTCCGCTCCCAACGGACAGCGAGGACGCTGTCCCTACGAACGATCTGGAATAA
>CALKIA010000211.1 GCA_937988705.1 uncultured Chloroflexota bacterium | reverse complement strand
CTGGACGAAAGCCGGAACTGCACCAGCGTGATGACGAAGATCACCGCGAACAGCACCCAGGCCGTCGCGGAGGCGTAGCCCATCTGGAAACGCTGGAAGCCCTGCTGGTACAGATAGAAAACGCTGGTCAGGCGGGCATTGCTGGTGCTGTTGCCAAACAACACAAACATCTCGGTAAAGGCCTGCAAACCGCTGATGAGCGTCGTCACGGTGACGAAAAACGTGGTCGGCGCGATGAGCGGCAGCAGAATCCGGCGGAAGCGCGTCCACCCGCTCGCACCATCGACCGTCGCCGCCTCCATGACTTCTTTCGGGACGCCTTGCAGCCCCGCCAGCAAAATCACCGCATTGAAACCGATGATCTGCCACGCCGCCATGATGACCGCCGAGATCAGCATGATGTTTTCGTCGGTCATCCACGCGATTTCGGGATCGACAATGGCTGTGCCGAACGTTGTGTTGAGCCAGGTGATCGTGCTCGTGATCGCATAGTTGATGTAGCCGATAATCGGGTTGTACAGCCACTGCCAGATCAGCGCCACGCCGACGACCGCCGCAATCGACGGGAGGAAGTACACGGCGCGAAAAAACTGCATGCCCGGAATTTTCGCATTGAGCAGCAGCGCCAGCCCCAGGGCGGGCGGAATGCTCAGAAGCAGCAGCAGGATGCAGTAGCGGAAGGTCGTCATCAGACTTTGCCAGAACAGCGGGTCGCGCGCCGCCAGCACCAGCGCCTGATCGCCTAAACTGATGCGGGCGATCTCGAAGTGATTCGGGCGCACGAAGTCTTGCAAACTCTGATCCGGCGTGATGATCGCCGCGTCCAGACTGATCATGTGCGCGTAGTTGTCAAACAGAATGAAGTTGGGCGGCGTATTGCCCACGCCCGCGTAATCGGTGAAGCTGAGGTAGAACGAGAGCAGCAGCGGCAGCGCAAAGAACAGCATGAAGTTAACGAAGTTCGGTAGGAGAAATAACCAGCCTTGCCACGCTTCGCGCTGGAGGATCGTCTCGCCGAAGCGGTCGCCCATGCGCAGCAGCACCGTGCCCGCAGCGAGAAACGCGCTGATCGCAACGCAGGTGACGATCACATCCAGCCGCACAAACGAGCTGATCAGCGTGCCGATGGAATTGGCGAGGCCGGATTGCCAGAGCAGCACAAACAGTGTGAGCATCATCACGCCGAGGCCGATTTGCTCCAAACGCACGCGCGGCGCTGAGTCTTCGGCGAAGCGCCGTGCCAGCCACACCAGCGCGTAGCCGACCGGAAAACCGATCAACAGGGGGGCATTCAGGAACAGGCCGCGCGCGAGATCATCGATACCGAGGTACAGGCCGATCAGGTGGCCGAACAACAGCAGCGCCAGCGCGAAGCCGAAAAAGTTGAAGATGATGCCGATCAAGCGTGCGCCGTTGAGCAGGCGATAGAGCAGCGGCATCGTCCCGAACATGACCAGCGCCAGCGCGATCAATGCCACGCCGAGGAAGCGCGGGATGAATGTCCCTAAATTGAAAAAAGCTTCGACCTGCCATAGCTGGGCCGCGCCGTACAGCAGCCCCACTCCGACCACACCATGCCACAGCAGCACGAACATCATGCCGGGGGTGAGCCGCGCGCCCGCTGACTGATTGTTTAACGTGATATTTGTCGTTGCCGCCATAAAGGAGTCCTTAGTCTATTTTTAAGCAGCGCCTCTTGTCGAGGTAAGGCGCGCCTTGCCCCGACACAGGCGCAAGCGAATGGATTTTTCAGGTATTAAAGGGACGAGGCATGCCTCGTCCCTACAAATACCGTTATCGTAGGGACAAGGCATGCCTTGTCCATGCTTGTCTATGACGCCAGTGGAGCTAAACCGACTCGCTTAGCTGCCGCTGGTGAAATACTGTTCGATCTGACCGCAGATGTTCGCGGTGAAATCGGCGGGGGCAAGTTCGCCCGACAGCACCTGCGTGATCGCCGGTTCAACCGTGTTCCAGTTGATCTGGCCGAAATCGCCCTTCCACAGCGGGGCTTCCGCGACCGCGTAGTTGGCGATGGCGCTGGTGAACGCCGCGTTGTTCAGATCCGGGAAGTTCTCCATCACCGCGGCGAGGGCTTCTTCACCCTGACGGCTGGGGAAGTTCGCGCCGAGGGCGGACACCTGCTGCTGCGCGTCAATACTGGTCAGCTGCTGCAGGAGCTGCCACGCCGCTTCGGGATTCGCGGTGTTGGCATTGACAACATACGCGCCCCAGAACAGGAAGTTGCTCTGACCACCGGGGCCAGCCGGGACTTCGGCCACGTTCCAGTCGAATTCGACCTGCGACAGGAAGTTGGGGGTCGCCCACCGGCCATTCAGGAACATGCCGACCTGACCCGCCACGAACGGCGGTTCGCTGTCGGTGCCATAGGGGACGGCGACGCCGTCTTCATACAACGAGCGCATGAAGGTCAGCGCATTTTCGACTTCCGGGGTGTTCAGGTTGCAGGCGTCGCGGCCTTCGGTGAAGTAGCTGCCACCCGCCGCATTGATGAACAGTTCCCAGTTGCCCCACCATGCGTTCATGCCATAACCGTAGATGCTGTCGCCCAGTTCGGTGATCGCCGCCGCATCTTCCTTGAACTGTTCCCATGTCCATTCGCCCGCATCAAGGCGTTCCTGCGGGTTAGGGATACCCGCTTCGTCAAACAGCGACTGGTTGTAGTACAGCGCCATCGCCGACGCATCACGGGGCAGGCCCCACAGCGCGCCTTCGTTGCTGTCGGTTTCCGGGTTGTAGGTCAGTTCGGCGACCTGCTGGGGATAGAACACGCCCGCATCAAAGGCGCTGTCCGCCGCCGCCAGTTCGCTCAGGTTGAGCAGCACGCCGCGGCTGGCGAAGTTCGCCAGGTCAGCGCCGGGGATCCAGAACACATCCGGCGCGGTGCCGGCCGCCAGTTCCGCCAACAACGTATCCTGATAGCCCGCGGTCTCGGTACCACCCGCTTGATATTCGAGAGTCACCCCGTCCCAGGCTTCGTCAATCGACTGGCCGAGCGCGGTGTACACATCAATTTCCGCCTGATTATCCGGGCGGGTCCGCCACGTCAGAGTCGCATCATCCTGCGCGCTCACAACTGACGCGCCCAGACCGATCACTAGAATGGCAAGAAGCATAAGACTTATAAAACGCTTGGACATTTACGCTGCTCCTGTAAGTAATCAACTGCGTTTGCTACGCGCTTGCTAGAGTAGCATAGAAAGCAGCACGAATAAATATTCAGGGCCAGAAATCATTCAAAATGCACAGTGCTAAATATATGAGATTGTATTAAAAATCAGATGCGGTTTCGGTGTGTGCTGCGCAGGGTGCACTGATGTGCGCCCTGCGTTGGTGCGCTCAGCCGTGGGGATGGTTCTCGTCAAGCGACCGTCTTACGGCGCAGTCATCTGGTGAATCTGGATCAGGTTGCCGCAGGTATCATCGAGGATCGCCACAATCGTCATGCCCATGTTGGTAGGCTCCATCGTGAACTGCACCCCCAGCTGTTTGAGGCGTTCGTATTCCGCATAGATGTCGTCCACCTGAAACGTCGTGAAGGGAATGCCATCCTGCACCAGCGCTTCCTTCAATGCCTTCATCGCGGGATATTCCCCGTTCGGCTCCAGCAGAAGTTCCACGCCATTCGGCGCCTCCGGCGAGACCACAGTGAGCCATTTCGCATCACCCAACGGGATATCGCGCTTCTTGATGAACCCCAAAACCTCGGTATAAAACTTCAACGCCTTGTCCTGATCGACAACCGACAGGCTTGTCACCGGAATCTTCATGTAGATTTCCCTTTCCTTAACAGAGCGGTCGCTTTGGCACAGCCGAGTTCCCGAAATTCTCCCGGACTGATCCCGAAGTGTTTCTTGAAGGCCTTGGTAAAGGCGGCGTGTGAGTCGTACCCGGCCGCCAAGGCCACTTCGGTAATGTCTACCGCGCCCATGCGCAGCTTGCGCGCCGCGCGTTCCATCCGCACCCGCCGAACATAAGCCACAGCGCTTTCACCGGTGCAGCCTTGAAACACGCGGTGAAAGTGCGGGATCGAAAACCCCGCTACTTCCGCCAGAACTTCGCGGTTCAACGGCTCGTCGATATGCGCGTAGATGTAGTTTTCGACAGCGCGGATTTGTTCGTGATAGACGTTCACCATAGGATCATCTTACTGTTTTAGAACGGGCGTTCACTAGTCCAAATGTATCATCTTTGCCGTTAAGCGGCTTAAAAGTGGGTTCTCGAAAG
>CALKIA010000210.1 GCA_937988705.1 uncultured Chloroflexota bacterium | reverse complement strand
CGAGACATCCGCGCCGAATTCGGTGATGTCCATAATCGCTCTGACCGCGTCGGTCGATTTGGGGTTGATTGTCACGTGCGCGCCAAAGTGCGCCGCCGCTTCGAGGTGGGCGTCCGACAGGTCGACGGCGATGATCTGCCGCGCGCCCAAGGCTTTCGCCACCTGAATCGTGAGCAGACCAATCGCGCCCACGCCGAACACGCTGACCGACTTGCCTTGGACGCCGCCCCCGCGATTCAGTGCGTGGTGCGCGACCGTACACGGTTCCAGCAGCGCGCCCAGCGCCAGCGGTACAGCATCCGGCAGTTCGATGATGTTGGCGGCGGGCACCGCCACATAATCCGCGAAGCCGCCGTTGATCCGCGACCCGATGAACGAGTAGCCGGGCGACGACGAGTAGAAGCCCATGTCGCTGATCGGCGAGTCCATGTTCGGGATGAGCGGGATGAGCGCGAAGCGCCGCCCCATCAGGGCAGAGTCCACGCCATCGCCGACCGCGACCACTGTCCCGGCGCATTCGTGACCCAACACAATCGGCAGGACGCGGGCATGTCCCGCCCACACGCGCAGGACATCCGACCCGCAAATCGACACCGCGCCCACCTTGAGCAGCACCCACCCGGGATCGAGCGTCGGTACGGGAATCTGTTTATAGACAATCTGCTGCGGCGCTTCGAGGACAACCGCATTCATCAGCTCGGGGAGACTCATGAGTTTTGTTCCTTATGTTTCTGGGAAAAAGCCGCCAGCGCGGTGAACGTCGACTTGAGCGGCGGATACGCACTGAGGTAAATCGGATAGAGGTCTTGATACACGGCGTGATGCTGGGGATTCGGCTGGTAGACCTGCCGCTGGGGCAAAAATCGTTCGATGGTCTCCGCGAGATCGGTGTAATGGCCAGTGCCGTAACCCGCCATCACCGCCAGCCCGAGCGTATTATCGCCCGCTTCGCCATTGGCGCGGCGGTTCACGGTGAACGTCCGGTTGGTGATGTCGGCCTTGAGCTGACACCAACTTGCGCTGTTCGCCCCGCCGCCAATGCCGATCCATTCCGCGACATGCGCGCCCGATTCTTCGGCCACCTGCATGTTGTGGTAGACGGCGAGCGCGCAGCCTTCCATCAAAGCGCGTAAAATATCGGCGCGTTTGGTGCCGAAGTTCAGGCCGATGAACACGCCGCGCGCGTCACTATCCCAGATCGGGCTGCGTTCGCCGGACATGTACGGCAGGAAGATCACGCCATTGGCACCGGCAGGCGAGCGCTCCGCTTCGGCGGTCATGAGGGAGAAAACATGTTCGCCGGTGATCTCGGCGGCGAGCTGCTCGGCCTGTCCAAGCTGGCTGCGAAACCATTCAAAGGTACCGCCGCCGACCGTACCCCCTTGTAACAGGTATAGGCCCGGCACCACATGCGGCGAAAAGATCAGGCGCGGCTCAACGACCACTTGATCGACCGCAATCGACAACCCAAACGCCGTCCCGCCTTGATCGGACGTCTGTCCGACGCGCGTCACGCCATTGCCGAACGCCCCCACCGCGGCATCCAGCCCCCCCGCGATCACGGGGATGCCCGCGACTAAGCCAAGTTCGCCCGCGGCGCGGGTGGTGACTTCTCCAACCACCGCGCACGACTGGTAGAGCGGCGGCAGTTTGGCGAGATCAATGCCGACGAGTTCCGCTGCCGCTTCATCCCAGCGCAAATTCCACTCGTCAAAACAGTGATAGGCATAGGCCTGGGTGTAATCGCACGAGTTGACATCCGTTAGCTTGCGTACGATGAAACTAGAAGCGATGAGCAGTTGATCGGCGCCTGCATAGGCCTCGGGATGATATTTGCGCAGCCATTGAACCTTGGCCGTCGAATACGCTTCGTCCAGCGGGTTGGCAGAAAGGTGAATGAGTTGATCGGCTTTGGGATGGGCGCGCAGCGCGGCGGCTTCCTCTTTGGCGCGGCGATCCTGCCACGTCAGCGCGGAATACAGCGGCTCGCCCTTCTTGTCCACTGGGACAAATGTCCACCCCATACTGTCCACGCCCATCCCGGCGATCTCCGCCGGGCGCACACCACTCTTGTTAAGTACCTGCTGCACCGTTTCGCACAGTGCGCGCCACCAATCAAGCGGGTCTTGCTCGGCCCAGCTCGGCGCGAGGCGCACAGTGGGATAGGGACGGGAGGCATGCGCGGCCAGTTCGCCGTCTTCGCGCCACAAGCCGGTTTTCAAGCTCGATGTGCCGACATCAATGCCAAGAAAATAGGTCATACTCGCTTTACTTGCTCTCGTGTGTGTCGTAGATTGCGCGCACTGCCCAGACTCGGCATCGGCGCGCGGCGGATAACGCGGCAGAAGATACCACCGATCCCTACAGTGAGCAACGTTCCTTCATTTTGCGTAGAATAGGGCGCGTAGTGGCAAGTTTTTTACACGCAAGTGCAGAAAGGACATCATGCATCCCCTAGTAGAAAAGCTTCGCAGCGGGTTGATCGTCTCGTGTCAGGCGGGCGTAGGCGATGGGCTCTACGGCAGCGACGCCATGGCGCATATGGCGCTCGCCGCCCAGATCGGCGGCGCGGTGGGTCTGCGCGCCAACGGCGTGGACGACATCGCGGCGATCAAACGCCTGTCCACGCTGCCCGTCATCGGCATCGACAAGCAGGATTTACCCGGTTTAGGCATTCGCATCACCCCGTCAGTGGAGGCGGCGCGCGCCATTGTCAACGCGGGCGCGGACATCATTGCGGTCGATGCGACGGGACGCGGTGCCGAGGAGGGACGCTTGCCCGCCGCCGAACTCATCCGTCAGATTCGCGCTGAACTTGGCGTCCCGGTCATGGCAGATATTGCGACCTACGACGAAGGCATCGCCGCCGCCGAAGCCGGTGCGGATATCGTCGCCACGACACTCTCTGGCTACACCGCCTACAGCCCCGCGCAAATCGAACCGGATTTCGATCTGCTGGCGCGGCTCGCGGCGGCCCTCTCCGTCCCGGTGATCGCCGAAGGGCGCATCGCGTCGCCAGAACACGCCCGCCGTGTGCTGGAACTCGGCGGCTTCGCCGTGGTGTGCGGATCGATGATCACGAAGCCGCGCTGGATCACCGAACAGTATGTGCATGCCCTCCAAAGCCATCAGCGGGCGCAGTCCGGCAGTGTGATCGGTGTGGATGTGGGCGGTACGAAAATCGCTGTCGCCGCGCTGCACACCGACACCGAACTGCTGCATGAGGAACGTATCCCTACACAAGCCGCCGAAGGCGGGGCGCGCGTGTTGGGCCGCATCGGCGACGCCATCGAACGGGCGCTGCAAGCCGTCCCGACGGCCAGCGCGATCGGTGTCTCGACGGGTGGCGTAGTGGATCGGCAGGGCGTGATCCGCTTTGCGACCGCGTCCATTCCTGACTGGGTCGGCACAGACATCAAAGGGACGCTCAGTGCACGGTTCGGGCTGCCCGTCGCGGTCGAAAATGATGGACAAGCCGCGGCACTGGCCGAAGCCGTCCTCGGCGCAGGACGCGGTTACCGCTCGGTGTTGGGCGTCACCGTCGGCACCGGGATCGGCGGCGGATTCATCGTAAACGGACGCATTTACCACGCCGACGACCGGAGCGGCATTGAACTCGGCCACCTCGCCGTTGAACGGGACGGGCGGCTGTGTCCGTGCGGGCGCCATGGCTGTCTGGAAGCCTACGCCAGCGGCGGCTGTCTCGTCACCGAATACAACACCCGCTCTGCAGCCCCGCTGCAAACCGGTGAACAGATCGTCGCTGCGGCTCAAGCAGGCGATCCGGCAGCGCTTAACGCGATCCGGGTGGTCGGTGCTTGGCTCGGCTACGGTCTGGCGAGCATGGTCAATGTGCTGAGTCCGGCGGTTGTGGTCATTGGCGGTGGCGTCGCACGCATCGGTGACCTGTATCTGGACAGTGTCCGCGCCGCATTTCGCGCTCAAGTCTATGCACCGCTGGCCGACACCCCAATCCTACCCGCCGCACTGCGCAACCACGAAGGCGTGATCGGTGCCGGTCTGCTAGCCCGGCAAATCTGAGAGAGCGTTGGTCGAAAATATACGAATCAGTTGCACATATCCTACAAGTTGGCATATACTGAGACAAAATGCGTTTTGTGTTATAGGTTTATGCCGTGCAAAAACCATTACAGCGTTTAAAAGCTGTCCCCCTGATTAATGATCAGGTGCAGGAGGCGATTAAACAGTACATTCTTGACAATCATTTGCAAGACGGCGATAAGCTGCCGTCCGAAAATGCACTCAGCCAGCAGCTCGGCGTGAGCCGGAATTCTGTGCGCGAAGCCGTCCATTCCCTCGCCTCACTCGGCATCCTCGATGTGCGCCGAGGGAGTGGGCTGTACGTAAAGGGCTTTACGCTGCAACCCCTGCTCGAAAACCTGTCTTACGGCGTGCTGTTTGACCTGCACGAACTCGAAGATATGCTGCAAGTGCGCGAAGTGCTGGAAAACGGCATGGTCGATCTTACCCTACCCCACCTGACGTCAGAACGCTTGAATCGCCTAGAAGCCATTGTCGAGCACATGCGCCAGCGCGCCGAACACGGCGACTTGCTGGTCGAAGAAGACCGCGCTTTCCATCTCGAACTCTTTCGCCCACTCGGCAACACAATTCTGCTCCAACTGCAAGACATCTTCTGGAGTACGCTGCGCAAAGCGCTGAGCACCACCAAAATCGCGGACAGCAACCCGACCCGGACGGCGGCGGCGCATGGCGCGATTGTCGATGCGCTGCGCACGGGCGACGCCGACACCGTGCGGCGGGCGCTCAATTCGCACTATGGCGATATCAAAGACCGTCTGCGTCTGATGAAAGAGGCACAACCCGAGGAGGAAGCATCATGAAACCGCTGACTGCTCCCGAAATCTTCG
>CALKIA010000209.1 GCA_937988705.1 uncultured Chloroflexota bacterium | reverse complement strand
AGAAACTGCGCGCGCTGTGGACTTATTTCAACGGCGATCTCGACGCGATTCTCCGGGCGGATGAACGCGCGCTGGATCGCGTGCCGGGGATCGGCGTGAAATTGGCCGCCGCGATCCGACGCATCGACGTAGAGGCGGTCGCGGCTTCGGTGGCGCGCTGGGAAAGCGCGGGCATCCGGTTGATCACGCTCGGTGATGCCGCGTATCCTGCGCTGCTCAAACGCATCCCCGACCCGCCGCCGCTGTTGTTCGTGCGCGGCGATCTTCCGGTCGGACGCTGCGCCGCCATCGTCGGCACGCGCAACCCCAAACCCGAAATGCTGCTCATGGCAAAACGCCTTGGCTACGAACTCGCCAAACGCGGCTGGATCATCGTGAGCGGGCTGGCACTAGGCATTGATACGGGTGGCCACATGGGCGCGCTGGCGGCGAACAGCCCCACCATCGCCGTGCTGGGCAGTGGCGTGCTCAACCTCTACCCGCCAGAGAATCGACCGCTCGCCGAGTCGGTCACAGCGCTGATCAGCGAGGCGCACCCCGAAGCGCATCCGTCACCGCCCGCACTGGTGGCGCGCAACCGGATCATCAGCGGCCTATGCGAAGCGCTGATCGTCGTGCAAACCGAGCACGATGGCGGGGCGATGCACGCCGCGCGCCGCGCCTTCGAACAGGGGCGGCGCGTGTTCACGCTCGCTATGGACGCCAGCGGCAATCAAGCGCTCGCCGCACAAGGCGCGCTCGCGCTGCCCGACGCTGACGCACTCGTCGCCGCGGTCGATGCGCTGGAAACGGGCGTCATCGAGCCGGAAAGCGACGCCGCACCGCTGGATTTATCGCCTTCCCTGCAACTACCGCTGCTCTGATGGCTGACTCGCAATCACGATTCAATGAGTCGGTTTAGCAATCCGGCAATACTCGATGCGCAGTCGCCAGCTGATGGAAGACTGGCCTCGTTCCTGCAGGTACGCTTTTGCTTTGGGACCGTAGAACCGCCCCAGTACCGCTACCGCTTCGTCTGCAGCGCCATAATCCCCCACGAAGGTGAAATCGCGCACGCGCAGCGGGGCAGCGAGCGGCACACCGTTCCATATGTCGCCCGCGACCTCAACCTCACTGGCAGGATAGGCCGGATCGAAGACGTCAGCCGGCGCAACCGAATCGATGATCGTTGGGTATTCGGAGGCGAGGGTTGCCGTCAATTCGCCGCATAACGTGCCGGGGGCACTGCCCATAAAGATCAGATAGCCACCCGGTTTGGTAATCCGGTAGGCTTCGGCATAGTCCATCACCGCCCACGAGCTGATGGACACGTCAACCGAATTATCGGGCAGGGAGCTCTGAGCGCAGGATTCCCGTTTGTAGGTAACGTTCGTCAGCCCGGCACTTTCGGTCAACCGTCGATTAAAACTCAGGACGGACTTAAAAGGATCGATGGCAAATACGTGCTTGGCTTTTCGGGCTGCCCGGAGCGTGCTGCGTCCAGTGCCTGCGCCAATATCGGCCACGATCAGTCCGGACAAATCGACGATCCGCTCAAGTTCGTCCATGAGCGCATCGGTCGAGAGGGCAAATTTGTGATACAGATCAGGATGGCGCGAACTGAACCAATCGAATTGAAAGTAAGCGGGAACCGGATCGTTTTCGTCGAACTGCCGCCAATCATCCACTGGCGCAGGCTCGATCAGATAGCCGGTCTTGGCGAGGTACTCATTGGTAAGCTTCTGAGTCATCAGCTGTCAGGCAGAGAGACTGCCGTTTTCCTTTCGTCTCCGGAGAAGCGACCGCCCTTACAAATAATTATACCCAGTTGTTAGAATCGACGTGTACGTGCAAGCGCTGGAAAGGTTGGAGGCTGCCAAACTCGTTTGGTTCACCAGCAGTCTGGCGCATGGCGATCCGATCCCCGAAACTGCTGTCGGGCGCTCAAATCGGGCGTTCGGCTGTGCTCCTCCTCGTCCGCGCCAAATGTAGAAACTGCCTATAATGGCATTACTCAGGCACATCTAAAGGAGCGTGCACCGCATGTCTTTCAAACGCATACCGCTTTTGATCCTCGTCCTTGCCCTGCTGCTGAGCACCACAACGTTGATCGTCGCCCAAGACGACCCAGCGCCGCTGCTGGACATGCTGGCCCTCGTGCCGGATCAGCCGCACAATAACCTGTATTTCACCGATTATGCCGCCATCGCAGCGGCGTATCCTCAAGCACGTATACCCGTTGATACAGCGGAATACCAAGCGCTTGTTTGGCGATGTCATCCGCTCGCGTTCATGGCGACTTCAACGGTGTGAACCGATTCTCAAGGCGCTTGTCTACAACCTACACCGTTAGCTGCTGCCTACTCCTATTCTATCTTTGCAATTGAACATGTTCGTTGCTGTAGGCGTGAAGGTTGGCGTAACTTCGATGGGATCAAGCGATGCGATAATCGCTCCAATTTCGCTACTTCGTACCACGACGGTATTAAAATCGCTGGCGCTGGCAACAAACGCACGCCCATCTGGGCTGAAAGACGGTAAACTCGTTATGCCCGTTTGCAATGACAAAATTTCGTCGAATGTGGTCGGACTCCATATCTTAGTGACGCCATCTAAACTTACTGTCCCAATATATTGATCGACCCAATTTACACTCAATATTCGGTCTGCGTGCCCAACCAAAGTATAGGCAATCTGTCCCGTCGCGACGTTTAAAATTGTCACCTTTATCGCATCTGGATCCGTCACTCCGATGAGATATTGACTGTCGGGGCTGAAGAGAAATCGCGGATTCTCAGAACTTCCAAGTAGCGAAACGGCAGATGTGCTAAATCGCCCACTTTGAACGTCCAAGAGATAGAGTGTGTTACCTCTGCTGACAGCGAGATATCGACCATCTGGACTCCACCGAATGTTGTCAATATTTCCGAGTTGATCGTCGATCTCAAACTCAGTGAATATGTCCACATCTGGAACATTGTAGATTCGTATTGCTACATCACCTAACCCCCGTACATAAACGACAGCAACTTGATTACTATTGACTCCCCATGAAAAGGCGGCAGAGACACTGATATCAGAGATTTGAGCTATTTGCTGACCAGTTTGAATGTTCCATATTTGGAGTGCTGGCACAAAGTCACTGCCCTGAACAGTGACACCAAGCATTGTGCCGTCGGGACTCCATTCAAGAGCAGTAGTTCGGATAAAAGGGTTTTGAGTTGTGGTCAGCTCAAATTCGTCCAGAATTTCAGACAAATTGTCGTCGTACAATCGAACAGATCTCCCATTTGACAAAGCGATTAAGTTTTCACTCGGATGCCAAACTGGTTCTTGGAAGCGACTATACTCAGCAAAGACTCCATAGGACGACTGTAGCAGAATGAGCATGATACAGACGAAGATTAAAAAGAACCCAGCAATTGCCTGTCGGTAAAGCATTGGCCGGAAACCATTCGATTTAGTACACATTTTCTTTATTCCTCCCAATTCCATGCTACCGATACATACACTTGCTCGGCATTAACAACTACTGAGGGACTCGGTAAGCCATAAAACGCGAAGCT
Organism: uncultured Chloroflexota bacterium; assembly: GCA_937988705.1. Lineage (GTDB taxonomy): Bacteria > Chloroflexota > Anaerolineae > Aggregatilineales > Phototrophicaceae > Flexifilum. Next base: position 2,111 of record CALKIA010000209.1, on the reverse strand, counting down.
ATTAGACAAGTTGAAGAAATTGCCTATAATGGCTGTTCACGCGCATGGCCTTATGTGCTCAACAAGCGCAACACTATTGGTATAATCAAGATGACCAAGCGCCAAAAACGTCTCCAGAAACTGCGCCAGAATCCCAAAGACGTTAGTTTTGAAGAACTGCGGCAAGTGCTGGAAGATCACGGTTTTGTGCTCGATCATGCGACAGGCAGCCATCATATTTTTCGCGCAGTGGTTGAAGATCAAGCCTTCAAAGTTGTCATTCCCTTCAATCGCCCGGTGAAACCAGTCTATGTTCGTGCCGCGCTTGAGTTGATTGACCAAGTGAACGAAGCGAGGCAAGCTGAGACAGAGGAAGAAAATGGCGACGACGAATAAAGACCTCCAGTATTATCTAGGACTGCGTTACAAAATCGAACTTATCCCCGAAAAAGACGGCAGTTGGGGTGCAGTCGTTCCCGAACTACCGGGCTGTGTCGGCGGTGGCGAGACGATTGCTGAAGCGCTAGCAATGCTAGATGACGCCAAAATCGGTTGGCTGACCAGCAGTCTGGCACATGGCGATCCTATACCTGAGCCGGCGGCGGAATACGCTGCCGCCTAACCACATCATTTGCCCCCGCGTTCAATGCGCTGCTCCGCACCAAATGCCAAAACTGCCTATAATGGCACTACTCAGGCACATCTAAAGGAGCGTGCACCGCATGTCTTTCAAACGCATACCGCTTTTGATCCTCGTCCTTGCCCTGCTGCTGATGAGCACCACAACGTTGATCGTCGCCCAAGACGACCCAGCGCCGCTGCTGGATGCGCTGGCGCTCGTCCCCGATGAATCCCACGGTGAACTCTATTTTGTCGATATTGCGGCTATCGAAGAGGCGTATCCGCCAGCACATCGGCCCATCGATTGGGAAGAGTCCTTAGCTGACAACGGCCTACCGTATGACGTCTGGTGGCACATGTTCCGGAATTACATCCTGCCCGGTCTGGAGTATTTCCGATCCGCCGCGGAGATGCCTGCCGCGATGGGCGCTGATTTCTTCCAGATCGACCGCGTGCTGGTTGACGCCGCTCCGCCGCAAACGGTGATGTATCTTTTCGGCGACTTCGACCCGGCGGCCATCGGCGCGGCGCTCACCGAACGCGACTTCACGCAGGAGGCCGTCAGCGGCGCTGTCGAGCTGTGGTGCGGTTCGGTTGGCTGTGAAAACAGCGAACAGATCAATTTGCGGGAACGCAACTCGGCGGACTTTTTCGGCGGCGATCTCGGTCGGCAGTGGGGACGCCTGATTGCGCCGGAGTTTATGATCGGCGCGAACATCTTCACAGATTTGCAAGACGTCGAGCAGGTTGTGAACGGGGCACAGGATAGCCTCGCCAGCAACCTGCTGTATCAGGCGGCGGTCGCGGCGCTGAGCGATCAGGCGACGCTGCTGCAAGCCTTCATTCCATCCGATGCGGGGTTGGCCTCGTTCAGCGATGTTGGCGCGCTGCTCGCACCAACGTTGGCGCCCGAACAACGGCGCGCCATCTTCGCGCGTTTGCTCGATAACCACTTAGAAACACTGCCGCCCTTCAAACTGGCGCTGTTCGCGGATGTAGTGAGCGAAAACGAGGAGATCGGATCGGTGGTGCTGGTCTACGCGCTGCCCGCCGATGCTGAGACCGCCGCCCGCATTTTGCCGGAACGCATCGCCGCGTATCAGAGTTTGGTTACACAGCGATCCTTGAGCGAGATGCTGGATGAGCGGCAGGTCGAAGTGCGCGCTGACGTGCTACCCGGCGAGTTCTATACCACGGTGCGCCTGAACTTCGCCGCCCCCAAACCGACGGCCGAAGCCATCGCTGAGGATGCGCCGCGGCCGTTAGTATATCGTCTGCTGCTGAATGCGTTTGTGCAGCGGGATATGAACTGGCTATCCACCCTGTCGCGCGCTGACCTCGAAGCGCTGGCCGGGAACTAAAAGTCACGTCCGTTATGGATAACGTTGCTCTCACCCCTGACCCCCTGTCAGGGGTACAAGCTTGGGTAAAGCGCCTAAAACGGAGTTCTCGGCAGGCTTTTTCCATCGAGGCGCAGCCCGAGGGTGTTTAAAAACCCTACTCACGGACAT
>CALKIA010000208.1 GCA_937988705.1 uncultured Chloroflexota bacterium | reverse complement strand
TCCGCTTCATCGAGCAGATAGCGTGCCAGCAAGTCGATGCTGTGCGTGATGGCCTCTTTGTGCATGCGCTCGTAGGCGTGTGACGCCTCGACGCCGGGGCCGATCAAACCGACGCGTGCCGTGCCGCCCGCGCGCCAGTATGCCGAACCATCCGAGCCGTAGAAGGTGTAAATATCCGTCTTGTAGGGGATGCCGTGCTCCGCAGCGATGCGGCGCAGTTTGTTATTCATCAAATAGTGATACGGCCCTGACCCGTCTTTGACGCAGATCGTCACGTCGTATTCGGTCGAGTTTTGCCCCTCGCCAATCGCCGCCATGTCGATGGTCAGCAGTTCGGCTAACCCTTCCGGGAAGCCCGCCGAGCCACCATGCCCGACTTCCTCATAATTGGCGATCAGGAAGGTCGTGTCCTGTGCGGGCTGGAGTCCGGCGTCGCGCAGCGCGATCAAAGCCCCGTAGATCACTGCCACGCCCGATTTATCGTCCAGATGCCGCGAACGGATGAAACCTGTATCGGTGATTTCCACCCGCGGATCGAGGAAGATGAAGTCGCCGACTTCGATGCCGAGCGCCCGTGTGTCTGTCACGCTGAAGGTCTTGGCGTCGATGCGGACTTCCATCGTGTCCTCGTCACGCGGGCTGGTGCGGATATTCTTGTTGACATGCGTTGACGGGTTAGTGGGCAGCACTGTTCCGCGATAGCGGCGGTCGTCGTGCGTGCGGATGGTCACGCCTTCAAACTCGACCGCCTGCCACATGAAGCCGCCCAACTGCGTCAGCTTGAGCCGCCCGCTCCCTTTGATGTCCTTGACCATCAGGCCGAGCGTATCGACATGCCCGGTCACACCGCGCGGCGCCGTTGCCGATGCGCCTTGCCACCGGGCGATGAGCGCGCCCTTGGTCGTCTCGTGGAAGGTCAGGTTGGGGATGTGGAGCGCCTCGAACGCGCGGCGCACATAGCGGATCGCTTCGAGGTAGTAGCCCGTCGGGCTGGGCGTGTTGAGCAGGCCGACGAGAAACTCAATCGACGGGTCGAGCGGGGTGGTGAGTTGGGACATGGGCGAGAACTCCTTATTCGACCCCTCCCCAGCCCCAAAAATTCGATATATGGGACAAAACCTCATTCACATGACGCCTTATATAGGCTCGAGGCGTGGCTCGCCCGTTCACGGGGTCGAGGGTGGGGTGTGCAATAGACAGATCCAATGTTGGAGAGTATAGTAGCCGCGCCTATTCGATCAAAGAGATGGTGCTATGCGTCGTCGTGATCTCGCTGTGATTGGGTTGTTGTTTGCGCTGCCACTCATCATGTTCTGGGCGCAAACGGTCGGCGGGCGGACTCTGCTCCCCGCCGAAAACCTGTACCAATATGAACCTTACGCGGCTTACCGGGAACAGCTCGGCGTTCCCGCCGTGCCGCATAACCACTTACTTTCTGACCTTGTCCTGCAAAATATGCAGTGGAAAGCGTTCATCCGCGAAAGCTTCGCGCTCGGCGAAGTTCCGCTGTGGAATCCGCACCAGTTCAGCGGGATCGCGTTCCTCGCGGCCGGGCAGCAGTCGACACTGTACCCGTTCAGCGTGTTGTACTACATGCTGCCGTTGAGCGCCGCCTATGGCTGGTTCACGGTGATCCAGTTATGGCTGGCGGGCGTGCTCATGTATGGCTTTGCGCGTTTCGGCCTCGGCATAAGCCGGACGGGCGGCGCGGCGGCGGGCGTGATCTACCAGTTGAGCGCCTTCTTTGTGATCAGCGCGGTGTTCCCGATGATCATCGCGGCCGCGGCATGGCTGCCGCTGATTCTGTGGATGATCGAGTGGATTGTGCGGGGCAAGCGGATAATCCTCGCCCTGATCGTCGGCGCGATCGCGCTGGGCTGCGAAATTCTCGCCGGACATGTGGAGATCACCTACTACACGCTGATCATCGCGGCGTATTACGCGGCGGCGCGGTTGCTGTGGCTGGGGCTCACAACCTCACCCCAAAACGAGAACCTCACCCCAAACCCCTCTCCCAAGGGGGAGGGGCTTCAACAGCCCGCCGATCTCCTACTCGCCTCTAGGCAAGGGGGGTGGGGGGGGAGGTTGCGTCTGGTGGTTGGGCGCGGGCTGCTCCTGCTCGGTATGGTGCTCCTCGGCGTGGCGTTGGGCGCGGTGCAGTTCATCCCCACATTTGAGGCGGCGAGCGGTAATTTTCGCTCGGAGTCGGCCTCGTTGCAGCAGGTGCTCGACTGGGCGCACCCGAAACGCGACGTGATCCAATTTTTGCTGCCGAACTTCTACGGGAGTCCCGCGCAGCACGGCTACGTCGATGTGTTCGCCAACCAGTACGTCGATCTGACCGCGCAGGAAGTCATCAGCGCGGCGGGCGCGCGGATCACGCGCGTCGACTGGGGCTTAAAGAACTATGTCGAGGGCGCGCTGTATGTCGGCATTTTGCCGCTGGTGCTGGCGGCGTTTGCGATCCTACTTAGCCTCACCCCAAAACGATTCGTAGGGACGCGCAACGGCGCGTCTGATAACCTCACCCCCCAACCCCCGCTCCGAAAAGAGGAGCGGGGGAGTCACCCTGCCCGCTGGACGTTCGCCCTGCTGGCGCTGGTGGCACTGACGTTCATGTTCGGCCTGCCGACGTATGCGCTGCTCTATTATGGCTTCCCCGGCATCAGCCAACTGCATTCGCCGTTCCGCTGGGTGTTCGCGCTGACGCTGTGCGTCGCCGTGCTGGCGGGCTTCGGGCTGGACGATCTGTTGAGCGGAGTCGCGGCGAAGTGGGCGCGGCGGATCGGGATTACGCTGCTGGGACTCGGCGTGCTGATCGGTGCAGCGCTGCTGCTGGGACGCAGTCTCTACCCACAGATCGAGCCGACGCTCGAACGGCTGTGGACGGGGCTGGCGCTCGCGCCAAACGCTTTCCGCGATACGCGCATGTTCTTCAGCGTGCAGTTCGTCAATGTGCTGATCCTCGCCGTGATGCTGGTCGGCGCGGGGGCGGTGTTTGTATTCGCGAATAGAAACCTCACCCCCAAATCAACCTCACCCCTAAATCCCCTCTCCCAAGGGCGAGGGGACTTGCAGGGCGACTCTCTGCCTCCCCTCTCCTCTAGGAGAGGGGAACGAGGGGTGAGGTTTGTCCGCCCCATCGAACTCTTCGCTGTGCTCCTCATCGCCGCCGACCTCATGATCGCGTCGTGGGGCTTTAATCCGGCGAGCGATCCGGCGTGGCTGGACTTCACGCCGCCCGCCATCGAGTGGCTGCAAGCGCAGCCGGGCGACTGGCGCTACACCACCTACGAAGACCCGACCAACGCCACCTCGCATCTGCTGAACGCCAACATGACGCTGCGCTATGGCTTGGAAGACATTCGCGGCTACGAGAGCATCATCCCCAAGACGTATTTCGATTTCATGGAGCTGATGATCGCCCCGCAGGTACAGCGCGACTATAACCGTGTCGCGCCGATCTACACCGTGTACGGCGACGGTTTCGATCCACGACAGGCGCTGGCATCGCCGTATCTGGATCTGCTCAATGTGCGCTATGTGGTCAGCTACAAGCAAACCGACATGAGCAACATCCCCGGCTTTGATCTGGCCTATGAAGACGACGCCGTGCGCATCTGGGAGAACACCGACGCCCTGCCGCGCACGTTCTTGCTGACGGAGATTCCGCGCACCAGCCTTGACCCGATTGTCCAAAATCGCATGTTTACCCCCGTCGAAATCACCCGTGATACCGGGCGCGAATTCTTCGTCGACGTGAGCAGCGATCAGGCTTCGTGGCTGGTCGTCAGCCAAAGCTATGATCCCGGTTGGCGCGCCTATGTGCGCCCGCGCGGCGCGGACGAGAACACCGAAAGCGTGCTGTCCGTCGAGCCGATCTACGGGGCGCTGCAAATGGTTCGCTTGCAACCCGGCGACTGGACGGTGCGCCTCGTGTACAGCCCCGCGAGTTTCCAGATTGGCTTATTTGCCAGCTTCATCAGCGGGATCATTCTGCTGCTGATCGCGGGTGTGGGTGCGTGGCGGCGCTTCGTCGGACAGTCGGAAGGAACCGGGGTGCAGCGGATCGCCCGCAACAGCCTCGCGCCGATTCTGCTCAACCTGTTCAATCGCGGCATCGACATGGCGTTCGCGCTGGTCATGCTGCGCATCCTCGGCCCGAACGACGCCGGGTTGTACTTCTACGCGGGCGTGATCTTCATCTGGTTCGACATCTTTACCAACTTCGGCTTGAACCTGTATCTGACGCGGGAAGTCGCGCGTGACCGCTCCAAAGCGGGCTATCTGTTCTTCAACACGAGCGCGCTGCGCATCGGGCTGGCGCTGCTCGGCGTGCCGCTGCTGCTCGGCTTCCTCGGCGTGCGCCAGAGTACGGTGTCGCCGCCGCTCGACATGACCGCGGTGGTCGCCATTGGCCTGCTTTACATCGGTCTGTTGCCCAACAGCCTGAGCACGGGCTTGACCTCGCTCTACTACGCCTTTGAACGCGCGGAAGTCCCGGCGGCGGTGGCGACGGTCGCGACCATCTGCAAATCGGTCTTTGGGCTGGCGGCGCTGCTGCTCGGTTGGGGGATCATCGGGCTGGCGGGGGTGAGCATCGCCACCAACGTGATCACGCTGGCGATCCTCGCGTGGAACGGACGGGCGTTGTACGCGGGCATGATCCGCCGGGTCGAGCGGCCGCTCATGCGGCGGATGCTGGGCGAGAGTTACCCGCTTATGTTCAATCACTTTCTCGCGACGATCTTCTTTCAGATCGATGTGGTGCTGATTGAAGCGATCCACAACCCGACGATGGTCGGGCAGTACAGCGTGGCCTACAAATGGGTGTCCGCGCTCAACGTGATTCCGTCGTTTTTCACCCAGGCGCTGCTCCCGGTGATGTCGCGGCAGGCGCACGAAGACCGCGCCGCGCTCAAACGCATGTACACGCTGGCAATCAAACTGCTGGTGAGCGTCGCGCTGCCCACCGCCGTGATCTTCACGTTCGCAGCAGAGTTTTTGGCCGGGGTGTTGGGCGGAGCGCAGTATTTGCCGGATGGCGCGATCGCCACCCAGTTGATGATCTGGAGCATCCCGATCGGCTGGATGAACAGCCTGACGCAGTATGTGCTGATCGCGCTGGATTTGCAGAAGCGCATCACGACGGCGTTTGTGTTGGGCGTGGGCTTCAACATTATCGCCAACCTGATTCTGATTCCGCAGTACGGCTACCGCGCCGCCGCGCTGACGACCATTGCCAGCGAAGCGGTGCTGCTCGTGCCGTTCGCGCTGCTGCTGCAAGGTTCGATTGGGCGCTTGAATTGGCTGGATATGCTCTGGCGACCGCTGGTGGCGGCGCTGATTATGCTGGCGGTGACAGGCGCGCTGTGGTCAGTGCTGCCGCTTGGCGCGTTGATCGCAGGGGCAGTCGTCTATGTAGTGGTGCTGATGGGGCTGCGGCCGCTCAATGCCGACGAACAGGCGCGTCTTGGGCCGCTGCTGCCGGGGCGCGTCCGGCGCGTTCTGCGGGTCGGCGCATGATGGTAGGCTGGAGAGACGAGGTAAATTCCAGCGCAGCGCGCGCGGTATTTGCTACAATTGCCGGATTGCCAACAGGGATTTAACGGTATAGGCATGGTCGCAGACGAGATCAAACGCTGGTTGTGCGGCAAACTGACCGCCGTGGAGAGCGTGCGGAACTGCGGGTTGTCGAAAGATGGTTCGTTGATCGTCGTCACATGGACGGGGACGCTCATTCATGTGTATCTGCTTGATGAGCCCGTGCGCGTGCGCAACCTCAAGCGGATTCTGGGCGATGCGACGCGCATCGGGATCGGCGTGCTGTTCATCGTCGATGCCGCGCTCGTGCCGGCAGATGGCGCGCTGACGACCCCCGATGATGGGTTACAGGCGCTGCACGCGCTCTACCGCGACAAGATCTACACTTATCGCCAGACCGCAGACGGCTACAAAATCGGGCAGGTGCATTTCAGACCCCTGGGACGCGGCAGCGAACAAGAAGCGTGGTACGGCCCGGATGTGGAGATTCGCCATTTGCCGTCCTTCCGCGTGTGGGTGAAACAGCCGCAGGCGCTGCGCGGTGATTGGCTGGTCGCGAACTTCGGCACCGAAGCCTTCTGGAAGCAGCCCGACTACATCACCGGACGCAGTGCCTTCCGCCAGCAGACCGCGCGCGGGCATACCCAGTATTACACATGGAGCAATTCGAGCTGGACGGATACGCCGGGGCAGGGGTTTCGGACCCCGGTCGAACGCTTGCCCCAGTCGGAGCTGGATCGCGCCTATGATCTGCTTGGTTTGGCGCGCGGCGCGTCCGACGAGGAAGTGAAAACCGCTTTTCGCAAGTTAGCGCGCGAGTTTCACCCCGATGTGAGCCAACTGCCCAAAGAGGAAGCCGAAGCGCGGTTCAAGAAGTTGTACGCCGCCTATCGCTACATCAAGACGGCGCTAGGAAAATAGCTCGCTCGCTCAAGCGACGGGCAAACGCAGCTCCGTGTCATTGATCAGCAGTTCCGTGCGCGCCGCGCTCCAGTCGAGGCTGGGATCGAGGCTGTGCAGAAAGTCGATCACGTCCTGCATGTTGCCGAGGCGTTGAAAACGCAGGCGGAAGATTTTGACGATCATGATGCCCACGTACTTGACGATCTCATTGCTGGAACCAACGCTCACGACCCAACCGAGATTGGGGTTTTTGGCGACTTCCAGCACTTCCTGCCCGCGCTTGATTTGAATGGGCAGATTTTCGGCGGCACGCATGTCCATGATGAGATGCACGGTCTGTCCCGCTTCGTGCAGCAGGCCTTCAAAATCAGCGTTTGCCTGTTCCATATCTTCGATGGTATGCCGCCCGTACACGCGAGCATACGCGACTTTATTGGGGATCAGCCAGTCCAATGAATACATGCACGAGCACTCCTAAATTGTCGATAGTGGAAGCAGTATATAACGGACAAATAATTGTAAAGCGTTAAATTGTCCGTATTTTTCCTGAACAAATCCGGTAGTAAAGCAAAGGACGTCTGTTAGGACGTCCTTTCGCAGGGATTGTCGTTAGTGTCGGTTTACAACCAGATCGGGTTCGTCCACGCCCGCCCGCCGTGAGCATCGCGCACGGTGACGCGGCAGTAGGGCTGCTTGAGATGGCGGATCGGGATGTCGATTTCGGTGAGGCTGTGCCCGTGCTTGTACGAGGCCCACGAGCCTTTGCTCGTCACGAAGACGCTTTCGCACGGCGAACAGCGCACTTTGATCGACTCGCCGGGGGTCACCTGTACATCGTGGAGGAGCGGTCCGGTGCTGCTGTAGAAGTCACCGCGCTTGAGCGCCGCGAGGATCGCCTCCGGCGTCAGCTCCGCGCTTTTGACCCACGTCCAGCCGCGCAGCGT
>CALKIA010000207.1 GCA_937988705.1 uncultured Chloroflexota bacterium | reverse complement strand
CGCCGCCCAACGTCCGCTCAAATACGTGAACACCGCTTCAATGCCTGCCATCGCGATGAAGCTCAATGCGATCAGGAGCAGCGCTCCGAGAATTTGATCGCGCAGCAAGACATCATCAACGAGATAGCGCAAGAGGAGAAGTGTCCCCGTCTTGGCAGCCGCCGCCAGCGCCTGCGCCAGTATCGCCCCTGCGTACAGGCCGCGAAAACCGGTCAGCATTCGCCACAACCCGACGAGCCGGTTGGATGAAACTGTTTCCTTGAGATCGAGTGCTTGGTAATTCAAAAGCTGCGCCTCCTTAATGATGATCGCGCATGGAGATTATACACCCATCCATGCACCGAAAATCAAGGGGTATTTTGAGGAATTAACGTACCAATTTCATTATCAATGGTTCATGAAGGGTCAAAATGATGTACCCGCAAAGCGTTTTTCTCACTAATTCTACATGTGTAATTGCTGCTCGATCGTGACAGGAGGGAAAGCGAAGGTTAACCGCGGAGAGCGCAGCGCAGAAGTTTGCAGTTCTTTCTCTGCGTTCTCTGCACTCTCTGCGGGTCAAGCTCGTTTAAGCCGTGCGTTCGATCCAGCGGATTTCCGGCAGCGCACGTCGATCTGTGGGCAGAATCAGATGGCTGTCGCCGAATTCGTGCCACAGGTAAGCGTGCTGTACCGCTTCGTGATAGGCATCACGGATCGTGGACTGCCCTGCAATCGTGTAGAGCATGGCGAGGTGACTGGTCACCGGATCGTGCATCCCCGTAATCAGCCCATCGACCACGTTCACACCGCGTTTGGGGTGAATGTATAGGCGGGTAAACCCGCGGGCCGGCTCGACCTCATGTCCGTTGAAAGCCGTTTCCAGCGCGCGGACGACCGTTGTGCCGACCGCGATCACGCGCCGACCTTCGCGTTTCGCCGCATTGACGCACTTGGCGGTCTTAGCGCTCACATGATACGGTTCGGGATACATCGGGTGCCGTTCCACCACGTCGGTTTCAACTTCAAGGCTGCTCACGCCTGTGTGCAAGGTGATTGGCGCAATACCGATGCCATTTTCGCGCAGGCTGTTGACCACGCGCTCAGTGAACGGGTAAGCCGCTGAGGGCATTTCCGCGCTGCCGGGGACGGCGGCGAACACCGTCTGGTACGTCGCAAGCGGGTAGCTCTCGGTGATGTAGCCATAACGGATCGGCGCGCCGATCTGGTTCATGGTGGCGCGCACATCGCCGTCGACCTGTGCGAACCATAAGCGCGGCAGACCGGGATACGGCGCGATCAAGCGGGCGGGCAGGCCACCGATTTCAATTTGCGTGCCGGCTGTCACGGGCAGCGGCCCCGGCTGGGCTGTGCTCCAGCGCGGCTCAATCAGCCACGTGCCATTGCCGAAATCTGTGGCCATACTGACCACAAACGCGCCGAGGTCGGCGCCGTGCGCGGGCAGACTAGCGGGCAGTGTCGCGCTGTCATTGACTACGACCAGATCGCCGGGACGCAGATAATGCGCCAGTTCGGTGAAGCGCGAGTGGACGTGTCCGCGTTCGCTGCTCACCATCAATCGGGCATGGTCACGCGGTAGGCCGCGTACTTCGGCGGGCTGAGTCGCTTGCAGTGCCAGTGGTCGCTCGAAGATCAATTCAGACCGTTTCATTGATCGCCTCCCAATTCTGCGCCTGCGCTGCATAGCGCCCACCGCTCACCGTCGCCCGTTCCTGACCAAATAACCACGCCCAGAAGGGCACGGTGACATCAGGCAAAGGGCGGTCAGAAATATCCTCGCCGGGAAAGGCATCTTGATGCATGACCGTGCGCATATCGCCCGGATCGACGCTGACCACACTCACGCCCGAGTCGCGCAGTTCGTTGGCCAGCGTCAGCGAGACGAGATCGAGCGCGGCTTTGGTCAAGCCGTAGCCACCCCACGTCGGGTAGCCACCTTTGGCCGCATCGCTCGACAAGTTGATCACGAGGCCGCCATTCGCTTTGAGCGCGGGGAGCGCCGCTTGAATCAGCGCGATGGGCGCGACGACATTGATTTTGAAGACGCGTTCTAGCGCCTCCAGCGGAAAATCGGCCAGCGGCAGCAGTGGCGACACGCCCAGATCCGACGCATTGTTGACCAGCACAGATAAGCCACCGAGCGCCTGTGCGGCATTCACCACCGCCGTGCGGTGCGCCGCGTCGGCTACATCGCCGATGACGGTGGAGATCGGCATGTTGTACGAGGCGAGCGCGGCGGCGACTTTTTGGAGTGGTTCGGCGTGGCGGGCGGTCAGCACCAGCGCATATCCTTGTCCCGCCAGAAAGCGCGCCAGAACTTCGCCCAAACCGCGGCTCGCGCCTGTAATCACTGCGACTTTTGCTGCCATACCGATCATCTCCTCAACCCTGTGATTGCCGGAACGCCGCCCAGGACGTACCCGCAATCGAATTAGCTTGAGTCTACGGTAAGGCGGACTTGAATTCGTCGGACGGAGGGATGGTTTCGAGACTGTACCTCTGTACAGGCTCAACCCCACCTAGACGGGCTGAAGTTCAGTGGGCAACGGTGCGCCCGTGAGCCAGGCACGGATCATCGCCGTGAACAATTCCGGGTTTTCGCCGTTCCAGGCGTGATGCAGCCCCGGCGCGAGCACGCCTTTGGCGTTCGGCAGCGTCTGCGGGATCGTCGCAGCGGCCATGACCATGGGTGGCATCTCCGCACTCCCCGCCGCAATCAACGTTGGGACAGTGACATGTCGGAGCGCATCGGGCAGGTGGAAATCGACCACTTCCTGAATAATGCGATCATACGCTGTGCGCGTCATGGCCAGCAGACTGGTGCTGTACACGTCGATCACCTCGGCGGGCAGGCGCATCATCTGCGCTTGTAGACGCACAAACCAGCGGGTTTTCATAAAGGGGCGCAGCAGTCGTGTTTGCATGAGCACCGCGGCGCGATTAGGCAGCGGACGATCCGTAACGCCGCTCACGACCACTTTCTCGATCAGGTCAGCATGGCGGGCGAGCGCCGTCAGCGCGACGTAGCCGCCAAAGGACATGCCTACGAGCGTTGCCCGCCCGTTCGTCCCGCGTTCACGAATGAGGGTTGCGATCTGATCAGCCGTGTCTTGCAGCGACACATATTCAACCTGATTGCTCTTGCCGTGTCCCGGCAGGTCAAGATTGAGGCAGTGAAAGTCGGGTAATCCGCGGATTTGTGCTTCCCACATCCAGGTGCCAATGCCGGAGCCATGCAAAAACAAGAGCGTCGGCGCGTTGGGCGTGCCGCTTTCCTCAATATACAACTGCATTAGCTAGCTCCTTGTTAGTCTAGTCCTCGGGAATGCTGAAGAAGGCGAAGGTGTAGCGCCGCTTGGGCGGCACGCTCTCAGCTTCGTCGTGGGCGGCGTGGGGCAGTGCCAGTGAGCGGAACTGCTCGTTGAGCTGGTGATACTGCTCGTCAGTCAGGTAGAGCACCGTCTTAGCATAGACGGTATCGTCCATGCGTCCGTTCTCGCCCTGATGCCGTTCCAAATAGATGGAGAAGTCTTGCAGCAGGGACGACAAGAACACCATGAAGTAGCGCAGGTGATCTTCATCGCTGACGACTTCCAGCTCATCCCGGCTGATACGCGTCGCCCCTGCGACCAGCGCGAACATTTTTTCGACCGTACCGCGCACCGGGCGCTCATCCACCACCTGAATGATGCCGCCGTCGAGCAGTGCGTTGATGTGGCGGTAGAGCGAGGTTTGCGGCACATCGCTGATTTCCCGCGCGATCTGTCCCGGAGTCAGCGGTTTGCCGCCCAGAGCCAGAATGATGCGGATGCGAATAGGGTGGAGCAGCAAATCGATCTTCGACATTAAGTTACTTTCATTGGTTCCGAATTTGAATATATTTCCAATAATGGAAAAAGTCAAGAGCAGGCGGCAGCACGGATGGTGGAGTTACCGTTAAGGCGACACCGGTCGTTTGTGATCTGGCGACACACCGGCTAGAGCTACCGGAGACACCGTCAATCCCGACAATCTTCACCGCTTGGCAAGCGTCACGATTCGCGGCTGCGCGTAGCTTACAGATTGTGATTCATGAATGGTCAATGGTTTGCTCAAGGTATGAATTCGGCATCAATCGTGTAACCACACACTCTTTCGAGGGAATAGGGAGCAATATTATTGTGAAAACATGACGATAGTCCTGTATAAAGACCGTAAATTCCCAGTAATCTCAATACTTCGGCATGAAGACCCATGATACTTTTATTGAAGTTGTTAATCATCTTGCTGAACGGACGACAAAATGGAAACAATTCTCACGATTATCGCAGTATGGTTTGTGGCTTCAGTTCCCGCGGCCTTGTTGATCGGTCGGATTTTGGCGGCATCGAGCCACATGCAAGACGAACTCGTCAGCGAAATCCTGATTGCTCAGGAAGCCCAACAGCCGGTCGCCGTTCGCTAGTCGCTGAGCAGCGCGCGGAGTGCGGTTAAGCCGCAGTCAGTGCGTTGAGCTAAATTGATAATGGGGCAGGCATACGTCGCCAGCGCCTAAATTGTTCCTCGATCCACGAGTTGCTGTTAACGCTCCGCACACCTCACTGAGGTGAGCGTGCCGGCCTCGAAATCAGATCTTTCCAGCGCTTGCTTCTCGGTCGCGTTGCCTAAACGTTTTCGACCAGATGCCGCTGTAAGGCGATTGTGACCGCTTCCGTGCGGTTGCCCGCGCCGAGCTTCGCCAGAATTGAACTCACATGAAACTTCACTGTGCGTTCACTAATCACCAATTGAGCCGCAATCTCTTTATTCTGTAAGCCGCGCACCATCAGCGTGAGGACTTCGCGTTCCCGTGGGGAAAGCGGTTCGGTCTGCGTCCCCTGCGCCTCCGTGATGCGCCGCAGCAGCTTCGAAGTGACAATCGGCTGCAGCAGCGATCCTCCACCGTAGACGACCCGAATCGCATTGAACAATTCTTCGCGCGGCGCACCCTTGAGCAAATAACCCTGCGCCCCCGCTTGGACTGCGCTCAAAATGCGTTCGTCCGTGTCAAAGGCGGTGAACACAATCGCTGGAACATCCTGACCACGGTCGCGCAGCGCCTTGAGCGTCTGGACGCCGTCCAGTTCCGGCATCTGCAAATCGAGCAGCAGCACATCCGGTCGGCTGATCTCGACTTGCGTGAGGACTTCGCGGCCATTCGCTGCCCGTCCCGCCACTTCAAAATCCGGCTGCGTACTGAGAATTGCCGCAAGGCCATCCACCACCACCGGGTGATCGTCGGCAATGAGTATGCGTATGCTCAAAGTGTCACCTCCACAGCTCTGGACGAATTGACCTGCAGATTGTGCGCCCCTCTCTGAATTCGGGTAGGGGGTGGGTTCCTCATCGTTTCGACTCCAACGGTAAAGTAATATTCAGGGTTGTGCCTTCACCAGCCTGCGTTGACACTTCGAATGTGCCGCCGAGCAAGCGCGTGCGTTCGTTCAAGCCGATTAAGCCGAAGCGATCTTTGGGGAGCGCGGTCGGGTCGAAGCCCTGTCCGTCATCCTCGATAACCAGTTCGACTTTGTCGGGCTGCGATGTAAAGACCACGCAGATCTGCGTCGCATCGGCATGCCGCACGACATTGTTGAGCGCCTCCTGCGCGATGCGATACAAGCCCGCTTCAATGCGCATGGGGAGCGGACGCTGCCCGCCGATCAATTCGACGCTCGTGCGCAAACCCGTCTCCGCGCCATACTGCGCGACCAAGGCTTCGAGCGCCTCGCAGAACGTCCGCTGATCGAGCGGGGCAGCGCGTAAGTCCAGCACCGAGCGGCGCGCTTCTTCCATGTTCGCCCGCGCCAGCGTCAGCGCCCGCATGACCGCATCGTGGGCTTCTTCGATCTTTTCGAGATGCATGAAGGCGTCGGCGGTTTCCAACTGCAAGGTGATCGCCGCCAATCCCTGCGCCAGCGTATCATGAATTTCGCGGGCGAGGCGGTTGCGTTCTTCGACCGCGCCCAGTTCCAGCGAGCGATCAAACAGGCGGGCGCGCTCAATGGCGATGCTCACCATGCCGCCAACGGTGTTGAGCAGGCGCAAATCGTCGTCCGAGAGCTCTTTCCAGTCGGCGCTGACCACATTCAGCACGCCCACGCGCCGATCATGATGGTAAAGCGGCACGCTGGCGTGATGGCGCAACCCGCCGGAGCGATCCGTCGAGAGGTACTTGAGGCGCGTGCAGGTGATGATGCTGACGTTGGCGGCGGTGTCGAACGTGCCGAGCGCGTATTTTTCGAGGCAGTAGCAGTCGTCGCCTTCCATGCTCGCCGGATCGTTCTGCAAGCCCGGCGGCAGGTTGAGCGCGGCGGCGAGGTAAGTCGCGCCCGTATCGTCACGCTGTAACCAGATCCAGCCCGTCTGCACGTTGAATAGTGCGGCGATGCTGTTGAGCGCGGCATCGAGCGCGCGGGAGAGATCGACTTCCCGGTTGAGCGCCTCGGCAATCGTGTTGAGGATCGACAGCTCGCGGTTGCGTTTCTTGAGTTGATCGGTATCCGACATGTGTTACCTGTTCACAGTTGATAGTTCACATTTTACGGCGCTTCCGTCAGTTGTGTCGAATCACCTCAGCGTATATATGCCTACAACGGAATGTCTGCTGGTTGCGTATAAGCATCAAAAGCCGTTAAAGCAAAAGGGTTGACTACATGAACAGGAAAACGAGTCCAGAATGGCGCTTGTGGAAAAGCCTGTTGCTGATTCATATTGCTGGTTACGAAGCTTTCTTCATCGCCTCGCTTGCCAACTTCAACTCTGTCTGGTATGCCGCTCAGAACAACTTCATCATTTTGCTGTTCTGGACAGCCATCCTCCTGCTGCATGTAGGAATGCACTATTACCATCTCGGACGTTCCGGCTTAGGGACGTTGGAACGTCAAGCCTACCGTGATGGCTTCGCCGATGCTGTCCGTCAGCTTGCCAATCGGCAGGATGGGATAGATCGTCGCGCATTAAACGATGAAAGTGAACTCCTAGAAATCGTCGAGAAGCCTAAGCGCGACCGCCTGTGACGCTTACAAACAAAAACCGGGCATAAGTGCCCGGTTTTGACTTGTTATGCAGTTGACGACGTGTTGTCTAGCCCAGATAATCGCGTAAATTATGAGCCAAACGCGGGTGACGCAAACGGCGCAGCGCTTCTTTCTCAAGCTGGCGAATGCGTTCACGGCTCAAACCAAATTTGTTGGCGATTTCTTCGAGGGTGTGCGGTTCACCACCGCCCAAGCCAAAGCGCAAACGCAGAATATGGCTTTGACGCGGCGTGAGTTCGCTTAACACTTCTTCAATGGTTTCTTGCAGTAGATGCTGAGTAGCTGATTCAACGGGGGAGGGGGAGTCCTGATCTTCGATGAAGTCACCGAATTCGCTGTCGCCGTCATCACCGACCGGGCGTTCCAGCGCGATGGCATGCTGACTGGCATCCATCATAGAACGAACCGTGTCGGCCGGCAAATCCATCTCTCCGGCGATTTCTTCGGGGGACGGGCGGCGTCCCAGTGACTGTTCCAACCCCTGAGCGGTACGGTACATCTGGCGGATGCGTTCGGTCATGTGCAGCGGAATGCGGATGGTGCGCGTCTTTTGCGCGAGGGCCCGCGTGATCGCCTGCCGAATCCACCATGTCGCGTAGGTACTAAAACGATTACCGCGCCGGTAATCATATTTATCGACCGCGCGCATCAAACCAACATTGCCTTCCTGAATGAGATCAGGGAAAGGCAGACCTTGACCCATGTACCGCTTGGCAATGCTAACAACCAGACGAGTATTCGCCCGTCCAAGGTGTTCCCGCGCTGCCTGACCATCACTCACAAGCTTTTCGAGGTGCGCCAGCCAAGCATCGCTGTACATCTCGCGGGAGCCGAGCCGCGACAGAGTATCGCGCGCCTGCTTGCCCAGTTCGATCCGCTTCGCCAGCTCAATTTCTTCCTGAGCAGTCAGCAGCGGTTCTTGCGCCATCTGCCTGAAGTACAAGCCCACCGGATCATCAGCCGAGACAGCGCTGATGTCGCCTACGGTCGGGTCTTGCAGGATTTCTTCCGGTTCGAACTCTGCTTCCCCTTCCTCTGCGAGTATAAACGAGTCCGAGGGTTCACTTTCCTGGCGTAATTCGATGCCCAACTCATCTAGCTCGTAGAGAATAGTCTCAATGGCGTTTACATCGTCGCCATCCTCATCCAGCACTTCAAGCACATCTTCAAAGGTGACGTACCCGCGCTGGTCAGCCCGGTTCAGAAGTTCCTGTAACACGACAGCTACTTGCCTCCGTCTCAGTTGGCATAAC
>CALKIA010000206.1 GCA_937988705.1 uncultured Chloroflexota bacterium | reverse complement strand
CGGAAGACGCGCTAGCTGGCGCTGAAACCGCCGTTAACGCTCTGCTGCGCTAAAAACTTGTGGGAGACTTTCGCGCAACGGCCTGTGCGCGCAGGCTGTTGCGCGAAAGCGCTCGTTACTGTAATCACACTTAGGATCTGGAGTACATCCCATGACTGTGAAAGCGGGATCGGCAGCGCGTTGGCGTTCGCGCAGCACGTGGTTGACCGCCTTGATCGCCCTGATGCCCGCCATGCTGGTGCTCGGAATCTTCAGCATCTACCCCATCCTCTATTCCGGTTACCTGAGCCTGCATGACTGGGATGGCTTTTCGCCTAACCGGGCGTTTGTTGGGCTGCAAAACTACCTCGATCTCTTCAACTCGGCGCAGTTCTGGCACTCCCTGCAAATCACGCTGATCTACGTTGTCAGCATCACCGTATTAAGTTCAATCGGTGGGCTGTTCATCGCCTTGCTCCTGAATTCGGGCATTCGCGGCGTGACCTTCTATCGCATCCTGTATTTTCTCCCCGTGGTGACGGCGACCGTCGCCGCGGCGACCGTGTGGCGCTACCTGCTCGATCCCGGCTCAGGGCTGGTCAATACGCTGCTCCGGCAAATCGGCGTGCAGGGGCCGGCGTGGCTGACCGATCCGCGTTTTGCGCTGCTGGCCGTCATTCTCGTCGGCGTGTGGAAGCGTGTCGGTTTCAATATGGTGATCTTCCTCGCGGGGCTGCAAACCGTGCCCCACGTTTACTATGAGGCGGCCATGGTCGATGGCGCGAATACGCGCGCGCAATTCCGCTATATCACCCTGCCCATGCTTGCGCCGACCACGCTGCTCGTCGCCATCATGTCGCTGATTGACGCCTTTCTGGTGTTTGATACCGTGTTCGTGATGTCGAACGGCACCGGCGGTCCAGTCGGATCCACCGAGGTGCTTGGCTTCATCCTGTGGCGCGAAGCCTTCCGCTACTTCAATCTCGGCGATGCATCGGCGGTGGGATGGATTCTGTTCCTGATGGTGCTGATCGTGACCATTGTGCAGTGGCGTATCTTTGGCACGTCGTCGAGGAGCGGGGTATGACCGTCGAACACCTCACCACGCTCCACCCGCCTTCGGATCACAGCGTGAATTGGAAACGCTGGATTCCCCGGCGCTGGTACATTCACCTCTTGTTGATCGTGGGCGCGGTCGTCATGATTGCGCCGCTCCTGTGGATGATTACGCTGTCGCTCAAGCCTGCGCGCCTGACTTACTCGCCGCCCTATCTGTTTCCAAATACTTTCGAGTGGAAAAATTACGTCGATGCGTGGAATGCCGCGCCCTTCGCGCGCTACTATCTGAATACGGCAATCATGGCGGCGGGGATTACCCTCGGACAACTGCTGTTTTCGTCGCTGGCCGCCTATGCTTTTGCGCGGCTCAAATTTCCGGGCAAGGATATCCTGTTTCTGATCATTCTCGGCACGATGATGATCCCGATTCAGGTGCTCATTATTCCCTCGTATCTGACGGTGCTCAGTCTGGGGTGGAAGAACTCATTCTTCGCGTTGATTATTCCGCGGATGGTGAGTGCCTTTGGTATCTTCCTGCTGCGGCAGTTCTATCTGAGCATTCCGCGCGATCTGGACGAGGCCGCTTTTATTGACGGTGCTTCGCATTTTGTCGTGTGGTGGCGCATCATTCTGCCGCTGTCGCGGCCAGCGTTGGCGACGCTGGCGATTTTTGCTTTCTTGTTTGCATGGAACGATTTCTTGTGGCCGCTCATTGTCACTGACGACCCGAATATGCGAACGATTCAACTGGGACTGGTGATGTTTCAGGGACGCTACTCCACCAATTGGACGCTGCTGATGGCAGGTACGGTCACGGCAACCATTCCCACGGTGATCGCATTTTTGCTGGGTCAGCGTCAGTTCATTGAGAGTATTGCCCTGTCTGGAGTAAAAGAATGACTAAGCCTTTGTGGGTGCAGGACGCGGTGTTTTATCAGATTTTCCCGGAGCGCTTTGCTAACGGCGACCCGTCCAATGATCCGCCGGACGCCGCGGATTGGGATCATGATCTGCCCACCCGCGAAAACTTCTTCGGCGGCGATCTGGCCGGCATTATCGCCCACAGCGATCATCTGACACGCATTGGCGCAACCGCGCTGTATACAACGCCGATTTTCGCCGCGCTGAGCAACCACAAATACGATACCACCGACTATCTCCGCATCGATCCGGCGTTTGGGACGCTCGACACCTTCCATGAACTGGTGCGCACGCTGCATGCTCGCGACATCCGCTTGGTGCTGGACGCGGTGTTCAATCACTGCGGCGACAGCTTCTGGGCGTTTCAGGATGTCATGGCGCACGGGGCACAGTCGCGTTACTGGGATTGGTTCTTTGTGGGCGGGTATCCGATCCACAGCGATCCGCCGAATTACCAGACGTGCGGCGGCGCGCCGTTTCTCCCTAAGTTGAACACCTCGAATCCAGAGGTTCAGAAGTACGTGCTCGAGGTGGCCACCTACTGGATGGAACAGGGTGCGGACGGCTGGCGTCTGGATGTGCCGTGGAAAGCGGATATGGCGCTCTGGCCGCAGGTGCGGGAACAAGTGCTGCAAGTGAACCCGGAGGCCTACCTCGTGAGCGAGGTCTGGCGCGGTGTCGGCGACTGGCTCGATGGGACACGTGTCCACGGCGTGATGAACTATCGCTTACGGGCAAACATTCTGGATTATGCTATATTCGATCACATGGATGCAGAAGACTTTTCCTACGAAGTGGACTATCTGCTGCGCGAGTATGGCGACACAGCGTACTATCATCTCAACCTGCTGGGCAGTCACGATACGCCGCGCCTGTTGACGTTGGCGCGCGGGAATACGGCGCGGGCGCAGATTGCGATCACGCTTCAATTGACGCTGCCCGGCGCGCCGATGATCTACTATGGGGATGAGATCGGTATGGAAGGGGAGAATGACCCCGGCTGCCGCCGCCCGATGATCTGGGACGAAAGTCGCTGGAATCAGGCAATCTGGCAGACGACCACGCGCTTGACAGCGGCGCGCCATGCGCATCCCGCGTTGCGTTCACTGCAAGTGGAACCGCTCAAATTGTGGAATGGTGTGTTGGCGTATGCCCGGCGGTCGGACGACGATGTGGTCGTCGTGGTGACCAATCCACGCGGTGTGCAGCCCTGTCTGGATATCCCGGTGCCCGCGGGTACGACCGCGGTTCGCTGGCATGATGTGCTGTCCGATACGATCCTCGTGGTCACGAACGGCCAGCTGCGGTTTGAGCCGCTCCCGGCCCAAAGTGCTTACGTCCTGATTCCTGAGTCCGGCAGCGTCGATGGCTAGAGTGACGATCAGCGATATCGCGCAAGGGGCGGGCGTCAGCAAGACGACCGTCTCGTTCGCCTTCAACAACCCGGAGCGTCTGCCCTCAGACACGGTGCAGCGTATTCTAAAGGTTGCGGAAGAACTCGGTTATGTGCCGAATCCCATCGCCCGCAGTATGACGAGCAACCGCACGGGGAATATTGGGCTGTTGTTCCCCCAACCCGTCCAGACGATCCTCAACAACCCGTACACCCTCGAACTGCTGCAAGGGATCGGACAGGTATGCGATGCCCACGGCCTGAATATCGTGCTGGTTTCCCCCCGCTTGGGCAACATGCGACAAGCGGTTTCTGCCGCGGTGGTCGACGGCTTTCTCACGATTGGTTTGGAACACTACAAGTCCACCATTCGACTGCTGGAACAGCGCGAGATTCCGTACGTCATGGTGGACAGCGATCCCCATCCCGGGGCGATTTGTGTCAACATTGATGATGAGACGGGCGCCTACGAGGCCATGCGGCATGTACTGGAACAGGGACATCGCGAGATCGTGATCCTGGGCATCGAATCGGGTAAGCACGGTCGCTTCGACGAGTATGTAGGCACCATTCGCCATCGCATGCAGGGCTACCAGCGCGCGCTGGCCGAATTCGGACTCGCGGTTGACGGGCAGCAGGTGCGGTTGGTTGAATGTCCGTGTACTGCCGCCGGTGGGGGGGGCGCGTTTGACCATCTGCTGCGGGAGCAGCGGTTGCCCACGGCGTTTGTCGCCATGGCCGATATCCTCGCCGTGGGGTTGCTGGAGACGGCCATCCGTCATGGGTTGTCCGCGCCCAAGAATTTTTCGATCGTCGGTTTTGACGATCTGCCGATCGCTCGCTGGCTGCACCCGCCGCTGACGACGGTCGCTCAGCCGGTGCATCAAAAAGGCGAGCTAGCCGCCGAATTATTGCGTCAACATATGGCGGGGGAAGCTCCGATTCAGGAACATGTACTGCCGACTCACCTGGTTGAACGGCGCAGTGTTGCCTCGACTACTTAGGCCCATGCGCTGAAGCAGGTTCTCGAAACAAATCCACGAATGGATGTAGGGGCGCACCTGTGTGTGCGCCC
>CALKIA010000205.1 GCA_937988705.1 uncultured Chloroflexota bacterium | reverse complement strand
TGCTCTATCCGGCCACGTTTCCGCCGGCTTTTTACCGCCGCCTGCACCGCCTGATTGCCCCCTTTGCCGCCACAGCGCAGCCCCCAGCCTGACCCGCGCAGGGTTTCTCCTTTGCGCGGGCGATCCGGTGCATACACCATCACATCCATGTGCAGACTGCCGAGGACGGCTACTTGACCCATGATTTAGGACTCGCGTTTCTGCCGGACTGAAGTCATTGTCTTGTCCAGCGATTGTTCGGCCCGGGCATAATCTTGCTGGGCGATACACACAAACAAAGCATCGAGAATGTTGAGCTGCGCGACGCGGGCGGCGGCGTTTTCGCCCATCAACGGCGACCCGCGCGCCGTCGAACACAACACAATATCGGCTTCCTGCGCCAGCGGTGATGTGATGTAGTTGACCAGCGCGATCACGGTCGCGCCGTTCTGCTTGGCGAGGCGCGCCGGTTCGATCACCGCGCTGGTGCGCCCGGAGTGCGATACCGCCAGTACGACATCGTCCGGGGTGAGCAAGGCGGCGGACATCATCATCAAATGCGGATCGTCGTAGGAATTCGCGCGAATGCCAATGCGCAAAAACTTGTGCGCCGCGTCCTGCGCGATGATGGCCGAACCGCCCACGCCGTAAAAGTCGCGCTGGCGCGCCCGGTAGACCGCCGCGACCGCGCGGTTGAAACCGTCGATATCGAGAATCGCCTGCGTTTCCTGCAACGCCTGAATCGCCGTTTTGAATACCTTATCAATGATCATTTCTGGCGTATCGGTTGGCGACAAATCTTCGTACATCTCCGATACGGCGAGCTGGCTGTATTCGGTCAGCGCGGAACGGAGCTCCCGGTAACCGTTGTAGCCGAGCTTTTTGGCCAGCTTGACGATCATCGCGTCCGAGACATGGTTGGCGTTGGCCACTTCAGCAATGGTTACCCGGTGAATTTCTCCGCCCCGGCTCAACATGAACTGCACAACACTTTGTTCACGGGCTGTCAACGTGGGGAGCAGCATACGGATTTGCGGCCCCACTGCTCGGCTGGAATTATTCATCACCTAGCTTGTCCTCTGAGAAAGTCACAAATCTATTATAGGAGAACAAGATGCTTTACCTTGTATTTTACTCTTTACTTGGGACTTGTAAAGCTAATTCACTCTATGAGCTAGAAAAAGTGAATCAATCATGGGTTTTCTGTGCAATTTATCCATTTGACAAGTGAAAATAACGGAGGTAGAGTAAAGTGAAACTAACTAAATGTTGTTAGACAGTAAAGTTTTATCCCTCGTGTGTGCGTGATTCGAGGCTTTTATGACGTTAACACCCGTTTTTGCGACCCGCCTCAATTCATTTAAGACGCGCCCGGAGCTGTTCTGGGGGCAGGCAACGCATAAGCCGACCACGCTGGATCTGTTGGATCGCGTGGCGTCGGTACGCGGACTGACTGAGGTCGATTTCAACTACCCCGACCACTTCGATCAGTGTTCCCCGATTGAACTGGCGGCGGCGCTCAAAGACCGCCAGCTGACGCTCAATGGGTTGGCGATGCGCTACTACACCGACCCGGCGTTTGATCAGGGCGCGTTCAGCAACCCCGATCCTACGGTGCGCGAAAAGGCGATTCAGCTCACCTGCGAAGGCATCGATGCGCTGGTGGCGATGGGCGGCGATCTCCTGACGATCTGGTTGGGGCAGGACGGCTACGACTACGCCTTTCATGTTGATTACAATCAGGTGTGGGAACTCGAACTGGACGGCATCCGCCGCGTCGCGCAGTACAACCCGAACGTGCGCATCAGCATCGAATACAAGCCGAATGAGCCGCGCGCCTACAGCATCCTCGCAGATGCGGGGCGGACGCTGCTCGCGCTGCGCGAACTGAACCTGCCGAATCTGGGCGTGACGCTCGACTTTGCGCACGTGATTTATGCCAACGAAATCCCGGCGGCAGTCGCGGCGCTGGTCAGCCGCTACAGTAAGCTGTTCGGCGTGCATCTGAACGACGGCTACGGCAAGCGCGACGACGGTCTGATGGTGGGCAGCGTGCATCCCATTCAGACGCTGGAACTGCTCTACACGCTGCGCCAGATCGGGTACGACCAGGCGATCTACTTTGACACCTTCCCCGACTCCATCGGGATCGATCCGGTGGCGGAATGCGCGCTCAATATT
>CALKIA010000204.1 GCA_937988705.1 uncultured Chloroflexota bacterium | reverse complement strand
GCTAGAGGTGATGCTCCCTGCGTAACGCACCGAGAGCACGCCTTTGAGCGCGCCGCCCGCCGCCGTGATGACGACGCGCATCCCCGGCTGAACATCGGCGTGATCACCGCTCGTCAGGGTGTAGCTCAACGCTAGGGCGGGGAGCGTGGGCGCCGCGCTGAGAGTCCCGGTCAGCACGGGCGACCCGGTCATGACGGAGACGTAGACGCGTCCGCTGTGGCGTCCGCGCAGCGCGGGGAGGTGGGCTGTTTGATCAGGCATGGTATGTCCTCGTGGGAATCAAAAACGCGCCTGTGTGGGCGCGTTCGGCTCTTCAACTTGAATAATGTTTAGTACGTAGCGTACCCCATCGCGTTTAACATCTTGCTGATTGCCACTTCATATTCGGTAGCATTCTCTGCCATGACCTTGATTCTGTGCCTTGCCTTAAGCGCAGGCAGAGTATTTTCATCGATATCGCAACCGTGCCAAATTGAGATGATTGTGGCACCTGCTTCCTCCGCCCAACCAATCTCTTTCTTTACCCATTCCGATTCGAGCGTCTTTTCACCGATTACGCATACAAGAAATTTGCTTTCTTGAACTTTCTTTTCAAGTAGCGGTTCCCATTCATCGCCTGCGTTTATGCTTTTGTCTAGAAACGGGTTTTGATTGCCTGCTAATCGCAACCGTGCTTCAACCAATAGGGCGAAGGCGCTGCTTTGGTCATGCTTGTACGAGATGAATACCTCCTGCGGGGATGCAGGTTGTTCCAATAGAGCCAGAGTCTTCTCTGTGAGAATGAATCTATTGCTACCATGACTTTCCTCGCGATAACGCTCCAAGTAACCTAACGACCAAAGTGTGTACTCGGAAGGTTGGTTTGCTCTCCATTTCATAAGAATAAGTCGCTGAAAATTCTGCTTTCCATCTTCATCAAATGGATCACATTCCCACTGTGAAGGGGGTAGACGATTCCTAATGATATAGATCTCTGTCGTCCACCAGCCCTGTGCAACCCCGTAGGCGAGATCGCGCGCGAAAGCGTGAACGCGTTCAATGGGATCAGTTGGCGCAGGCAGTTCGTGCGGATTTTCCATCAGACGTGACCTTCAGTTAGTCGGCTTACGGTCAGTGTAGCATAGCCCCTAATCCTCTGCTGATGTTGGCGGACGCCCCCTCACCCCCAACCCCTCTCCCACGCAAGCGGGGAGAGGGGAGAATCGGCGGGAGGTGTTGTCTCCCCTCCCTGAATTCGGGGAGGGGCCGGGGGTGGGGTCGGTTTTACACACTCAGCCACGCACCTACCCCATCGCTGACCAGATCCACCCGCGCCGCGTCTGCCGTCAGCGCGAGACTCGTCCCACCGTTGAGGGTGTCCGCGCCCGCCGATTCGATAGTCAGCGTGCCCGCCGCGACGACCTTGCAAACACTGAGCACCGTGCGCGGCTGGATCGCGCTGGCGGCGGGCAGCGTCAGCGTGAACGAGCCGCCGCTCGTGTCGCCATACACCAGCCGATCCGCCGCCGTCAGCGTGTACGCGCTCGTTTTGGTGACCGCGTGCAGCGTCAGGTTGGCCAGTGGAAACACGACCTCGCGCAGCATACCGCCCGGCGCGATCTGAAAGCTCGCCTTTTCGATATATCCCAAAAACGGGCTGTAATATCCCAACTCGTCGATCAGCGTCAGGGATATGCGCTGGCTCGGCGTGCTGAATCCACCGAACACCGCATTCACCAACGCATTGAAATCCGCCCGCGCCAGCAGGTCAAAGCTCAACATGCCGTCGATGTGGCCGTCGTGCCGGGCCGCCCCGGAGAGCGCCCGCCGCCGCACCT
>CALKIA010000203.1 GCA_937988705.1 uncultured Chloroflexota bacterium | reverse complement strand
GGGCGCCGCTGAGGAAGCGTGCGCGGTGTATCAAGGCAGCTACAGCTTCGTCACCGATACGCCGGACTTCTGGCGCCGGGCACACGAAAACTACCCCAGCCACGGCGAACGTTTCACGGGCGAACCAGCCTATTTCAACCACACGACGACCGCCGCCAGCCGCCTCATGGAAATGATGGGGACGACCGCCGCCGATTACACCCACACGGTCTTCCATCAGCCGAACGTTAAGTTCCCGTCGCGCGCCGCGCAAATGGTCGGCTTCAAACCAGAGCAGATGAAGATCGGGCTGCTGGCCGATGAAGTCGGCAATGTATATTCTGGCTCGTGCATGCTCGGTTTGACGGCGATTCTCGATGTCGCCAATCCCGGTGACCGCATCCTCATGATCAGCTACGGCAGCGGCGCGGGGTCGGATGCTTTCGACATCGTAGTGACTGATCGCATCCTTGAAGTGCGAGATCGTGCCCCCAAGACGCGGGATTACATCGCCCGCCGCACGCCCATCGATTATGCGACTTACTGCCGGTATCGTGGACTGTTGAAGGACTGACAACTATGCGTAAAGTAGCCATTATCGGGGTCGGTCAGACGCCCGTCGGAGAACATTGGGACGCCAGTATCCGCATGATCGCCGCTGACGCGGTGCATGCCACGTTAGAAGATGCAGGCGTGAAGAGTGTCGATGCTCTGTATGTCGGCAATGCCTACGGCGCATCATTCAGCAGCCAATCGCAGCTCGGCGCCTTGATTGCCGACTACGCGGGTTTGGGTGGCGTGGAAACCTTCACAACCGAAGCGGGCGATGCGTCCGGCGGCGCAGCCCTGCGGACGGGCTATCTGGCCGTCGCCTCCGGCGCAGTCGAAACGGCGCTGGTGCTCGGCGTTGAAAAATCGACGGATACCGTCAGTACGGCGCATGTACTCGCGCGCAATGTCAGCCTCGACGCGGACTATGAAGCCGTGCAGGGCGCGACACTCACCGCGCTGGCCGCGCTCGTCATGCGCCGCTACATGCACGAATACGGCGTAGAGCTCAGCGCGTTCGAGAATTTCAGCATCAATGCGCATGCGAACGGCGGCAAAAGTGCCAACGCGATGTATCGCAATCAGATCAAGCCGGGAGCCTTCGCCCGAGCGCCCATGATCTCGGATCCTGTTAGTCTATTCGACAGTGCTCCGGATGCCGATGGCGCTGCCGCTGTCATCTTGACGACCGTCGAACGGGCGGCTGATCTTGTGCCGCACCCCGTGGAAATTGTGGCTAGCGCGGCGGCCAGCGATACGCTCGCCATTGCCGAACGTGCCGATCTGCTCGACTTGCGGGCCGTGCGCACATCGATCTACAAAGCCCTGCAGCAGGCTGGTCTGGCGCAGCGCGATATCGACCTGTTCGAATTGCATGATGCTTTCACTATTCTGAGCACGCTGACATTGGAAGCCGGGGGCTTTGCCGAACGCGGTCAGGGTTGGAAGTTGGCGAAGGATGGGCAAATCAGCTTAACGGGTACGCTGCCGCTGTGCACCTTTGGCGGCTTAAAGAGTCGCGGTAATCCGGTCGGCGCAACCGGCATCTATCAGGCGGTCGAAGCAGCGCTTCAGCTGCGCGGCGCAGCCGGAGCAAACCAGGTAGCGGATGCGCGGGTCGCCATGATCCAGAGTGTTGGCGGTTTTGGCAGTACAGCGATCACGCATATTTTGAGCGTGTGAGCTCAGATGATGAGGGGATTAGAGAGCCTATCAAGCACTTTTGATAGTTTTTGATAGGCCTCTCAACGTAGACTGACGTTCAACTTGTGCAAGAATGCACGAAACGATGTACGAACTAGGGAGTTACCAATCATGCAGATTTCACGTCACTGGCGTCTAAACTCGCAGCGCTATCGTTTGGAAGGCGTCCGCTATCAGAATGGCGACGTCAGCCTGCAGAACCGCCCTGTGGTGCTGGAAGTACGTATGCACGAAACGACCAAAGCGACCGCTAAGCCGGTTGAGGTTATTGTCGGAAAATAGGCGCGATGGATACCGGGAAAAAGCAGATTGAACTGAGCGAACGGTTTCAGTTCGCCGGTACAGGTGAGATTTACAGTTACACGACGGTTCAGGAAGCCCCAGAAGGCTATGAAGACCAAGCGCCCTACGTGATGGCGCTGGTCAAGCTCGACGAAGGCGTGATGATCACCGCTCAGATCACCGATTTGGACGGCGACCAGCTCGCCATCGGGGATCGAGTCGAGATGGTCACCCGCAAGCTCACGACTGAAGGTGAACGCGGCGTCATCGTCTACGGGTATAAGTTCCGCAAAACGCTGCCTCGTCAATAAGCGATTAACACGTCAGAGACGCGATTCCGTTCGTCGGTTTTCCTGATATACTCAGGCGGCGGACGCTGTGGATGGCGTCTTTGCTTTTGTGTTTCCACCGTGAGGCGGCATGTCCAAAATCGCATTCGGTCAGAGAGGCGAAACACTGGCGGCCAACTATCTCAGGGCGCAGGGTTACACGATCCTTGAGGTGAATTGGCGCTGCGCCCAACCCAAGGGCGAGCTAGATATTATCGCTCGTGACGGCGCTACGCTGGTATTTGTCGAAGTTCGTACTCGCCACAGTCCCACCACCGAAACCGCTTTTGCCAGTATCACTATGCGCAAACAACAGAAGCTCATCCGCACAGTCGAACTGTACCTGCAAACCAATAACTTAACCGATCACGCTTGGCGCATCGACGTAGTCGCGGTGGCACTGCCGCGGGCGGGCCAGCCGATCATCGAACATGTGGAAGATGCCCTTGACTGGTAAACCGCTGCTCGTCATCCTCGGCGCGACCGCGGTCGGCAAGACCGAATTCGCGCTAGCGCTTGCTCAGGCGCTCGACGGCGAAATTATCGGCGCTGACAGTCGCCAGATCTACACTCTGATGGATATCGGCACGGCGAAACCCTCGCTGGAAGAACGTGCCCGCGTCCCCCATCACCTGATCGACTTGATCCCGCCTGACGGCGACCTGTCGCTGGCGAATTATCAACGCCTCGCCTATACCGCAATTAATGAGATTCATGCACGTGGGAAGCTGCCGCTGCTCGTCGGCGGCACCGGGCAGTACATCACCGCGGTGATCGAAGGCTGGTCACCCCCGGAAGTCCCGCCCAATCCTGAACTCCGCGCCGAGCTGGAAGCCTTCGCCGCAACACATGGTTGGGAAGCACTATTTGCACGTCTGCTGGCCATCGATCCCGACGCGCAGGCGTTTATCGATCCGCGCAATGTCCGCCGTGTGGTGCGTGCCATCGAAGTCACGCAGCTAACGGACAAACCGTTCAGTGCGCAGCGCCAGAAGCAGCCCCCACCCTATCAGGTCTATCAGTACGGGTTAACGATGGACCGGGAACAACTCTACGAGCGCGCAGATCGGCGTGTGGATGCGATGCTGGCCGCAGGCTTTCTCGACGAAGTGCGTCGCCTGCTCGACGCAGGCTACCCGCGCACTCTGCCCTCTATGAGCGGGCTAGGCTATCGCGAGTTGGCGGCACATCTATTGGACGGCACTCCGCTCGCAGAAGCGATCATGCTCACGAAAAATGCCACCCACAATTTCGTTCGCCGCCAGCTAACTTGGTTTCGCGGGCACGATCCGGGCATCCTGTGGCACAATAGAGACTCAATGGACACGGACGCGCTAATCCTCGCGATTGAGCGCCGCCTTCAGGAGTTCTGATGCGTCTTCTGCGCCAAACCAATAGTTCAAGCCTGCTCGTCGGCGTGATTCTCCTGCTGCTGCTGCTGGTCTTTGCCGGACCGAATAACCTACCCCGCTTTGTCTCCGGCCTGTTCCCGCAGTTCTACGAAGGTGTCCCTTGTTCATGGCTGCGCACCGCCGACGACCGCGCCAATCACCAATCGCTGCTCGGTCGCTCTGCCGAAAACCCGCTAAGTATTCGCGTCAGCCCAACGACGATCACTCGTGACCCGGCAGGCAGCTTCTTCGTGCATATTATCGTCACCAATGAATCATTAGGCACCGTCGCGATCGTCTACAACCCGAATCAGGTGCTTGTGGGCGACAACAACTCCAGCGGTCTGGGGCTGATTTTCAGTCCCACCAGTTCGCTCACAGCCGGCTTAGCGCGGCAGGACAGTGCCACAATTCCCGAAGCATCGATCCGGTTGCTAGGACCACGGCAGCGCTGCGTCCACACGGTCGAATTTCCGAACGGTAATGTGCTTGTCGATCCGTCAGTGATGAGCAATTCGGCGACGGTCAGTGCCTACTATCGGGGCGTGACGCGCGGTGAGATCGTGCCACAAGCTGGAATCGTCGCCACACCCATCTACCCCGATCAGGGTTTGTGGACGGGCTATGTGGTCTCAGATGCGGTGACAATCCCGGTCGCAGCGCAATGAAATAAACGGTATAATACTCAGAGTTTATTGTGCAAACATGCGGGGCATTCAGGAGCAGCAGCGATGTCTGAGTCAACTTTGGATCAACCC
>CALKIA010000202.1 GCA_937988705.1 uncultured Chloroflexota bacterium | reverse complement strand
TGGCGAACTGTGCGATGGATGTTTGCAGCAGCAGCACGGCGGGCACATTCGAGATCAGGTTGCTCAGCACGGCGGTGATCAGACTCAGGCCGGGGACGCCGTTGGTCAGCATGGAACGCGTGGCGTCGAAGAACGCCTCGCTCAGCCCGGTTTCGCGAATCGCGCCCGTAATCACGAACAAACCCGCGAAAAATAGCAGCAGTTCCCAATCGAGCGCCAGCAGTTTGCGTGGGCGTAAGCGCGAGACGAGCAGCGCCGCCGCCGCAACACACGCTGCCGTCACAATCGGTGCGCCGAGCAAAAACGCGATCAGCAGCAGCGCGACAATGCCCAGCGTGCGGTTGAGCAGGGGCGTGAATGGGCGCGGCGGCGGCAGTTCGACCTGTGCCAGCGTACCGCGAAATTCCGCGCGGTACAGCAGCACGATCACGCCCCAGCAAAGCACCAGCCCGCTCAGCGCGACAGGCGCGAGATGCGCGGCGAAACTCACGAACGAGATATCGCTCGCCTGCCCGATGATGATATTCTGCGGGTTACCGGTGATCGTCGCCACCGAGCCGATGTTGGTCGCCGTCGCCAGCCCGATCAGGTACGGGATCGGGTCGCGCCCCAACCGCCGCGTGATATCGACCACCAGCGGCGTGAGCATCAGGCAAATCGTGTCGTTGAGGAACAGCGCCGACAGCACCCCTGACGAGACGATCACCAGCGCCAGCAGCACCTGCGGCGTGCGCGCGAGGCGCAGTGTGCGGCTCGTCACCGCGCGGAAAAACCCGGCGAGACGTAAGTTGATGTTGATGACCATCATCGCGCCCAGCAGCAGCAGCGTGCCTAAATCAATCGCGCCGAGCGCGTCATGCTCGTTGATCGCGCCGATCACCACCAGCAGCGCCGCGCCGACCAGCGCGATCGTCGCGCGGTTCATGCGCAGTTGGGGAATCGTACCGACGGCAATCGCCGCATAGATTAAAATCAGCGTGAGGGTGTAGAGGGGGAAGGTTAAGCTCGACATAGAGTCAAGTTGCTTCTTTCAACGATGGATTCGACCAAACCCCACCCTAAATCCTTCTCCTAGAGGAGCGGGAACTGACTCGACGCGCCAGACGTCCCTCTCCTCTTTTCGGAGAGAGGCCGGGGGTGAAGTTGGTTTTTCGCGCGAACGGATATCGGTGTCTACTCTACCCGCAAATGATCATTCAGCCAATTGATTATCAGAGCGGTTGCACTCTCGCGTTGGGGGCTGCGCGCCCGGAACATGTCCGTGCCGTGCACCGACGAATTATAGACCGTCATCGCGGCCTCGCCCGTGGTGCGCTCAAACATGCGTAACGTGTCATAGAGCACATTGTCGTCACGCCCCACCATGAACAGGATCGAGCGCTCGCTCATACTGGCATACATGTCCGCATCGAGCAGCGGAAAATCACCGGGCGAGATGAGGATTGACGTCAAACAACCGGGTTCGGGCGCGCAGCCCCCCAGCGCGGGCACTGCGCCGAAGCTGCCACCAACCAGCGCCAGCGCATCAGCCTGCACGTCGGGTTGGGTGCGCAGCCATGCGAACCAGAACTGCGTATCGTCAATGCTTGTCTCCAATTGACGGGTGCCGCCCGTTTCGCCAAAGCCGCGCAGATCCACAGTGAGGACATGGAAGCCGGCTTCGAGCAGCCGCGGAATCAAAGGCAGCCACTGGTCACGATTCCCGCTCAACATATGCTGCATCAGCACGGTGGGCAGCGGTTCGGTCGCAGCGGGGACGCGGTAGAAATCGCCCACCATCACCAGGCCATCGGCGGCGGTGACGGTGACGCGCTCCGGTTCAGGCAGCGCGTCCGTTTGGGCGAAAACGGTCAGCGGCAGACACAAGACCAAAATGAGCAGACTTAGGCGGAGTACGAAGAACATAGTATCCTTTCCAAGATCGGAATTGTAGGGACGAGGCATGCCTCGTCCTTGCCCATCCTCAGCGACAATAAGGTAATTTGAATCCATTAAACAAGCACACTGATGCTTAGTGGCCAGTTTGAATATAAAAGGACGAGGCATGCCTCGTCCCTACGAAATATCTACGGTGGGGTGCGGTGACGCGCTACTTCACGCCCTGCCACGCGGTCTTGACCTCGGTTGCGCCTGCTTTCATGGCGCGGAGCAGCGCATCCTGATCGACCGGGATGGCGTAAATGCGCACACCGACCGCATTGTAAATCGCGTTGCAAATGGCGGGCGTCGTGTTGATCGATGGGATTTCGCCCACGCCCTTCGCGCCGTACGGGCCTTCGCTCATGCGGTGCTCGACCAGATGCGAGATGATCTCCGGCGCGTGCTTGATGCTCGGCATCTTGTAACGCGAGAGCAGCCGCGACCACGGCACGCCATCTTCGAGGATGTAGGCTTCGCTCAACGCGTTGCCCATCGCCATGACAATCCCGCCTTCAATCTGCCCTTGCAGCATCAGCGGGTTGATCGCGCGCCCGATATCCGTGCCGGATACCACCTTATGCACGTGGACTTCGCCCGTCTCGGTATCGACTTCGACCAGCGCGGCCTGCGTCGCATAGCTGAACGCCACATGCATGTCGCCGCCCGTGCCGAGGGGCTGCGTCTTGGGTGCCCAGTATTCGTGTTTGACGCGGGCTTGTAAGCCGTGTTCCTTCATCCAGCCGACGACCTTGCCGAGCGGCACGCGGTCGCCGTTGGAACGGAGCAGCCCTTCTTCGTAGTAGATGGTTTCCGGCGGCACATCGAGCATTTCGGCGGCGCTCTGTGTAATCGCTACGTGCAGCGCGGACGCCGCGAGCCGGGCCGCATTGCCGCTGACGAACGTCTGCCGCGAGGCTGTCGTTGGGCCGCCGTTCGGGGTCAGATCGGTATCGCACAGCAGCACCTTGACGCGGTTATACGGCAGGTGCATCTCTTCGGCGGTGCACTGGGCCACAACATGCGCAATCCCTTGCCCCATGTCGGCGGCGGCGGTGCGCACTTCAACCGTGCCATCCTCGTAAGCTTCGACTTCGGCCTCAGATTTGTCCGGCGCGCCGCCGCCCAAACCCGTGTTCTTATAGGCGCAGGCGATCCCCCAGGCATACGCTTTCGTACCTTCGCGCCACGCCCATTGGAATGCACCCTCGCCTTTAGGAGAGGGGGTAAGGGGGTGAGGTTCATGCGCGATCATATCTTCCTGCACGCGGTCAATCGTTTCCAGCAAGCCGACCGACTCGCGCAGCACCTGACCCGTCGCCGTGGTCACGCCCGCGGTTTGCGCGTTGATGCGCCGGAACTCAATCGCGTCGATGCCGAGCTGTTCCGCCAGCATATCCATGTTCTGCTCGACGGCGAACGCCGACTGCGTCACGCCGAACCCGCGGAACGCGCCCGACGGTGTGTTGTTGGTGTACATGGCGAAGCAGTCGATTTTGGCGTTCGGGACGATATACGGCCCGGTAGCATGCGTCGTCGCCCGCGTCATCACCTTGTCAGAGAGCGAGGCATACGCGCCGCCGTCGCCGTAGAGTTCGGCTTGTACGGCGGTCAGCTTGCCGTCTTTGGTTGCGCCCGTCTTGATGCGGATGATCGTTGCGTGGCGCTTGGGATGGAAGATCAGCGATTCCTGCCGCGAATACAGCATCTTGACCGGATGCCCCGTGATTGTCGCCAGCAGCGCCACATGAATCTGTCCGGCGATGTCCTCTTTGCCGCCAAAGCCGCCACCGATCAGCGTGCCGATGATGCGCACTTCTTCTTCGGGCAGACTCATGGCCAGCGCCACCTGATTGCGATCCTGATAGGGGATCTGCGAGCCGACGTATACGGTCAGCTTATCGTGACCGGGATAATCCTTCGGCACGCCAATCGAGCATTCCGGCTCAAGAAAGGCATGTTCAGTCGTCGGCGTGCGGTACTCGCGCTCGACGATCACATCGGCCTGCGCAAAACCCACGTCGATGTCACCATGCCGCACTTTGATGTGCTTGAGCAGGTTGCCCGTCGGGTGATTCGGATGCAGCACGGGCGCTTCCGGCGTATGCGCGTATTCGGGATCGGCGACCACGGGCAGCGGCTCGTATTCGACTTCGATCAGCGTCAGCGCCTGATCGGCGATCTCTTCGCTGTCCGCCGCGACAATCGCCACCGCATCGCCCACATAGCGCACGACCGTGTCACAGAGCACCGGCCAATCGCGATACACCAGCCCGTGCAGATTCTCACCGGGGACATCTTTATGCGTCAGCACCGCTTGCACGCCGGGGTGCGCCTGCGCCGCCTCGGTGTTGATGCTGAGGATCTTCGCGTGGGGGTAGGGCGAACGCAGCGTGCGCGCGTACAACATGCCGGGGAAGGTGAAATCGTCGGTGAACAGCGCCTTGCCCGTGACCTTCGCGCGCACTTCTTGCGGCGGCACGCTGCGGCTGATCACGTCCATCGGTTCGCTGACCACAGGATCGGCGACGGGCAGTGGTTCGCCCGTCTGAATCTGTTTGGCCGCCGACTTGATCGCGCGGATCACGCTGGTATAGCCGGTGCAGCGGCAGTATGTATCCTTGAGCGCGTGCTTGATGTCGGCGTCGGTCGGGTCGGGATGTTCATCCAGCAGCGCCGCCGACGTCATGATCAAGCCGGGGGTGCAAAAGCCGCACTGGACCGCCCCGTGTGCAATGAAATTGCTTTGCAGCGGATGCAGTTCTTCACCGTGCGCCAGCCCTTCGATGGTCACGACGCTGCGCCCGGCGGCTTTGAACGCCGGGAAGATGCACGAATTGACGGGCGTGCCATCGATCAGCACGCTGCAAATGCCGCATTCGGCTTCTTCACAGCCGATCTTCGTCCCCGTCAAATGCAGGTCGTAGCGCAGCAATTGCGCCAGCGTCCGCGATTCGGGGATGTCGAGCGTGTACGCCTGCCCGTTGACGGTAATCTCTAGTTGGCTCATGGGAACACCTGTTTATCTCAAATCTGACAGTGCTGTGCAGACCGAAGTCTGCGTTGTGTAGGGACGAGGTATGCCTCGTCATCTTGTATCCTAGATTCGCGCCTATAGAAAACGCGTGTTTCTCGTAGGGACGCGATTCATCGCGTCCGCTATCTTTCTACCCAAGAAACCGGACGAGGCATGCCTCGTTCCTACGAAAAACCAACCACACATAACGTAGGGGCGGGGCAATGTCCCCGCCCGACTTCACGGGCGACCACCCTGGGTCGCCCCTACAAACCTTACCCCCAACCCCTCTCCCAATGGAGAGGGGCGGCTGAGCGTCAGCGAAGCGGGGTGAGGTTTCACCCCACGCCTTCCGGCACGGCCGCGCCTGTTTGCGCCCGTTCGACCGCTTTGGTGAGCGTCTTGCGCAGCAGCACGGCGACCATCTCATAACGATAATCGGCAGTGGCGCGATATTTGCTCGTGCGCAGCTTGAGCGTCGCCTGCGCGGTCGTGATCGCCGCTTCGATGCTCTCCGCATTCGCGGGTGCGCCGAGCAGCATCTCTTCGACATCCTCAGCGCGCATCGGGATCGGTGCGGAGGGCGCGACACACACCCGTGCCCCCGTGAACTTGCCTTCGGCCACGCTCACCCACACGGCACAACCGAGCACGGGCAGCGCCACGCCCTGCGGGCGCATGATGCGGGCAAAGGCGGTCGCCTGACCGCTTGCCGTCGGCTTGAAGCGGAAGCGGATCAGCAGATCGCGGCTCGAATCCAGCAGCGACTGCCCCGCGCCGCGAAACAGATCGCGGATGGGCAGCCATTGACGTATCCCATCTTTGATGACTTCGGCTTCGGCATCCAGCGCGACTAGCGAGGTCGTGCCGTCGCCCGCGGGGAGCGCATGCGCGACATTGCCGCCAATCGTGCCGACGTTGCGCACCTGCGGCCCGCCGATCACGCCGCAGCCTTCGACCAGACAGGTCGCGTTCGCCCGCAAATCCGCCGATTTGACGATCTGCGCGTGGGTCACGCCTGCGCCCAAGGTGATCGTGTCGCCGTCACGGGTGATCGCGGCCATGTCGGGGATGCGCGTAATATCGATCAGCGCTTCGTGCGGCGCGTGATAGTCCGCGCGCATATCCACGAGCAGATCCGTGCCGCCCGCGACGATCTTCGCCAGTCCCGCATAGCGTGACAGCAGGTCAACGGCTTCATCCACCGTGTGCGGCGTGTGATAATGGTTCCAGAGTTTCATATCAATTCCTACCACAAAATGCGGACGATTGCCGCCGCAGTAATCAATGGGTCTGATGTAATAAGCGGTGCGCCCAGCCGTCGGGCGAGTCCGGCAATAATCCGATCATGCATTTCGGGTACCGCTGCATCCTGTAAAAAATCGAGAACGTGATCGGGATTGACCGAAACGAAGCGTATGTACGGTACTCGCATCAGGTCGTTGTAGACCTTCTTGAAATCGGGAAACCATTTATTCTTGGCATTGGCATAGTACAACTCCGCCAAGACGACAACCGACAAAATCAATAGTGTCTGATTTTGTTCCGCCGCCTGAAACACAGCTTTCGCCTGAGAACTCAGCTTCCGATCATTGAGCAAGTACCAGATCAGCGCATGGGTGTCGACGACATAGATCGGCTCAAAGTTGGTCGTCGCTGAGCTCATCTAGTTCCTGTTCCCATTCGGTCGCGATGGAATGCATCTGTGCGTGAAATTCCTCTTCTGATATATCGGGAATACTGGAATTCGCGTAGCTGCCCAGTAAGCTGTTTTCGGCGTGGGCGGGAGTGTTACGCAAACTGACGACCTCTTGAACCAGTTCATCGCGTATCAGGCTCTGGCTAACATTGCGACTGGATGAACTCACCGCTGTTTTTCGAATGGCAAGTTCGCCCAACTGCTTCACACGCAGCCGATAGATCAACAGATTCTGTTGATCGGAGTCAAGCTGTTCTGCCAGCTTGACAACATCTTCGAGATTTACAGCCATCGCCAAGACTCCACACTCATTGAAAGTAACTCTATTATACAGATCACCCTGCCCCCGCCATGAGCGCGCCCAATTGCTTGATATCGACGTTCCCGCCGATGTCGTTCGGCATCTCGCCGACAATGCGCCCCTCGTACATCACCAGAATGCGATCCGAGATCGCGCGGATTTCGTCCAAATCTTCCGAAATCAACAAAATCGCCGTGCCTTTCGACCGCTCTTCCAGTAAGCGGTGATGGATGTACTCGGACGCGCCAATATCCACCCCGCGTGTGGGCTGCGCGGCGATCAACACCTGCGGCTCGCGCGCCAGTTCGCGTGCCAGCACCAATTTTTGAATATTCCCGCCCGACAAACTCTTGATCGGCGTGTCGTGCGATGGCGTCTTAATATCATACGCGCGAATGGCGTTTTTGCACTCCCGCGCAATCGCGCCGAAGTTCATCAGCAGGCCCGCCCGCGCAAACGGTTGTTTGCCATGATTCTGCAAAATGTAATTTTCGGCCACGGTGAAGGTCTTGATCACGCCGTCGATCATGCGTTCTTCGGGAATGTAGGCTATCCGGCGCGCGCCTGTCGGTTTGCCCGTCACATCCTGCCCGTTGATGAGGATGCGTCCGCCCGTCGTGGGCCGCAGACCGGCAATCGCCTGCGCCAGTTCATGCTGACCGTTGCCGCTCACGCCTGCGATGCCGACGATTTCGCCGCCGCACACGGCCAAACTGACCTCTTTCAGACCGAGATCGCCGCGATCACTCAGTGCGCTGACGCCCGCCAGTTCCAGCCGCACGTTGCCGCGACTGCATGGGTGGCGTTCATATTCCAGCGTGACTGGACGCCCGACCATCATTTCCGCGAGCTGCAGTTTGGTCGCACCCGCCGTGGGGATCGAGT
The DNA here is from genome assembly GCA_937988705.1 of uncultured Chloroflexota bacterium. Classification (GTDB taxonomy): domain Bacteria; phylum Chloroflexota; class Anaerolineae; order Aggregatilineales; family Phototrophicaceae; genus Flexifilum. The sequence continues at coordinate 918 of CALKIA010000202.1, read as the reverse complement.
CGACGTACTGGCCATCGCGCAGCACGGTGATGCGCTGGCTGATCGCCAGCACTTCGTGCAGCTTGTGCGAGATGAACACCAGCGCGCGGCCATCGGCTGCCATCTGGCGCAGCACTTCAAACAGGTGATCGACCTCGTTGGGTGTCAAGACGGCGGTCGGCTCGTCGAGGATGAGCAGATCTGCGCCGCGATACAGCGCCCGCAGAATCTCCACGCGCTGCTGTTCGCCCACCGCCAACTGCCAGATCGGGCGGCGCGGATCGACTTTCAGATTATAGCGGTCGGCCAATTCGTCCAGCGCTTTCTCGATCGTGCGCAAGTCGGTGCGCCAGCCGAGCTGCATCCCTAAGGCGACGTTTTCCGCGACTGTCAGCGAGGGCACGAGCATAAAATGCTGGTGGATCATGCCGATGCCGCGGCTGATCGCCTCAATCGGGGAGTGGACTTTGACCGCCGCGCCATTAATGCGAATCGTCCCGGCTTCGGGCTGGTACAGGCCGTACAACAGTTTCATCAGCGTGGATTTGCCCGCGCCATTTTCACCCAGCAGCGCGTGGATTTCGCCGGAGCGCACGTCAAAATCAACTTGATTCAGAGCCAGTACGCCGGGAAACCGCTTGACGATACCTTGCATTTGCAGGTGGTCGATCTGGGGGGTGGTGGTCATGGGGCATACCCTGAATAAACGAACCGAAATAATGTCGGGGCGCACCTGTGTGTGCGCCCACTGACTGTCGGGCAGACACATAGGTCTGCCCCTACTACCCCACCCCCGACCCCTCCCCGAATTCAGGGAGGGGAGACAGACGGTATCGTCAGCCACGCCTCTCCCCGCTTGCGTGGGAGAGAGGTTGGGGTGAGGGGTTTCTATTAAACTTACGACGCCGGGGTCGCTTCCGGTTCCGGCGGCAGGACGAC
>CALKIA010000201.1 GCA_937988705.1 uncultured Chloroflexota bacterium | reverse complement strand
CGTTCGGCGGCCAGTTCGACCGCTTCGAGGATTTTCGCCAGCCCGCCCATGAGATCGCCGTCCAGGTGTAAGCGGAGCGCGCGGCGCTTCTTGCTTTGCAGGGCTTCGAGGTCGCCCGCTGCCTGCGCCGCCTTGAGCACGCCGAAGCTGTAGGGGGCATCCGGGATCGCCAGATCAACCGGGTCATCGTAGGTAAGCTGGAAGAATACGCCGTTATCGCCGCCGCCCTTGTGCAGCTGACCGGTGCTGTGCAGGAAACGCGGCCCGTAGCCGATGGTCACGGCGCGGCGCGTGGCATGGCGCAGCCGCCGCCGGACATTTTCCAGCGCGTCGTCAACGTTGGCGAAGGCCGGGAGATACGCCAGCAGCGCGAAGTAATCGCCCGCCTGCGACGAATTGATCAGCGAAGCCAGCATACCGCTCAGCGTATTATGGGCGTACTGGTGCTGATAGCACAGTTCGCCGATGATGCGCGTCATGTGCTCGTCGGCGTACAGGCTGACGCCGCCTTCGACCAGCATCGGTTCGGTTTTGGGCAGCGCGCCGTGCTGCTGGTAGTGTTCGAGCAGGCGCGCGGTATTGGTCTTGCTTTCGGTGACGTTCGGCTCATCAAATGGGTTAATGCCCATGATTTTGCCAGCGATGGCGGTCGCGTATTCCCAGCGGAAGAACTCGCCCGCAATGCCATACGCATCATCGAGATGCAAGGTCACGCACGGATGCCCCGCCTGCTGCAGCGTCTTGAAGCCCGCATCGGTCGAGTCGTTGTCGTCGCCCGCCACGCGGATATAGACGAACAGGCGATCCGTCGAATAGTCGTGCGGCATACCCACGGTCGAATTCACCACCGGAACCAGACCCTTGCCCTCTTTGCCCGTCGATTCCGCGACCAACTGTTCGATCCAGTTGCCCAGCGTACTAATCGACGGCGAGCAGCGAAGGGTGACTTTGGTCTGACCGCTCTCCGCCAGCGTACCCAGAATCGCGCCGAGCCACAGGCCGGGGTGATCCTTCGGGGTGATGTTTTCGCCTAAAGCGGTCATCATGCGGTCGGCGTTCGCCCACAGCTTATCGAGGTCAAGGCCGATCAGCGCGGCGGGGACAAGGCCAAAATAGCTCAACGCGCTGTAGCGCCCGCCAATATCCGCCGGGTTCAGGAAAACAGCGCGGAAATTGAGCCGAGTGGCGGTCGCCGCGAGGTCGCTGCCGGGATCGGTGATGGCGATGAACTGCTGGCCGTTCGCGCCCGCTTTGGCGTAGAAGTATTTATAGAAGCTGTGCGTTTCAATCGTGCTGCCCGATTTGCTGGCCACGATGAACAGCGTCTTGCTCACGTTGATCGCGTCTTCGATGCTTTTGATCGTCGCGGGATCAGTGCTGTCGAGCATGAGCAGCTTGGGGAAACCCGCGCGCGACCCGAAGGTCTGGCTCAGCACTTCGGGCGCCAGGCTGCTGCCGCCCATGCCGAGCAGCACGACGTGAGTAAATTCGCCGTCCTGCGTGGCCGCTTGCAGCGCCTTGAGGCGGTCGAGGTCAATCGTGCGCCGCGTGTCCAGCCAACCGAGGCGCTGGCTGATCTTGCCGACGACTTCCGGGTGACTCTTCCAGACCGAGCCATCACGCGCCCAGATGCGCTCGTTGATTTTGTCCTTCGCCATGGCGGCAATCATCTGCTGCACCCGGTCGCTGTGCACGCCGATGGCGACTTCCTGCCGCTTCATCACGCCGGTGCGCAGCACGTTGCGTTTGGCATCCACCTGATCCAGCAGGTTGCGGAACGACTCGACGAAGGATTCCACGCCGTCTGTCTGCAATTGGCGCGTGATCTGCTCCATGTCGATGCCGACTTCCGCCAGCATGTCCATCGTCTGCTCGGCCTCGTCGAGGTTCTGAGCGAGCGTGGCCGCTGCCGTCCCGTGATCCTTGAAGGCCTTGAGCGTCTCCGGCGGCACGGTGTTGACCGTGTCCTTGCCGATCAACAGGTCAAGGTACATGGTGTCGGCGTAGGCGGCATTCTTCGTCCCGGTGGACGCCCACAGCAGACGCTGCACCTGCGCCCCACTGGCGCGCAGTTTCTCGAAGCGCTCATCGTAGAAGCGCTCCAGAAAGCGCTTATAGGCAATCTTGGCGTTGGCAATGGCGGCCTTGCCCTTGAGCCGGTTGTTGAGGCTGACGCGCCCGATATCACCGCGCAGTTGGGCGGCGCGCATATTGTTGTCGAGCATGCGGTCGATCATCGTGTCGATGCGACTGAGGAAGAAGCTGGCGACTGAAGCGATCTGCGCGATGTCTTCGCCCGCTGCCGCGCGCCGTTCCAGCCCGCGAATGTAGGATTCGACCACGGCGAGGTAATTCTCGACGCTGAAAATCAGCGTGACGTTGACATTGATGCCCGCCGCAATCGCCTCTTCGATGGCCGGAATGCCCGCGTCCGTCGCCGGGATTTTGATCATCAGGTTGGGGCGGTTAACGCGTTGGTGCAGGCGCTTTGCCTCGTCAATGGTCGACTGCGTGTCATGGGCGAGCAGCGGGGAAACTTCGAGGCTCACATACCCATCGCGGCCGCTGGTTGCATCGTACACCGGGCGGAACAGGTCGAGCGCGGCCTGAATATCTTCGACGGCGAGCGCTTCAAAAATGGTGTAGGGATCGAGATCGAGCAGGGTTTCGAGCGCGCTGTCGTAATCCGCAGAATCGCCGATGGCTTTCTGGAAGATTGTCGGGTTGGAGGTGACGCCGAGCACGCCATCCTCGTCGATCATGCGCTTTAATTCACCGCGCTGGATCAAGCTGCGGCGAATATTGTCATACCAAATACTTTGTCCGTACTGCTGGACTTCCACAGGCGGATTGGCCATTGATCGCACTCCTCATCAGAACAGATTGTTGATAATTGTACGAGAGGATAGGCATTTATGCTGTAAGTTCGTGACAAATGTCGATAGACAAACTGCCGAGTCGCTATCCCATCCAGATACCAATTTCAGTGAATCACGGATTGCCTCACCTCACCCCGTTTTGCTGCGCTCAACCGCCCCTCACCCAAGGGGCAATGAACCGTCAGGTTCTTGGGGTGAGGCTGGCGCAAACAGCAGGTGCTTCGAGTTGAATGTCAACTTTCGTGATTCACTGAATTTCGCAATCCGGCCAAACCTCAAGTGTATTGGGCAAGTATTGATATAGTATAGATTTTATATGGATAGAAACCCTGGTCTTTACGAAACCTGAAGGGGCAGTTATGGCATACGATATCGTTCTCGACAACGCCTCGGCAACCGTGCGCTACGAACCGAAAGCCGGCTACGTCTATCACACCTTCCACAGCGCGCAGACGGGCGTCCCGTTCCGCCACGTGATGAATACCGCACTCGACTATCTGATCGCTCACAAAGGCAGCAAGTGGCTGTCCGATGACCGCCTCAACGCCGCCTTCCAACAGGAAGATGTCGTCTTCGCGGTCACCGATTGGGGACCGCGCGCCGCGGCCAACGGTTGGAAATTCTGGGCGCTGGTCGTCCCCGCCGATCTCGCTGGACGCGCCAGCATGCAGGATATTGTCGAAACCTTCTTCAATCTGGGCGTCCGGGTGAGCGTTTTCAGCGACCTCGACCAGGCGCGTGAGTGGTTGGTCGCCATCCAGTAAGGCGGTTTTAGCTGCTGGTCGGGCGGTGTGCGGCGGACTCCAGCGCTACCACCTTGTTGAAGCGTCGGGCGTGCCGCGCTTCGCCGCTGAACTTCGCGTTGAGGAAGGTCGTCGCGATCTCTTCGGCCAACGCCGAGCCGATGATGCGCGCTCCAACGCAAATCACGTTCATCTGATCATGCTCTACGCCTTGATGCGCGCTGTACACATCGTGCACAATCGAGGCGTAGATACCTTGCATCTTGTTCGCCGCGATGCACGCCCCCACGCCGCTGCCACACGCGATAATCCCGCGCTCCGCTCGCCCGTCCAACACGGCTGCGCCCACCGCTTGCGCGGCGTCGGGGTAGTCGGTGGAGACGGCGGCAGTGGTCACGCCGAGGTCGAGCACCTCATAACCCAGTTTGCTCAGATAATCGACCAGATGCTGCTTAAGCGGATAACCCGCGTGATCCGACGCTAAAGCAATCTTCATTTTGCATCACCTTCTAGCTGTTCGAGAAACCCTGTGGCAGTGATGATAGGGATATTTTCGTAACGCTCAAGTGTCAACAAGTCTTTATCGCCAGATACGATGTAATCCGCCTGCCCACCGACAGCACAGCCGAGCACAATCTGATCTTTGGGATCACGGATGACATGTTCGGGAACCACGGCGGGCTGTACAATTTCAGCCAATCGCATGTATGCTCCCATGATCTCTCCCGGTGTTTCTCCGATGGCGGCAATCCGCTGAGCAAATTGAGGGCGCTGAATAACTTCACCCAACTCTGCAATTAATGCTCTTGAGGTCAATAGTTGGTATTGTCCACCCGCGGCTTGATAGAGTCTTTTGGGAGCACCTTTCCAAAATATCGCCGAGATGATCAGATTTGTATCCACAACAGCCCGCATCAAACATCCTGCTTTTTCGTCGCTTTTTCCTGATAGTAGGCGCGGAGTTCTGCTTCGATTTCCTCTTGAGTGAGCTGCATTTCCGGTGGTAGAGCATCGATCTTGGCGCTGATCTCGTCAAGTCGCTTTACAGCTTCGTACTTCTGGATTGCCTTCTCAAGCCCATCAATCAACAGATCGGGTCGGTTTTCGACATCAATGCCGAGCGCCCTTGCCCGTTCGACCAGTTCGGCAGGCAGTTCATAGGTCACTTTGACCGCGTCCATGATCATCAACCTCACAACTCATCCAACCTCAGTTTAGCACAAACTCGACGGCAGATTGAGACGAATAAGGGCGCACAACCGTGCGCCCCGACGATGATTTTCCTCGGTGGTGAAGCGTTTCTACTTGCCGAGCAGTTTATGCGCTGCGTCGACGACCGTTTGCGGCACGAGGCCGTATTCCTCGTAAATCTTCTGGTAGGGGGCAGACGCGCCAAAGCGATCCACGCCGATGGTGATGCCGCTTGTGCCGACATACTTCTGCCAGCCCGTCGTCACGCCCGCTTCGATGCTCACACGCGCCGTGACCGCCTTGGGCAGCACGCTTTCCTTATACTCGTCGGGCTGCTGGTTGAACAGTTCCCAGCACGGCAGCGACACCAACCGCGCCTTCACGCCGCTGGCGGTCAGGGTCTTGTAGGCGTCGTGCGCGATGTGAACTTCGCTGCCGCTCGACAGCAAAATCACTTCCGGCGTGCCGTCGGAGTCGGCCAGCACGTAGCCGCCGCGGTTCACGCCCGCGAACACTGCATCCACGCCGCCGATACCGTCGCCCATGAGCACGGGCAAATCCTGCCGCGTGAAGATCAGCACAGCCGGCTTATCCATCGTCATGGCGTGCTGCCAGGTCGCCGCCGTTTCGTTGGCGTCCGCTGGACGGAAGGTGTACAGACCGGGGATCAGGCGCAGAGACATGACGTGTTCGACGGCTTCGTGCGTCGGGCCATCTTCGCCCACGCCGATGCCATCATGCGTGAACACATAGATCGTCGGGATGGCCATCAGCGCGCCCAACCGGATCGCCGGACGCATGTAATCGCTGAACGGCAGGAAGGTCGCGCTGTACGGCTTGATGATGCCGCCATGCAGGGCTAAGGCGTTGACGATCGCGCCCATCGCATGTTCGCGCACACCAAAGCGCACATTGCGTCCGGCAGTGCTGCGCGGCCCGGTGTTGGCTTCCCCCTTGATCAGCGTCTTGGTGCTGCCCGCGAGATCCGCATCGCCGCCGATCATCGTCGGGATGTGCTTGGCAATGGCATTGAGCACCAGCCCACTGGCATTGCGCGTGGCGAACTTCTTGTCCGCCGTGAAGCGGGGAAGATCGGCGTCCCAGCCATCCGGCAGCTGACCCGCCAGCGCGCGTTCGAAAGTGGCGGCGAGTTCGGGATAGGCCGCACGGTAGGCGCTCAGCGTCTGCGCCCACTGCTGTTCCTGTTCCGCGCCCTTTTCCACGGCTGCGCGCAGATGTTCCAGCGCCGCGCCGGGGATGTAGAAGGCTTCCTGCGGGAAACCGTAAAATTCTTTGACCAGCTTGATTTCGTCTGCGCCCAACGGCGAACCGTGCGCTTCGCTCGTACCGCCCTTGTTCGGACTGCCATAGCCGATGGTCGTCTTGACGGTGATGAGCGTCGGTTGATCGGTCACAGCCTTGGCCGCGCTGATCGCTTCGCTAATCGCCTCGACATCGTTGCCATCCGCGACGGTCAGCGTATGCCAGCCATAGGCGCGGTAGCGGGCGGCCACATCTTCGGTAAACGTCATGCTCGCTTTACCGTCGAGCGTGATATCGTTGCTGTCATACAAGCAAATCAGCTTGCCGAGACCCCATGTCCCCGCAATCGAGGCGGCTTCGCCGGAGATGCCTTCCATCAAGTCGCCGTCGCCAACGAGCACATAGGTATAATGATCGACGACTTCGTGACCGGGACGATTGAACGTCTGCGCGAGATAGGCTTCCGCCAGCGCAAA
>CALKIA010000200.1 GCA_937988705.1 uncultured Chloroflexota bacterium | reverse complement strand
GGGCGTGATCCATTCTACGGTATGGGCGCCATCAGCAGCGGCTACTAATTCCGCGCACTTAAATCAGGTGGAGGCTCCCCAATGGTGGGGAGCCTCCACATTCGGAGGATAGTTTGGGTCGTTTGCTGCTGTTCTACACCCCGGTTGACCGCGCCGTCGCCGTCACGATCGCCCAGTCACTCCACGATACAGGGTATAGCGTTCAAACCGTGCGCGCGAGTTCACAGGTGTGGCGCACCAGCCCTCGGTATGACGCGGCGATCTTCATCGTCAGCCTGTTCGCGCTGAAGGATGCGCGTCTGCGGCAGCAGATGCGGATCGCGCGCAAACTCGGCTTGCGCTGTATGGCGTTCGCCGTCGCAGCCATCGAAACGCCCATTCAAGCCGTCCCCTACATCGACGCGTCCGCCGACTTAGCGGTCGGTCTGCGCGAACTGCGCCACCTCCTCGGCCCGTCTAAAAAAGTCGGTGTGCCGCTGCGTGGACGGTTGGTCATCGGCGCGCTGCTGGTGCTGTTCATCGTGCTGCCGATCTCGATCGGCATGGCGCTGGGCGACCTGACAGCGCCGGAGGCGCAGCTGCCAACACTGCATCCGTTCTCCGATCCGCCCACGAGCCTCGTGGTTGCGCTGGAGGCCACCGTTGAAGTTGCGAGTTCAGCCACGCCCGTCCCGACGGCGACGGGTACACCATCGGCCACGCCAACGCTGACCGCCACGCTCCAACCGAGTGCAACACCCGAACCGACCCGGACAGCCACTGAAAGCCCCACCGCCGAGCCGATCACGGATGAGCCGAGCGCGACCGCGACGCCTACGCGTCGAGCCACCCGCACCCCAGCGCCAACCGGGAGCAGGACCGCAACCCTTGTGGGCGACCCGCTGGAAGCGCGCCTCACCGCCGACCTGATCACGGGACAAGTGCCACTGGTCGTGGTGTTCGAGAATGACAGCCGCGGCGAAATCACCACCTATGCGTGGGATTTCAACGGCGATGGCCGCCCGGACAGCACGTATGCGCGACCGTTCCCCTTCACCTATGAACAGCCGGGACGCTACGTCGTGACGCTCACGGTGACGGACAACACGGGGCAAATGGCCAGTCAGACGCTGGAGATCATGGTTTACGGCAGCGCCAATCCGCTGGGCACGACATCAACGCTCGGATCAACGATCGACGGGCAAAGCGAACCCGCGCAAGCGCAGTTTTATGCGGATACGGAGACGGGCGAATACCCGCTCACGGTCGTGTTTGAAGATGACAGTTGGGGAACGATCGCCAGCTACGCCTGGGATTTTGACGGCGATGGCCAGGTGGACAGCAGCGCGCCCGAACCGCCGCCCTTCACTTATACCCGCGAAGGCACGTTCACCGCGATTCTGCGCGTGACCGGAGCTGATGGTCGGGTGGATGAAGAAACGGTAATGATTGAGGTCTTCGCGCCCGCGCCGCCCGTGACGCGCCGAGTCGCGGTGGTGCGAACCGTACCGCCGACGCCGCTCCCAGTCACCGCGCAGCCAACCGCCACCGTAACCCCCACCTTTACCCATACGCCGACCGCGACGGTAGCCCTGCCGACGCTGACCTTCACGCCAACGACGACTTTCACATGTACGTGGACGCCCACGCATACCCTGACACCGACACCGACCACTACGCCCAGCACGACTCCCAGCGCCACGCCCACCTCAACTCCCACCTCAACGCCGACGGCGACGGTGATAGCGACACTCGTGCCCACAGCGACGCTGGTCCTGCCGCAGCCACCTCCGATCACGGCGTCCTTCGATAACGGCGTGACTGACTGGCTGGCAAGCAGCGGTTGGACGCTCACCACCGAAGCCGCGTCAAACGGCATCGGCTCTGGCTGGAAAGCGACCGCCGGAACCGGAAGCGCGACGCTCATATGGCTCACACAGTTGGATTTGCGCACGGCGCAGAATCCACAGGCGAGTTTCCTCTCCTACCTGCTGGTGCCGAGTGGCTCAACCGCCACCGTGACGATCACGGGCAGCACGCTGACGGAGAGCAGCACCGTTGTGCCGGCAACCGCGGGCTGGTCAACGCTGGTTATTGACCTGAGCGCGTATCGCGGGCAGATCATCAGTCTGAGTTTTGTGTGGACGCCCGTACCCAACAGCGGCGACCTCTGGTTGATCGACTCGCTGGTCGTGCAGGAGACACCCCCGACGACAGTTCCGAGCGCCACCGCGACCACCGAGCCCACGCCGACCGCCACATCAACAGACACCCCTGAACCTACGGCAACGGCGACCGCGACGGCGGAGATCACGCTCCCGGTGGAAACGACCGCCGAAGCGACCGACGTCACCAGCCCGTAAGCAGCCGCCCAACCTGCGGCAGATGTTAGTCCACGCAACGGGTAGACTCATCCGTTTAAAATATGCCTAAGAAAGTTCTTATTTTTGCCATCAAATTAGCAAAGAGCGGCTAAGATAACAGGATAAGGGGCTGGCAAAGGTAAGGACGACATATGCGACTGCTGCTCGTCGAAGACGAGGAAGGAATCGGCAAGTTTATCTGTCAGGGACTGCGGGAAGCGGGGCACACAGTCGACTGGGTTCAGGATGGCGAACGCGGCCTCGACCATGCCGCCAACCTCGACTATGACATCGTGGTGCTCGACCTGATGCTGCCCAAAATGGATGGCTTACAGCTCCTGCGGCGGCTGCGCGATTACGGCGTCAAGTCGCCGATCCTCGTGCTGACGGCGCGTGACGGAGTCGAAGATCGGGTGCGCGGCCTCAACGCGGGCGCAGATGACTACCTCGTGAAGCCGTTCGATTTCTCCGAACTGCTGGCGCGTGTCCATGCGCTGCTGCGCCGCCCGCCCCTCCACACGATCAGTTTGCTGAAAGTGGGCGATCTCGAAATGGATACGCTGCGGCATGTGGTCCGGCGCGATGGACGTGTGCTGGATTTGAGCCAGCGCGAATTCATGCTGCTGGAATATCTGATGCGCAACGCGGGGCACGTCCTCACGCGGACGCAGATCGGCGAGCGCGTGTGGGGCTTCGACTTTTACAACGAGTCAAATGTGGTAGATGTCTACATCGGCTATTTGCGGCGCAAAGTAGACAAACATGCACACTTCCCCTTGATCCAGACTGTGCGCGGCATCGGCTATCGCTTGAGCGCCGATGAAGCCCCCGATTAACCGGAGCACCCCGTGAAATTTCTGATGCAGTTCAATACGCTGCGCACCCGGCTCACACTATGGTATGTGCTGCTGCTGGCGATAACGGTGCTCGGCTTCGGCCTCTACCTGCAATTTGAACTGGAAGCCAGTCTCGCGAATCATATGGACGCGGGTTTGCAGGTCGCCGCCTCGCAGCTGCTCGTCGATGTTGATGACAGCGTCGATCCGCCGATGCTCCGCCCCATGTCCGATTCCGCTGTTGACCAGTTGATGCAGTCGCGCTTCGCTCTGCGCATGATCAATGCCCAGGGGGAGGTCGTGGCAGAAGTGGGCAGCTTTCCACCCGGCATCGCCGTCGCACCGGATCATCCGGGGTTTGAAACCGTCGAAGCGGGCGGCACCAGCTGGCGCATCTTCACCCAGCGCGTCGAAACGCAGACGCAGCAGTTCGACGCCTGGCTGCAAATGGCCCAGTCGCTGAACGTGGTGACGGAGACGCGCAGCAGCGTGCTCAACATCATCCTGATCGGTGTGCCAATCACCCTCATTGTCGCCGGGTTAGGCGGGACGTTCATGGCAACGCGGGCGCTGCGTCCGGTCGATGAGATCACGCGTACAGTGCAGGCGATCAACGCGACGGACATGACGCGCCGCATTCTCTATCAAGGCTCCGCCGACGAAATCGGGCGGCTGACCGAAACGCTCAACTTGATGCTCGATCGGCTGCAATCGGGATTCGAAAAAGAACGCCGCTTCACCGCCGACGCCTCACACGAACTGCGCACGCCCCTCACGGCGATCAAAGGGCAGATCGGTGTGGCGCTCTCACGCCAGCGCAGCCCCGACGAGTATGAAATAACCCTGAACCAGATTCAACTGGAGACAAATCGTCTGATCCGGGTGGCAAACGATCTGCTTTTCCTGACGCGGCTGGATGGCGCGTCGATGTTAGCGCAGACCGAAGCCATCAATTTGAGTGATTTACTCGGCGCGGCCGTCGATCAGATGGCGGTGATCGCCGCCGACAAGCAGATCAGCGTGACGACCGACATCCCCGACTCAATCCCCATGACGGGCATGACCGATCATTTGATCCGGCTGTTCCTGAATCTGCTGGACAATGCGGTGAAATATACGCCGCATGGCGGCTCGATCCACGTGCGCGCCGAGCAAAACAAAGCGGAAACGCTGATCAGCATCGAAGACACGGGCGAAGGCATCGACCCCGAACACCTGCCGCACCTGTTCGAACGCTTCTACCGCGCCGAAGCTGACCGTAAATACAGCGGCGGCGCGGGGTTAGGTCTGGCGATCGCGCGGCAGATTGTGCGCGAACACTCTGGCTCGATCACCATCGACAGCACGGTCGGTCACGGCACACGTGTCACGGTGTGCCTACCGGACGGTGAAGTAAGAGCGTTCTTAGAGCCCGCTTAAGCGCATCTCAAAGTCCCCCGCTAGAGTCACAGTAGAACGATAAGAAAGGCGGTGGCGGGATGGAGACGCGTTTCGCGCTGATTGAAATGGTGATCACGGTGTTGGTGTGCGGGTTATGGGTGTTTGTGCTCAACGTGGTGCGTCCGCGCTGGGTCCAGCGCACCGCACGCCAGCGCCTGACCATGTCGCTCATCGAAGGCCTTGGGTGGTCGCTCGCGTGGATCGGGCTGCCCGGTCTGCTCGGGAATGCGATCACCGTGGAACAGGTCGCGACGGCGGTCTTGAGTGGCGGCCTCTGGGTGATTATTGCCACCTATGCGCGGGGGCGCTATCACGCCGCACAAGCCGACACGCCTATGTCATCCACCAGCCTATAACACCCTTCCGTAAACTCGGCTGATGGAACTCCCTGCTCTGCGGATGAGGTAAGTCGGTCGCTCAGACGAACAGCGTGAAGTCCATTTAGGGCGGCGGACGCGATCAATCGCGGCCCTACGAAAGCTTAGTTTCTCGTAGGGGCAAGGCCTGCCTCGTCCGCAAAACCCAACAATAAATCCGAAAGTCCTGCGTCTGGTGGGCGGAAACTGCTACAATGCGCGCCGCACTCATTGGGCAAGTAGCAAACCGGAGGCTGGTATGACCGTGCAAATTGGTCTAGAGACCCTACTAAAAGAACAACGCGCCGTGATCGCTGGACAGCGGCTCGGCTTGATCGCCGCCGCCGCCAGCGTGGACGCGCAGCTCGTCAACAGTATTGAGCGACTGCACGCCGAACCCGGCATCCGGCTCACCGCACTCTACGGGCCGGAACACGGCGTGCGCGGCGCGGCCCAAGCGGGCGAACATGTCACCACGCAGCGCGACCCGGTCACTGGACTGCCGGCCTACAGTCTGTATGGCGCAACCGTCAAACCGGATGCGGACATGCTGGCCGAGGTCGATACCCTGCTCTACGATCTACAGGATGGCGGGCTGCGCTTCTTCACGTTTCTCTCAACGCTCGTCTATGTGCTGCAAGCGGCGGCAGAACACGGCAAACGTGTGATCGTGCTGGATCGTCCGGTCTTCCTCGGCGGCGAAGTGATCGAAGGCAACCTGCTCCAACCCGGCTATGAGTCGATGGTCGGCGTGTACCCGCTGCCCATTCGTTACGGCATGACCGCGGGCGAAATCGCGCAGATGCTCAACGCGACGCAGAGCATCGGCTGTGATCTGACGGTCGTCCCAATGCGCGGCTGGACACGTTCCCGCTGGTTCGATCAGACGGGTTTGCCGTTTGTGCCGCCCTCCCCCAACCTGCCGACGCTAACGGCGTTCAATGCCTACCCAGGTACCTGCCTGATCGAAGGGACGACGCTCTCGGAGGGACGCGGCACCACCAAACCGTTCGAATACATGGGGGCGCCGTTCGTCGACGCGCACCGGTTGGCGCAGGCGCTGAACGCGCTCGATTTGCCGGGGGTGCGCTTCCGTCCCGTGTATTTCGTGCCAACCTTCAGCAAATGGCAGGGCGAAACCTGTGGCGGCGTCCACTTATACATCACGGAACGCGCCACGTTTCAGCCGGTCGCCACGGCGCTCCACATCATCGCGACCGCGCGCGCCCTGTACCCGGAACAAGCGGGCTGGCGTGACCCGTGGAGCGAAGGCGGATTGCTCCCCATTGACCTGCTGACGGGTGGTGCGCAGGTGCGGCAGCACTTCGACGACCAGCGACCAGTCCGTGAGCTGCTCGAGTCGTGGCAAGCAGACTTAGCGGCGTTTGCCGAGCAGCGCCAGCCGTTTTTGCTCTATGCCAAGTAGTCCCGTTTATTCCGCAGCGAAGTGGAGCGCGTAGCCGTCGATCACGGCGAGATCGTCCGCACTCCACTCCGCCGTGAACAGACCCACCGATGCAGTCAGCGGCAGATTACCGACGAAGATCGCAAAATAGCAACCACACGGATCGACCAGGTAGAGGCTCGCCGTCGCCCCGTCAGCGCTAGGATCCAGCGGCAGGTCGTCAAGGCTGCCATCGTGCCCCGGCACGAGCACGAGCAGTTTAGTGCTATCCGGCGACCACGCCGCTTGCAGCGGACGCAGACTCCGCTCTCCCAGCAGATCGGTGGACAAGAACGGTAGATTGAACGGGATGAGCAGGGCATCAGCGACCGTCACGACAAACCCCCAGATCGATGCGGGCGTCTGATCGGCGTTACCCGCCCAGATGAGCAGATACGCACCATCCGGCGACCACTGCGGCGCGCCGAGCACATTGAGCGTTTGATTCGCGTAGATGAAGCCGAAACTATCCTGTACGGTGCGGCTATCCACTAGAAGGCGGCTCGTTCCGTCCGTCGTATCCAGCAACCAGATGCCGTTCGCCGATGAAGCGCCACCCGGCGCGAAGACGGTCAGCGCCAACGTGTGACCATCGGGCGACCAATCCAGCCCCGTGATGGCGTGCGCGTCGGCGATGGCCGCAGGCAGCGCGACCAGACGGCGCGCGCCCGCTACGCTGTCGAACAGCGCAATACTGGCCGTCGTTTCGTCATCACTGGCGGCGGGCGTTTGCACGACGGCGAGCGTCGCGCCATCGGGCGACCATGCAGGATGGCGTTCAAGACGAGACTGCTCATTGAGCGCACCCGCGTAGGCATCGTCGCTCAGGTTGCTCCACTCAGCCAGCGCCCGGTTGTAGACCAGCAGATCGGTATCTTCCTGACCAAGCAGCGGCTGACCGGTGACGGCGATCTGCTGGCCGTCGGGCGACCACGCCAGCGCCATATCCACGGCCTGCGGGTCCGGCTCGAAACCGCGCGGGGGCTGCTGGGCGATCAGCGAGCAGACGGGTGCGCTGCCCGCCGTCGTTTCCAGCAAGCACAGGGAATATTCAGTCTGATCCGCAGCCGGCACGGCGCGTTGATAGGCGACGAGTGTCCCATCCGGCGACGGGTACAAGCGCGGGTTCGCCTCGACCGGGAGCGGGACGACGCTAGTTACCACGGGCACGGCCTGAGCGAAAGTGCCGCCCGCGGCGAACAGAACGAAACTCACCATCAGCAGCAAACGCACCATGGAAACCGCCTTTCCAGCAGGTGATCGATTAGTATTTTTATTGTACCGCCGCACCGCGCGTCCGGAGGCGGATGACGCTCAGCGAGTGCGCGGGCACGGCATACTCGAACTGCGGCGCAACGGTGAGCGCGCTCGTCTCCGGCTGCACGATCTGCTTATGCCAGAACGAGTAATTGTTTTCGGCCAGCGGTTCGGCGGTCAAGACGGTGCAGATGGCCTGCGGATCGAGGCGGCTGAAGCCAGAGATATCGATCTGCATATGGACGATCACATCGGCGCGGCTGACAATTTTGAGGATCAGATCACCGCTGGCCGAGTCCTGCACGGTGGACACGGCGAGCGTCTGCTCCGCGCCAAAGCTGACATGCGTTGGCAGGTAGCGGTCGCCCGCGTTCACGCTGAACAACTGCTGCACGCAATAGTTGATCGTCGGGTAGACGGTGGTGTTGTCAAAGTAAATCAGGTCGGGTTCCCATTGGCAGTGGCGCTGTTTGCCGAGCAAAGGCGCGTAGGACGACAGGCGCACAAGGTCGCCATTCCGTTCGAGGGTGGTCAGGTAGGCCGCTTCCGCCAGCGCGGAGCGCAGCGTACTCCGCCGACCAAGATCATGCGCGGCGTATTCGCCGAGGTAAACCGTCGGGCCATGGCGATCATAGGCGTCGAAGCGCTGGAGATTCTGCCAGTACCATTCCGGCGTTTGATAGCCGTGCTCGTCGACCATGTCGATGCTCAGCTCACGAGCGATGCGCCAGCCTTCGTCATAGTCCTCGCCGGAGGGACGCGGACCCGACGTGCCAATGATCTGGATTTCCGGATATCGCGCTTTGACGCCGTCATAGATCAGCTTAAAGCGCTCAATGAAGACGGGCGTAATACGATCCTCGTTGCCCACGCCGAGATATTCTAACCCGAACGGTTCAGGGTGTCCGGCCGCCGCGCGCTTAGCCCCCCAGGTCGACGTAACCGGCCCGTTCGCCCATTCAATCAGGTCGAGGATCTCCTGCACATAGTCGCCCATCTCTTCCATGGGGATGCCGCACTGCCCCTGCTCCCAGCGGCCAGTCCAGCGCGCGCCAGTATTCGGACAGCATACGCCCGCGGGCACCACGGGCAGCGGTTTCGCGCCGATGTCCGCGCAGAACTGGAAGTATTCGAAGTAACCCAAGCCCACGCTTTGATGGTAATTCCAGATGTTGAACTGTTCCTTGCGCGTCTCAAGCGGGCCGATGGTGTCTTTCCAGCGGTACATATTGTCCAGTCCGTCGCCGTGGGCGAGGCAGCCGCCGGGGAAGCGAATGAACTTCGGCTGCAAGTCGGCGATCACCTGCGCGAGGTCGGCGCGCAGCCCGTTGGGACGACTGCGGAAGGTCGCACGGGGGAACAGCGAGATCACGTCCAGCGCGACCGAGCCCGTTCCACTGACCAACACACTGAACCGCCCGTGGCGATCACTGCCCGTCGCTTGCAGCGTCGCGGTGGCTTTTGTCCAGTCACCCGTCGGCGTGGGCAGCACCGCTTCGCCCAGAACAGCGCCCGTGCGACTCTCGAGACGCACGGTCAGCGGGCCGATGCTGCCGTCGAGCGCCCGCGCGAACAGCGACAGGTCGTAGGTCGCGCCCGCGTCGATCACGATGCCGTCGAAGCCCGTATTGCGCAGTCCCGCCGTCCCAGCGACATGGAGCACCAGATAATGCGGGTTGTTCGGGTGAAGCGGCGCTGCTGTGCCGAGCGCAATCGAGCATTGGCCGCTTAACGGCATCAGTTCCCACGCCGTAAAGAAATTCCAGTCGAGGTTATCAGCCGGGGAGTAGGCAAACGAGCGGTTCTGGATGAGTTCCGCGTACAGACCGCCATCGGCGGAGTAGTTGATGTCTTCAAAAAAGATGCCGAATAAGTCCGGACTGATCGCTTTCGGTTGATCGGCCTGAATGGTGAGGTGCGCGGTGGTGCTGGTCATTGGGAGTATCCTAAAGCAGTTTCTAGCAATGAGCGCTGATGGTAGACCGGGACTAGACTCCCGGTCAAGCTGCCAAGCGGGCCAATCTGGACTGAGCAAACCCGGCGGAGCAGACACTGTTCAGTCGGCCTCAATCAAGGCATACTCAGCAGGATAAATCGTGAGCCAAGTCTCTCCTTGAGGAGTTCTAGATGATCGAGTTTTCGCTAGATGCACACCAACCGGGAAGCCCCTTCCCGCATTACTGGGAACAGTGTGTCGGGAGCTGCCACGCGGTCATGGCGCTGCGCTCGGACTGGCGGGAACAGCTCGCTAAAAGTCACCGGGAGCTGGGTTTCCAGTATGTGCGCTTTCACGGCCTGCTCGACGACGACATGAACGTGGTGATGCGTGACTATGATCACGCCGCCGGCAAGCTGAAAGATACGATCCGTTATTCCTTCTTCAACATCGATTCGATCTTCGACTTCCTGCTGAGCATCGGCATGAAGCCGTTCATCGAACTTGGTTTCATGCCGTCGGGACTCGCGTCCGGCACGCAGACTTGTTTTTATTACAAGGCCAACGTCACCCCGCCCGCCGATTACGGCCTATGGGCAGACCTGATCCGCGCCCTAACCCAGCATCTGGTGGAGCGCTACGGGTTGGATGAAGTGCGCTCATGGTTCTTTGAGGTGTGGAATGAGCCGAATCTCTCGTATTTCTGGGGCGGCACGCAGGCCGAGTATTTCAAGTTGTACGAGTATGCCGTCCGCGCCATCAAGAGCGTACACAGTGATCTGCGGGTGGGCGGTCCTGCGACCTCGGTCAACTCGTGGATTCCGGAGATGCTGGAATTCTGTCGCAGCGCAAACGTACCGATCGATTTTGTGTCCACGCATCACTACCCCACCGACGACCCGTTATGGCGGCACAACGACATCAGCGACGACGAAATTTACAAGCAGTTCGGGCACGAATTCGGCAAGTATGAACGCGGCGTGCTGCGCAAAATGACGGCGAAAGCCCATGAGCAGGCCTCCGGTCTGCCACTCTACTACACAGAATGGAATGCATCGGCGTGGATTCCCGATCAAATTCATGACGAGGCGTATTCAGCGGCGCTGGTCGCCAAAACAATCGCCGATAACGACGGGCTGGTGGAGGGGTATTCGTGGTGGACGTTTTCTGATCTGTTTGAAGAACCGGGGCAGTTCGCCGCGCCGTTTCACGGGGGGTTTGGGCTGCAAAACATCTATGGCATCCCCAAACCGGTCTACCGCATCTTTGAGCTGCTGCATCACTTAGGCGATCAGCGGCTGACCGTCAGCGGCGGTGCCGGGTCAACCGTAGAAGTGCTGGCCGTGCGCGGATCGGCCGGATTGATGCTGCTGGCCTACAATCACAATTCACCCGGGCTAGAAATCACGACCGAAGCGGTGGCGATCACCGTCAAGGGTATGGAACCGAATACTCCGGTGGCCATCGCCCGCGTCGATGACGAGAGCACGAACCCCAAACAGAAGTGGATCGCACTGGGCAGCCCGGAATATCCGACGCGGATGCAGTTGGCGGAAATCGAGCAGGCCTCGCAGTTCGTCTGGCAGGCGCACCCGCTCGAAGCGGTCGGGGACACGAGTGTGCTCAAGTTCTCCCTACCGCCGCATGGCGCAGCGGCCATCAAGTTTGGCTGAACCGCCGCTAATTCGCGGGTTGATACCCGGTCTGACGTAACGTGATCAGCAGCTCATTGACGGAGTCAAAACCCCGCCGCTCCGCGCCGTTGATGAGCTGCCAGTGCTGTGCATTCGCGGTATCGACATGAATCACTGGCACATGCGGCCGCCGCTCCTCCGCGACCGCGTAGCCTTCCCGTTCCAGCGCACGCTTCGTCCAAACATAGTGCACGCCCGTGCCTTCCAGCACCACGGGGATAGAACGCGCCGTCGGGGGTTGGAACGCGCCGGTCAGCATGTCAAAGGTGACATGTGCGCTGTGAAACGCCGCCTCAAACGCCCCATTGAGCACTAAATCTTCGGGCAGACCCATGCTCAACTGGCCGGTATACGGCAGCAACCAGATCTGATCGGCACAGCGCAGCGCCAGATCCAGATCGTGCGTGGAGAGCAGCACCGCGCAGCCCGTCCGCCGGGCGAGATCGCGCAGCAGCAGCATGCACTCCACGCGGCGCGGCAGATCGAGGAAGGCGGTCGGCTCATCGAGGATGAGCAGAGCGGGTTCTTGCGCCAGCGCCCGCGCGATGAGGATTTTCTGGCGTTCGCCGTCACTCATCAGGTTGAAGGGGCGATCCGCTAAGGTTTCCGCGCCAACCAGTTCAATCGACTGCTGCACCACCCGGTGATCGTGCTCGGAGAGCTGCCCCATCCAACCTGTATGCGGATGCCGCCCCATGGCCACGAGCGCATACCCCGTGAACAACCCAACTTCCATCTTTTGCGTCAGCACAACGCTCAAGCACCGCGCGCGTTCGGCGGCGCTCATCTGATGCACCGCGTGACCGTTGAGCAGCGCCTGTCCAGTCAGGGGGGACTGCATCCCGGCGATCGTCCGCAGCAGCGTGGATTTGCCCGCGCCGTTCGGGCCGATCAGACAGGTCACCGTACCGGGAATGATGTTCGCCGTAAAGGGCTGAACAACCGTCCGTTGACCCCTACCACGCTGGGAGTAACCCGCGCTCAAATTCTGAAGCTGCAAGCGAAAGTCGCTCATGCGGCAAAATTCTCCTTCACACTGTGACGGCTGAGGATGACCCAGATCACGGCGGGCGCGCCGATCAGCGAGGTCACCGCGTTGAGCGGCAGCACCAGCGAACTGCCCGGCACATCCGCGATGATCGAGGCGATCAGCGCCACGAGCGCCCCCACCAGAATCGTGAGCGGGATCAGCGAACGGTGATCCGAGGTGTTGAACAGGCTGCGGCAGAAGTGCGGAATGGCGATGCCGAGGAAGCCGATCGGACCGCAAAAGGCGGTGATCGTCCCGGCGAGGATGGCGGTCGTCAGGATGACGGCGAGACGCACGTGCCGCACATTGACGCCCATGCTCGCGGCATAGGCTTCACCCAGCAGCAGCGCGTTGAGCGCTTTGCTCAGCAGAAAGGCGGCCAGCAGCCCGGCCAGGACAATGGGCACAATCACGATGAGCTGATCCCATGTGACCCCGCTGAAACTACCGAACGTCCAGTTGATGTACGACTGAATCCGCTCCGGAATGCTGAAATAGAGCAGCACACTCACCGCCGCGCTCGTCAGATAGCCAAACAGCAGCCCGACGATGAGCAGCGTTGTGCCGCTGGCCACGCGGCGCGCGACCCAGAGCACGATGGCCATCACGCCCATCGATCCCAGACTGGCCGCCGCCGCCAACGCTAAATCTCCGAAGAGTCCGAGGCCAGTTAGCAGCGTCGTCGTGACCGAGCCAATCGTCAGCACCACCAGTGCCACGCCGAGACTCGCGCCAGAACTGACGCCGAGCACAAACGGATCGGCGAGCGGATTGCGGAAGAAGGTCTGCATGAGCAGCCCGCTGACGCCGAGCGCTGCGCCCGCGAGGATCGCCGTGAGCGCCTGCGGCAGGCGAAAGTCGAGGATGATGTTCATCCACACGGCTTTGCTGGCGTCCTGCCCCAAGAGTACGCGTACCACATCGTCCAGCGGGATCGCTACCGACCCGAGCGCAAGGCTCACGAGAAAGCTGAAGATGAGGAGCGCGATCAGCCCGAGCAGCAGCAGCGCTTTAAAGCCGGGGAGTACAGGGCTGAGCCGGTGTTCACGTCTCATGGTTTGCGTCGGAAGTATGCGCTGAGCCATCGAGTTTCCTCACTGAAGTCCATATTGCCTTCAAAACATCAATTATCGATCAAAGGGTGGCGGGGCTGGTTCGCCCCGCCCGTCGCTAAAGTCTGTTACGCACTTCTTACCCCTCAACCCCCAACCCCTTCTCCCACGCAAGCGGGGAGAAGGGGAGAACTACGCGGTTTTTGTCCCTCTCCCCGTTTACGTGGGAGAGGGACGGCTGGCGCAGCCAGCAGGGTGAGGGGGGAATCGACACCCTGAAGTACACAACACCCTCTAGGTGCTACTCCGCGCCTAACTGCTGGTAGAAATAGAATTCGTGATCGGGCAGCAGATCCGGGTGGAAAATCTTGATCAAGTCCGCGAGGATGAGATCAGGGTGCGCCGCGCCCGTCTCAAAGTAATCGCTGCCACCGTTGATGTTCATGCGCAGGTTGTTGTTCCACAGGTTGCCCGTCTGAAACGCGGTGAACACGCCGAAACGCGAATCATCGGCGAGCATCTGTTCCTGTGTGCCCCAGAACTGGTTGACGTTCACCCAGAATTCCGCCTCTGCGCCTTGTTCCAGCACCACTTCAAAGTCCAGTGGATTGCTCGTGCCGGGGGTGTCTGACCACAGGAAATCCGCGCCCGCATCCGCCAGTAACTGCGCAATAGTGCTCTCGCCACCCGGCATGTACCAGACGCCGCTGAAGGGGCTGGCGGTGATCGCCGTCGGGCGCATATCCACATCCGCGGCCAGCGCCTTGAGCGCCTCGTAGCGTTCTGCGACGCCGGTGAAGAGGTCGGTCGCTTCAGCTTCCGTATTGAAGTACAGCGAAATGTATTTGCCCCATTCCGCCTGTCCGAGTGGTGAGGTATCGGTGTAATCGGCATTGAGCACGGCGGGTACGCTCGCATCGTTGAGCTGGGTGAGCGTCGTCCCGCCCGCGAAGAATTCCTGCGCCATGACGAGATCGGGCTCGAGGCTCAGCAGCAGTTCAAAGTTGATCTCACCGCCCGTGCCGCCGCCGCCAATTTCCACCACGTCGCCCGCCGCCACCAGCGCAAGCACAGCTTCGTTGCTGGTGTAGAGCGTGGTATCCACGCCGACGAGATGATCGAGCAGTCCTTGTTCGTCCACGTGCGGGAGCATGCTCGTAGACATGGTCACGAAGCGCTGAATGGGCACTTCAAAGCTAGGAATGCCATCGTAACCGTCCGGCGCGGGCGTGCCGCACTGAACGAGGACGTATTGCAGCGGGGCTTCTGCGCCCACCCACGGCAGCATGGTCACGACTTTGTAGTTATTGAAGTATTCCACATCGAAGTTGTTGGCGTAATCGACGGTGACTTTCGCCGGGAAGTAATCGACGGTCGGGTCGTAGTTTTCGACGCAGCCCGCCGTGAGATTCGCCGTCGGCGCGGTCGCCTGAGCGTTGGCCGCAAGGGCCAGAGCAAACAAGAGAGCAAACAGCAAGGCGACAATGATGAAGCTGATACGTGCGGTTTTCATTGGAAATCCTGTGTACTTGAGTTCAATATCACGACTAAAAACAAAAAACCCGCTGGGGAGCGGGTGAACGATAGTTCGTTCAGTTAGCTCGCACCCTTTCTCCACGAAGGACACTGCATATAAACATTCAGGTGAGTCTTCGGGCTTAGGCCAGGAGGCCATTACCGTTGCGGGACAGCGCCGGATTCACACCGGACTTCCCTCACTTATGAATGCTGATAGCCACTATGTCAGGCTGACTAGTTCATCGGAAACGCCTCGATCAACGTGCCGGAAAATGAGCGGACTGACGGATGCTGCCCTGTTTGCTGATGACTAGTGCTTCGAAATCCGGCAGACGGGCGATCAACGCCAACCCCGCGTCCGCGCCCATGACCAGCAAGGCGGTGGCCAGCGCGTCAGCATCGCAGGCCGTCGGCGCGATCACGCTGGCGCTGCTCAGTTCATCGGGTGACACGCCGCTGTGCGGATCGAGAATGTGATGCAGCCGCCGATCCGGCGTGAAAGTGTACTGGTAATCGCCGGAAGTCGCCAGCGCGCGGTTAACGAGCTGCGCCCTGATCGGCGTGCTTGCGGCGGCGCGATCCGGCTGTTCGATGCTCACCTGCCACGGATGGGCGTCGGCCGTACCATAGGTCTGCAAATCGCCGCCGAGTTCCACGAGCACCTGCTCAAAACCGTGCTCGCGCAGCACCTGCGCGCCCGCATCGATGATGTAACCTTTGGCGATGCCGTCGAGCGTCACGGCCATACCGGGCCTGGTCAGGCTGATCGCGCTGTCGGTGATGGCGATCTGCCGATAATCGACCAACTGCTGCGCCGCGTCAATTTGCTCAGCGCTCGGCAGAGTCCCCGCCTGCGCCGCACCGCGATACTGCCGCAGCACGGCTTCGACCGTGACATCAAACGCGCCGCCGGTGAGGTCACCGTAAGCGACCGCCTTGGTCAGCACCGCTTTAAATGAGGCCGGCGGATTGCTCAGTCTGCCGTTCGTATTGAGTTGGCTCAACTGGCTGTTCGGGCGAAAACGACTGAATACGTCTTCGAGCGCCGTCATCTGATCAAAAGCAGCGGTGACCGCCGCCCGCGCCTGCGCGCTGTTCGGGCTGATCACGGTCAGGTGCGCGAGACTGCCGAGCAGCATCCGCGTTTCCTGCACCTGGTCTACGGCTTGGCGAGAACGCGCCAGTTCAGCGAGGCCGACACCGCCCGCAAGGGCTAATCCGGCGCACGCGGTCAGGCGGATGAATTCGCGGCGCGATAGACGGTTAGTGGGCGTCATGATCCACCTCGGGTCGGCGTGGGCAGCAGATTGCCGTGTTCATCCCGGTGTTCGGGGGCGACCGTCGCGTAGTCGGCCTGCGCCGTCAAAATGATCGGGTTGCGGGTGCTGGTCGCGCGCTGTGTCACCTGCTGCGCAGTCGCCGGATCTTCCGGAGTCAGCGCGAGCACAAGCGTCATGAAGATCAGCACGACACAAATCGCCACATAACCGATCAAGATAGACTGTCGCTTGTCGGCTGTGCCGCTGCGTTCTTCTTTTGCCATGTGTCTTTCACCCAACGCCGCACTTCTCCGACATAATCGACCACCGGATCAAGCGGGCAGAGATAATTGCAGAACGGACGGTAAATCACGAGTGAGCCAAACAAGACCAGAATGAGTAAGACCCACTGCGGCCACGAGCCTTCGAAATTAAAGAGCGTGCCGAAGGGTTCGTAGCTGGCTGCGCCCGGCTGCCGGAGCGCGAGACCTAAAACGATGGCCGTGAAGGACAGACCGCGCTGGAGCCATTGCAATTTGCTGTAGATCTGACGCGGCTGATACGCTTTCGCGCCGGTCAGCGAACCAAGAAACTCCTGCGTCGCGCCGAAGGGACAGAACCACGAGCAGTACGGGTTTTTGCCCTGAATGGAGGTGACCACAACGATCCCGCCGAGCAAGATGAACCAGTACAGATTGTTGTGCCAGTCCGGAATGTAACCCGCCAGCAGCGAAATAACATTCGCCAGCGTCAGCGGCTTGTTGAGCACAAAGCCCAGCACGATCACACCGGTCGCCATCACAGCCCAGCGCCCGTAGCGCTTTAGCGGTGAGCGGGTGCGCAGACGGTGCAGGAAGAAACTGACAACGAACAGCGCGATCAGCGCGACTTCGGGTACGCCGAAGTTGACCGGACGGTTGTCCGGCGGGATGACAGCACCCGCAATGGCGCTGGACGCGATCCCGCGAACCGCCTGCCGGATGCTTTGCGCGACCGCTTCGGCGGAGAGCGTAGCGCCGCTCACACCATTGAGATCGTCGCCTAAAGTGAGCGCGGCATCATAGGGCGCGCCGACAAATTGGCTGTAGTAATCGGAACGTTCGAGCTGGCGGAAAAAGTTCGGCGTTTCCGCGTTCTGCACGACAGAAACGGCGAGGATGTTACCCGCGGGGTCGGTGCCCACCAACAGGGCGACCGGGCCACCGTAGCCAGAAGCAATCCCAACCATCGCGTAACCAACCACTACGAACGACCCATCGCTGGTCGCGGCAAAGCCGGTGAATAAGCCACCGCTGCCCGCTTCAATGCGTTCCGCCTGCGGCAGTACATCCTCAAGGTACGCATCCAGCTCGAGTTCGCCACTCTGACCGAGATACCCGATGAGCCAGGCGGCCACCAGAATCAAGAACGCGGCGAGGCTGACAAGCAGCTGCCGCCGGCGCTGACGAGCGCGTCGGGCCTGAATGGTGTTTTGGAATGCGACCTTATCCATGTTGGCTGCTTTACTCTATCTGAACGACGATTCCGGCAGAGAAGCTTGCGCCGCTCTGCCGGACAGGTGAAATTAACACCGGAATACCGATGGATGGGACAACCTACGCCTTGGCGGCGACAGCTGCCTTTTGCGTGCTGCGCCACGCCCGGACGGCGACGATAGCAGCGAAAATCAGACCGGGGAGGCCAAACGACACCAACAACATGGTCGCAGCGCGCGGTTCCAACTCACTCATCGAGCCAGTATAGTTTTCAATGGCGAGCAGGAAGAAGACGAGGGCGAGCAGGAGCAGCACCCAGTCGAACCACGCCAGCTTGATCTTGGGCTGGTTGCGGAGATATAGTGCGCCAACGCCGAGCAGGAAACCTGCGATAATCCAGAACAACATGTGTTATATCCTTTCTATTGTCTGCCGGCGCGCCTAGGCGTCAGCATGTCCCCGCGTGGAGTCGACACCAAATTCGCTGTAATCCAGGCTCCACCATTCTTCCGGATCCTTCTGCGGTTGATCTTTCGGCCCGGATGAGTAGGCCGCGCGGCTGAGTTCAGCGAGCGCGCTGTTGAAAATTGTGGTCGTGCCGATTACACCCTTGACCATCGAGTGGATCAGGGCGCGATCCTTAACCCCAAACGGGCACACCGCGAAGCAGATCCCGCAGTTGGTGCCGACTTCCGCCCAGTAGTTGCGGCAGGAAAGCGAGTTCTCATACCATGTGCGGACGCCGCCGCGGTTCCACCCGCCCTGCGTTTCGTAGGACGGTTCGCTGTTAGTGTTCAGCGAGCCCGACGGGCAGTAGGTGGCGCAGGTCTTGCAGGTGCGGCAGAAGTTCATGATGCCCGCATCGATCGGGCTGGTGGGTGCCACCGGCAAGTTGGTGACCAACTTGAAGGCGCGCACCATCGGGCCGTATTCGGGGGTAATCATGCGGTTTAGGCGCGACATTTCACCCAAGCCGGCCAGTACGCCGAACGCGGGCGCGATGCCCAGCGCGTTGGTTTCCGCTTCGCCCAAACCGTAGTAGCCAATCCCGCGCAGGAAGCCCTGCAACCGGCTCTGGATCGCGCGGTTTTCGGCATAGGTCATGGCAGTGGTCGCCGCGCCGACAGGCGTTGGAGAGCGGGACAAGCCTTCTCCCGACATTTGCACGGTCCACGTGATGACCCAGCGCGCGCTCTTGGGGATGATACGCTGCGTTTCGGTCTCTTCCGGGACTTCGGTCTCTTCGCTGATGACCAGTTCTTTACCATCGGGGTCAATCGAGTAGATCAATTTTTCGGTGTTCGCGTCCAGTTCGACAAAGCCGACCGTCGCCGCACCGAAGGCGCGCAGCGCAGCGCGGATCATCTCGGAAGCTTCTTCGGGTGTGCCTTCCCAGCGCGGGATATTGTTTTCTTCGGGCGTCGCCACGTTGGTGGGGCCGAGGAACGACTGTGTGGCGCCGATGCCGCTGGCGCGATACAGGGCGATATCACGTGTGGAATAGCCAAGTTGATTGGCACGGTTGCGATCATAGATGGCGACGGCGTTGATATCCTGCACGGCCTGGAACGCTTCCGCGTCCATGTACTTGCTCCAACCACGGCGCACGGTGTTGCGTTCGTCGAAGCGATAAATCGCTTCCCAATCAATTTCCACGGTCGGTTGACTGACCGTGCGTGCCCACATTGGGCGTTGGAGAATACCGGGCTTGTCGCTCCAGTTTTCGCCAAATTCCTCGATAGGCCCTAACGCGGCAACGGTGGCGGCTCCCATACCGAGCAACCCCATTTCTTTCAAGAACTCGCGTCTATTCAAACTTGATGGCATAGGTAATTCC
>CALKIA010000199.1 GCA_937988705.1 uncultured Chloroflexota bacterium | reverse complement strand
CATCCTGCGCGTAGAAATTGGCGCGGCGGCAGCTGTCGGGGAACATGCTGGCGATGATTGGTAGATTGTCGGTCAGCGTGGTCGGGAAGGCTTGTACGGCTTCGCGCAGGCCAAAACCCGCGCTGTGTTCGGTGATGTACTGCGTGCGCATGAGTGGCGGCAGTGGTAAATCTTCGGGCGCAGTGTAGGCGGTCAGCGCGAACGGCAGCAGACCCGCGATGAGCAGCATCGCCACGCCGACGGTGGCGAGTTGCCGCAGATTGAGCGGTTTAATCCAGCGATCCAGCGCTAAGCCGATGCCCGCGCCGCCGAGCAGCAGAAATCCGGGCAGCGCGACCACGAAATGGCGCGGCTGCACATCCCGCCCTAACAGCAAGATGCTCAACATAGGCACGCCGACGATGACGAGCAGGAAGCCGCCGCGCTTGGGGTTGAGCAGCAAGAGCAGCGTTACGCCGACAAACAGCGCGACTGTCCACAGGAGCGTGCCAAAGCCGGTCAACTGCGCCCACAAGCGAGTGAGGTTTTCGCTGAGTCCGGTGCTCATCCCGCCGCCGCTGACCCAACCGAGCGCAATCGAAAACAGATCGTCCCCACGCAGCAGCAGATACGCAATCGGCAGACTGAAGAGCACGGCCACCGTCACGCCGATCACGATCAACGCACGGAGGCGCTGCCAGAATGGAGCGCGGCTGGCGAGCACAATGATCGCAATAGCGGCGGCAAACGGGATCGCTGTGAACTTGAACAGCGCGGCGAGTCCCAGCGCAGCACCCGTCAGAATGGCGCGCCGGAGGGTGAGTCGATCAGCGAGGCGTACGGCCAGCCACAACGCGGCAATTGCCAACGCGCCCGCTTCTGCATCGCTGAAACTCATGCGCTCGTAAAAGAACAGGTATGGGGATGCGACCCACAGCAGACCGGCGAGGATCGCTGCGGAACTTCCAAAGAGGCGGCGTATGAGGGCGATCCCGGCTGCCAGCCCGAGCAGGCTGATCAGCAAAGTGGCGATGCGCCCGACAAAGACCGGGGCGTTTTGTGGGTAAAAGAGGGCGATCACCCAATGATTGATGATCTTGCCGTCGCGGATTTCCCAGAACGGATGCAGATTCCACACTTCGACCGCGCGCGTGAGGTGAAGACCCTCATCGTTATGTAAGGGCAGGCTGTCAAGCGCCTGCAAACGTATGGCCCAGAAAAGAATGAAGATCAACAGCCACTTCATGGGACAATAACGCTTAAGTGGGTTCTTCTTCGCCCGGTTCGAGGCGCTGACCGTCACGGTAGCGGTAGGTGATGCGCCCGCGCGCCGGGTCGTACACGCTCATTTCCACACGTACACGATCACCGAGCAGAATGCGGATGTAATATTTGCGCATTTTGCCGGACAGGTAAGCGAGAATGCGGTGCTTGTTTTCCAGTTCCACCAGGAACTGGGTATTGGGCAGCGCCTCGACTACTGTCCCTTCAACTTCGATTTTGTCTTCTTTTTTCGCCATATCTATCCTTGCTATCAGGCCCATATACAAACAATGCCGCTGCCTGAATGAACGGGCAGCGGTTTTCAAACGCGCCTTACGGTACGCACGATCTGTCCAAGTTAACGGGTCGCCGCTTTACGCTGACGACGGCGGGAACGGCGGATCGCCTTCTTCTTCTCGATCCGGCGCAGCTCGCTCTTGGAAATGTGCCAACGCTTCCGGCGGACGGTGCTGAGGATCCCGCTGTTCGTCACGCGCTTGCGGAAACGCCGCAGGAGCGATTCTTGGGTTTCATTTGGTTTCAGAGTCACATGTGCCATATTTTGCCTTTCACCCCCTTTCGTTAAAAATTTAGGAAATCCCGAATGCAGCCTCGCTATTGTAATAGATAAGCTGCGCCTTGACTACCGTCAGGTTGTGCCCAGTAGCGCTGAATCTGCATCATTGTAGGGGCTTGGCGCCGCCAAGCCCCTACGGGGTATTGCATTGGTCGAACGGCCTACGCTTCGGCAGCAACTTCGCCGGTAGCTTCGGCGGCGACTTCGGTCGCTTCACCGCTAGTTTCGGCGGCAACTTCGGTCGCTTCACCGCTAGTTTCGGCGGCAACTTCGACCGCAGCTTCGACGACGACTTCGACCGCGGCTTCTTCAGCAGCGGGCGCGTCAGTCTTGGCCTTAGCGAAGCGCTGCTTGTCCTCGTCGGTGACTTCCTTGAGGCTCAAACCGAGGCGCTGCTTGTCCGCTTCGATGCTGATGACACGCATTACCAACCGCTGACCTTCGTGGACGACCAGCGATGGGTCTTCCGGCGGCGGTTCGGCGATCTGGCTGGTGTGCAGCAGGGCTTCGATGCCCGGGTCGAGGCTGACGAACGCACCGAACTGCGTCACACGTGAGACGATGCCTTCAACCAACTGCCCGACATGGTACAGTTCTTCGACGGCTGCCCACGGATTTTCCTGCAGGCGCTTGAGGCTCAGGCCGATCCGCTTGCCTTCGGCGTCGAGGCGCAGGATGTAAACTTCAACTTCATCCCCGACCTTCAAGACTTCACGAGGATGATTGACACGGTGCCAGGCCAGTTCCGAAATGTGGATCAGGCCGTCAGCGCCGCCGAGATCGACGAATGCGCCAAAGTCACGCAGACCGCTGACCACGCCCTTGCGGACTTCGCCTTCACGCAGTTGGTCGAGCAGCACTTCCTTGCGCGCTTCGCGATTGCCGCGGTTGGCATCGCGCTGGCTGAAGACCAAACGGCGCCGCTTGCGGTTAACTTCGATAACCTTCATGGCGATGGGCTGACCTACGAGGCGCATCATGCGCAGCTTGCGGTCATCTTCGCTCAGGCCGCGGGGTAGGTCCAGCACATGGCTGGCGGGGACAAAGCCGCGCAGGTTGCCGAACGGCACGATCAAGCCGCCGCGATTGGCCTCTGCCACAGTGCCTTCCCACACGCCTTCGGTCGCCATGAGTTCTTCGGCCAGCTTCCAATCGACGGTTTGCTGGGCCTGCGACACGGAGAGCAGTAGATTGCCGTCATCATCTTCGATACGCAAAATCATGACTTCGATCTCTGCACCGACTGTGAAATTCTCAATGTCAACGCCCATGCGCTCCAAATCTTTGCGCTGAACGATGCCATCACGTTTCATGCCATCAATGCCAACAATCAACCCCTGTGTGTCAATGGCAACAATGAAACCAGACACAAGGTCGCCGCGCTCGATCTCTTCCTCCGCCCAAGAAGCGTCTAGAAGTGCAGCAAAATCCATTTCGTTCTCTTTGAACATAAACTCCCCCCCAACGATAGGTGATGATTTGTGGAAATGGGCAAAAAAAAACCCGGCTAACCCAGACGCGAAGAATGAGTTACCGAGTCCTGTGTGCGGTTCTAGCAGAGTGAGCGTACAAAAAATTCACTGCGGATCGGTACAGCGCCCGAACCGCATCCCCTTTCCTTAAAGTCGCGGGGATTATAGGTTTTTCAAGAGATGTTGTCAACGGGAAGTTTGAACATCAGGCGCTTAAATGGGGTTGCACATCCGTTTTTCACTCTCGGAACGCAGGATTTTGCGTCTGGGCGGTTGACCAACACGCTCCGGAAAAAGAAAGACCCCGCCGAATGGCGAGGTCTTTCCAAAAGTGCAGCTTGCTATGATGACTAGAGTGTGTTGACGATGTTCGAGAAAATGTTGCCGATGGCGGGCCCGAGCAGCGCCAGAATGACGATGACGACGACGGCGACGAGGACGAGGATGAGGGCGTACTCGACGAGGCCTTGGCCTTCTTCACGCGGTTGATACAGCATTGTTAGAAACTCCTGCGTGTAACTGAATTCGATGATGTTACTCTAGCATGACTTTCGTACTTGCGTCAATTGGTATTTACTGCGATAGCTTAAGAATTTAGATGATTCACGAGAAATTCGGATATTTCTCGTTTTTCGTCCAGCTTAGTGTGAATCTTGCACCTACCCTAAAATGTGCCATATGAGACGCTGAATATATTCCCAACAGGCGGGCCGAGCACCGCCAAAATGACCACGACGATGACGATAACGATGAACACGATGAGTCCGTATTCCAGCAGATGCGAGCGTGTGGCTTCCGGTTGCTGCTCCATATCTTCTCCTTTCTCTGGTTAGTGGCGCCATCTAGTACAAGCGCAGGCTAGGGCGTGCTTCGGCATGTCTCAAAAATTGAGTAGGTAGATGGAACGCTGAGCTGCA
Organism: uncultured Chloroflexota bacterium; assembly: GCA_937988705.1. Classification (GTDB taxonomy): domain Bacteria; phylum Chloroflexota; class Anaerolineae; order Aggregatilineales; family Phototrophicaceae; genus Flexifilum. The sequence continues at coordinate 1,789 of CALKIA010000199.1, read as the reverse complement.
CTTTCACCGTCAGCATAGATCAAAGCCGGGGCGGGAGTCTCGTGACAAACGTTGGTTTTTGGGTTTGCGGGGCGCGACTAGCGGAATAGATCGTGATAACCGTCACAGATTTCATGATACGTGTTTCTTTTGACAATCGTTTCACCTAGTCTTAAAATTTCTCCATTGTCCGAAGATCGTTAAATTACCTCTTTCTTTACAGGAGTGGCTCCATTATGAGAGAGTATACCACTGACAGACTGCGTAACGTTGCCCTCGTCGGTCATCAGGGCAGCGGCAAAACTACGCTGGTCGAGGCGCTGTTGTTCAACACGGGCGCTGTCTCCCGGTTAGGCCGGATCGAAGAGAAGAACACCGTCTCTGACTGGGAAGATGAGGAAAAGGAACGCGGGATTTCGCTTTCGACCTCGTTGGTTCCGGTTGAATTCAGCGATCACAAGATCAACCTGCTGGACACCCCCGGTTATACTGATTTTCAAGGCGAAGTGAAGAACGCGATTCGCGTCGCCGACTCCGTGGTCGTCGTTGTGGACGCGGTTGCGGGTGTGGAAGTCGGTACGCAGTTGGCGTGGGAATACGCCGAAGCGTATCAGCAGCCGATCGTCGTGGTGGTCAACAAGCTGGATCGTGAAAATGCCAGCTTCGACCGCACCATGGACACCCTGCGCACCAGTTTTCCCGAATACAAATTTATCCCCGTCATGATTCCGATTGGGGAAGAAGCAAATTTCAAGGGCGTGATCAATCTAATCACGTTGAAAGCCTACCTGGGCGCGGGCGCGGATCGTTCCGAACTGCCTGCCGACATGGTCGATACGGCGAAAGCAGCGCACACGGTGATGGTCGAAGCTGCTGCCGAAGCCGACGATAAGCTGATCGAGAAGTATTTCTCGGAAGGCGATCTCTCTCCTGAAGAAATCCGCGACGGGATGCGCAAAGCGGCCCGTGACGCGTATCTGAAGACTGTCCCGGTGTTCGTGACCTCTGGCGCGAAGAATATCGGCACGATTCCGCTTATGGAAGCGATGGTCGTGTACGTGTCGCCGCCCTCCGAACGCCGCGTGCAGGTAACTCCCCCGAATGACGAGGAAAAGACGTTCCTCTATGCGCCCCAAAGCGACAGCGGCCCGCTGGCGGCTTACGTGTTCAAGACGAGCAATGACCGCTTCGTCGGCACGCTGAACTATTTCCGCATTTTCTCCGGCTCGCTCAGCAATGACAGCCGTCCCCTGAACACGACGCGCGGCGTCGAAGAACGCTTCAACTCGCTGATGGTGCTGCGTGGTAAAGAACAGTTCGCGACGACGCTGCTGCACTGCGGCGATATCGGCGTGATCGCCAAACTATCGCAGACCAAGACGGGCGATACCTTCGCCAGCAAAGACAATGCGCTGCAAATCAGCCGGCCGGATTTCCCCGCGCCGCTGTACACCGTGGCGCTGACCCCGCGCACGCAGGCCGACAGTGCGAAGATGGGGACGATCCTCACCAGCCTGTGCGAAGCTGACCCGACGCTGCGCTGGCGGCAGGATCCCGACATCAAGCAGACGGTGCTTGAAGGCATGGGCGAAGCGCACATCGCGGTGAGTTTGGCGCGCGCGGAAAAACTCGGCGTAGGCATCGACATTGCGGTGCCGAAAGTGCCGTACAAAGAGACCGTCCGCAAGACGGGTTCGGCGACCTACCGTCACAAGAAGCAGACGGGCGGCGCGGGGCAGTTCGGTGAAGTCTCCATGCGCGTGGAACCGAACGCCGAGTCGAACTATGAATTCAAATGGGCGGTGGTCGG
>CALKIA010000198.1 GCA_937988705.1 uncultured Chloroflexota bacterium | reverse complement strand
GTCAGTTCGCGATCCTGCACGTAGGCGATGAATGTCATGATGATGATGTCCGCACCATCTTCAATGACCACCGTGGTCATCTGCGCCTGACTTCCATTGGCGTGGCGAAGCAGATCATCGCGCAGGATGGCGTCGTGTCCGTCGATGTGCGTGTGGCGTGGGTTGCCAAATGTGTAATCGCCAACGCGCTGTGACACCAGCCGTTCGTCAACCTCCGCGACGCTCATACCACTGTCCTCAACCTGCATGACAATCCATCCCGCGTTGACGAGCCGATTTTCCGCCGCCAGCAAACACTCAATTGCACCTTGTGTCACGCAGTTAACGGACGCTTCTTCCTCCTGAGCGTAAATTTGCCACGAACTGTCGTAGGTCACATTGAAACTGCCAAGGCTGTAGGTCAACTGCGGTGTGAGGAAAGTTGTACCGCTCAGGAATGTCAGCAAGGCTGGCGTAATGACCACACGCACAAAGGCGCTCAATAACGCACCAAGGCTGTACGCCACGTAATAAACGCGGCACCCGCCGACGTCGGCCAGCGCCGGAGTACGACGGCCGCTCATTTGCTGCCAGCGCTGGCGGTCCGACCGCTGAAGCAGGGCGATTAACCCGCCGATGGTAAAGCGGCCGAGTAGTTCAGCCGCGAGGCCTAGCAGTGCTCCGTCGAAAATAGCCAACCGGCCAACTATCATATACACAAATGTCAGCACGATCATGCCTAGTGTGCCGAGGATCACCGTCGGCCAAAATCGTTCCGACTTGCCTAATCGTTTCCAATTCAGCGCGCCGAGGTAGAGCCCGCCGATGCCAAAGATGAGGAACGAAAGCACAATCGTCCGCAACCGAAACGGCGCAGGCATGTGCACAACTTTTACAGATGTAGACGATCCCCCGCTGGTCGGCAGCTCAGGGAAGGCCGGATGTGGCGCTGGTGGTTCGACCGGGATATCAGCCGCAGGTGTCGGCTGACTTTCATTCTCGGATCTATTCGAGTCGGGCAGGGGTGCTTCAGGATCAGGGGTGAGGTCGGTGCTCATGGCGGGCGCTCTGGACTATGAAGGTTACTAACGCTAATTATATATCGAGATAGCTGCTCCCCCTCTCCTCTTTTCGGAGAGGGGGTCGGGGGGTGAGGTTGATCCTTTCGTCATTTCCTCACCCATTTCCTCCCTCGCATTTGTGCAACCTATCCATTTCCGATTAGGGGATTTCCCCTACTTTGATTGATCCCGATTCGGCATAGTGCTAGACTCAAAGATGAAATAGGATTTGTGTGAGGAGAAACAACCGTGAAGTTCACAAAGTTTTTGGCTCTTTTGTTGATTGTCGCCCTCGCCTTCGGTGTGGTCAGCGCCCAAGATGCGACCCCCTCTGGCGAACTCGAAATTTTCTCGTGGTGGACGGGCGGCGGTGAAGCTGCTGGCCTCGACGCCTTGATCGCGCAGTTCAGCGCAATGTACCCGGATGTCACCGTCGTCAATGCCGCGGTCGCGGGTGGTTCGGGCGTCAATGCGCGCGCCGTCCTCCAGACGCGCATGCTCGGTGGCGACCCGCCGGATACCTTCCAGGTGCACGCTGGTCAGGAACTCAATGCGGTGTGGGTGGCTGAAGACAAGATGCAGCCCTTGAATGACCTGTTCGAAGCCAATGGCTGGATGGATCAGTACCCGCAGGGTCTGCTCGACCTCATCAGCGATAGCGAAGGCAACATCTACAGCGTGCCGGTGAACATTCACCGCTCGAACGTAATGTGGTATGTCCCTGCCAACCTCGAAGCGTGGGGCGTCACCGTCCCCGCGACGTGGGATGAATTCATCACGACGACCTGCCCGACTCTGCAGGCGGCTGATGTCACCCCCCTGACCGTCGGTGAAAACTGGACGCAGGCGCACTTGTGGGAAAGCGTCGCGCTCGGTGAACTGGGCGTCGAAGGCTACAACGGTCTGTGGAATGGCGCGACGGCGTGGGACAGCGACGAAGTGGTTGCCGTCTTCGAAAAGTTCGGTCAGATCCTCGACTGCACGAACGCTGACCGCAACGGTCTGGCGTGGCAGGATGCTTCGCAGCGTGTCGCCGAAGGCGGCGCCGCCTTCAATATCATGGGCGACTGGGCCGCGGGCTACTTCCTCGTTGATCTGGCGCTGGAACCCGGCGAAGGCTTCGCATGGGCTCCGTCCCCCGGCACCGAGGGCACGTTCATCATGCTGTCCGACACCTTCGGTCTGCCCGTGGGCGCGCCGAATGCGGAAGCCGTCAATGCGTGGCTGAGCTTCCTCGGCTCCGCTGAAGGTCAGGACATCTTCAACCCGCTCAAGGGCTCGCTGCCGGCCAACACCACCGCCGATATCACCAACAGCGAACTCTACAATGCCTACTTCCAGGATGCGTACGAAGACTGGACGACCAACGCCATCGTGGGTTCGCAGGCGCACGGCGCGGTTGCCCCGCCGAACTTCAGCAATGGTTTCTCGACCGTGATCGCCTCCTTCGAGAGCGATCGGGATGCGGCCACCGCGGCGGCTTCGTCGGCGGAACTGGCGGCTGAAAACGGTATGATGGGCGACATGTAATTCGCCTCTGTCAGTCAAAAATGTAGGTTGTAGGGGCGCAGCATGCTGCGCCCCTACGTTTAATCACGCCAGTTATGGATCAGGTGCTTGTTTAAGGCTTCGTTGAGAAGCGCCACTCGCCGCCCCACCCCTCGTCTAAACGCGAGGGAGTCAAGTCCCTCTCCTTTGGGATCGGGATTTACGGTGAGGCCACTCTTTCTCCCCCTCTCCTCTTTTCGGAGAGGGGGTCGGGGGGTGAGGTTGGCTCCCCTCCCTGAATTCGGGGAGGGGTCGGGGGTGGGCTGAAAACAAAACTCAACTGGTTAACCATAACTCACGTTTAACAGGGGGAAGTGAAGCTCATGCCACGCATCAACCGCGATCGCCTGACGGCGGTCCTCATGCTGACACCCTCGATCATTCTGGTTGCCGTGTTCGTATACGGGTTCATCGCGTGGACGGGATGGACTTCTCTCACCGATACCACCTCGAACACCTTGATCAGTGGTCAGTCAGCCAATTACATCGGTGAGGAAAATTACGCCGAGTTGTTCTCGCGCGCGCTCGACAAGCGCTTCCGCGCCGATCTTGTCAACACCGTCTTCTTCACCATGATGTTCATCATCGCCTGCCTGGGCGTAGGCCTGGGACTCGCCATCCTGCTCGACCAGAAAGTCAAAGGCGAAAACACCTTCCGCACGATCTTTTTATTCCCGATGGCGCTCTCGTTCGTCGTCACAGGGGTCGTTTGGCGCTGGTTATTTAACCCGACGAACGGCATCAACTCCCTGCCCACGGTGATCGGGTTGCCCGCCGGGACTTTTTTCTGGCACATTAGCGACGAAAAGTTATTCACTTTCTTCTGGCAGGATCTCCCCGCGATCTTCGGGATCATCCTCCTCGGCGTCGTCGTGTTCTTTGCGCTGCGCAGTTGGGCGCACAAGCAGTCGATGCTGGCGGCGCTCCTCGGGGCGCTGGCGCTCCTCACGATGGCGTGGCTGTCGTTTGGCAATCCCAGCAGCTTGATCGCCATTGCGCGCCCGGAAGAACACAGCTTCCGCCCGGCGCTGCTCGCGCTGGTGCTGGCGGCGGGCTGGCAGATGTCCGGCTACACCATGGCGATGTACCTCGCGGGTCTGCGCGGCGTCTCCGAAGAACTGCGCGAAGCCGCCCGCGTCGATGGCGCGACCGAGCTCGGCGTCTACCGCCATGTGATCCTGCCGCTGCTCGCGCCCATCACCTTGAGCGCGATGATCATTCTCGGTCACATCTCGCTCAAAATCTTCGACCTCGTCTACACGATGGGCGGGGGCGATAACCTCTACATTGATATGCCCGGCATGTACATGTACATGCTGTCCTTCCGTGGGACCGATGTGGCGAAAGGCGCGGGCATCGCCACGATCATGCTGGTGATGGTCGCCGTCGTCATCGTTCCGTATCTGGTCACGCAGCTGCGATCGGAGAAGTCGCTATGAGCGCCGTAACTCAATCTGCGCCCACCCGTGTGCCCGCGACCGCCGCACCCCGCGCGCAGCTGCGCCCCGGGCGGGTCGTCGTCTACGCGCTGCTGGTGCTGGCCTCGGTCGTGTTCCTCATCCCGGTCTATATGGTGCTCGTGACCAGCTTCAAGAGCATCGATCAGGTCAGCCTCTCGACCATGTGGCAGTTCCCGACCGCCTTCACGCTGGAAAGCTTCCAGCGCGCCTTCGAACGCCTGTCGCCCAACCTGCTCAACAGCGTCTTCCTCGTCGTCCCGGCGACGATTGGCTCGGCGATCATTGGCTCGCTCAACGGCTATGTGCTGTCGAAGTGGCAGTTTCGCGGTGCGAACATCATTTTCCCGCTGATGCTGTTCGGCATGTTCATCCCGTACCAGTCGATTTTGATCCCGCTGGTGCAGTTCCTGAACTCGATTCACTTGTTCGGCAACCTGTGGGGCTTGATCCTCGTCCACATCGTCTACGGCATCCCGATCACGACGCTGATTTTCCGCAACTACTACGCGGAAGTCCCCACCGAAATGCTCGAAGCGGGCGCGATTGACGGCGCGGGCTTCTTCGGCCTGTACCGCCATATCGTGCTGCCCATTTCCGCGCCCGGTTTCGTCGTGGTGATCATCTGGCAGTTCACGCAAATTTGGAACGAATTCCTGTTCGGTGTGACCATCGCGCAGAACACCCCCGTGATCACGGTGGCGCTGCAAAACCTGGCGGGCAGCCAGATTGTCGAGTGGAACGTGCAAATGGCCGGCGCTTTCCTCGCCGCCATCCCGACGCTGCTCGTCTACGTGCTGCTCGGTCGCTATTTCATTCGGGGGCTGCTGGCGGGCAGCATCAAGGGGTAAAAGACAGACTCAACGCACAGGCACAAAAACGCAATGGAAGTTTTCTCATATTCTTTGCGTCTTTGCGACCGCGCGTCTTTGCGTTGAGTCTTTTCTTTCTTCTTGCTTCTCAATCTTGTCTCTACTCTGCGCTCTCCGCGTTCTCTGCGCTTAAAAACGCTTTTATTCTTTCCTCGTATTCCTGTACCCCAACCGCCGCGATATACCCACCATGCGTCGCGCCGGGGACTTCCCACAGCGTGACATTCTCCCCGCCGCTGCGCTGCATCTCCCGCGCCCCTTCCAGACTTGGCTCGTTCGTTCCGTAGATCAGCAGCACGGGCGCATCAATGTCGTCAATCGCATCGATGGGACTCAGCACGCTCATGTCCACGCCGACCGTCACGCGGTAACCGTACAGCGCGCCTAACCGGAACAGCGCGCCCAGTCCCAGCGGCAGATGTGCTATCGAATTCGCATCGATTTCCGCACCGAAATCGTGATAGCCGCCTTCGCTCACCACCCACGCGATCTGCTCGTTGAAGCGCGCCGCCGCCATGAGGGTTGCTGCGCCGCCCGCCGAAAAACCATGTAGGCCGATCTTCGTTGTATCCACATCGGCGCGGGTGTGCAGATACGCCAGCGCATCCCCGACCGCGTCCGCCTCCTGGTAGCCGAGGGAATTGCTGACCGGAGCGAGGCAGGTGCGCGCATCGTAGGTCAGAATGTTGACGCCCGCCGCGTGATAAACGCTCATCTCATCCAGGCGACCCCCGCGCGCCCCGTTCGTCGGCACGAAAATCAGGCTCAAGCCGGAGGGGTTATCTGCCGGAATCCAGTCCGCGGTAATCGCCTGCCCGGCGAACTCGCTCGATGGAAAGCTGACGGTTTCAACTGTCCACCCCATGCTCGCTGGATCGCTGCCCCCGCTGCAACCCGGCGCGGTCAGCACGCTGATGAAGCCGAAACCGAGGGCGAACGGCAGCCCGAGCAGCAGTGGGATCACCATGGCGAGGGTCACGGTGGCGATGAATCGGATACGCTGCTGCGGTGTGCGCTGCGGTGTCGTCATTGGGATATCCTTGCCGACAATTTGGGATATGTATTGGGGAAATAAAAACAGACCGCCGGACATTGCTGTCCGGCGGTCTTCCCTTGCGGTCTCTGGGAGCCGACCCCTTTTCAGGAGACGCCCACTAGAGAAGGTGAGCGTCTAGGGGGTAGCCCCCTTATGACTGCGAATATCCACGCGATCACCTCCCTTTAGCTAAACCATCGATAATTCAGAGTATATGACGATTTTTACAAAGGTCAAGAGAGTTCATATAAGACAAAGATTAGAAAATCTCTCTCAGCCCTTTTAGAGCGCTCCGTCCGGCAAATGCTGGCAGATGCAGGGGGCTGTCCGTCACAGAAGATGCCATAAATCGCTCCCCCACGCAGATCAACTCCGCTTGGCGCGGCTGTCTGTCTCCCCTCCCTGAATTCGGGGGGGCCGGGGGTGAGGTCTGTCCGCCGATCCAAAATGGACGTCACGCTCTTGTATTTAATGTTGATCGAGCAGAATCTGATTGCCATCGGGATCGATCAGGGTGGCGTGCGCCGGGCCGCTGGTGCTTTCGTCCGCTTCCAGCGTGAAGGCCACGCCCAGGGCTTTCAGGTCGTGCTGCACCCTGCGCACATCCAGCGGGTTGAAGGTCAGAATGTTGTTGGGGAACATCCCCTGAAACAAGCCGATCTTCGCGTCACCATTGCGCAGAATGAGCCAGTTCTGACTTTCGTCCCCGGCGATCACCGCGAACCCGAATTTCTCGTAAAACGCCCGCGCCACCTTGATGTCTTGCACCGCTAGACTGACCGAAAACGTGCCCAGATCCATGCTCTCGCTCCTATAATGCTCTGATCGGTATCGCGCATTCCAGATCGAACGTCTCCCAGCCGATTTCGTGCGGCCAACGGCGATAAATCTCCATCGCGGGCAGGTTATCCGGTTGAAAGCGGCTGTTGGGCAGCCAGCGCCGGAAGAGAAACTGCCACACTTTGTCGACCAGATAGATATCGCCGCACACGGTCACCGACGCGAGGTGACACGCCGGAAAGTCGCGCGCGCTGATGTCGCCGTCGCCCTGAAAATCCGGCGGGACGATCAGACAGAAGTCGTAGCGGCACAGCTCCGGCGGCGTGACATCCGGGTCATCCTGCGACATGCCGATCAGCGTGGTCGGTTTGCCGCCGCGCGCCGTGTGCCACGCCATCAGCCGATCATGCCCGGCGAGGACGCGCTCCGGCGCAAACGAATCCGTCACGCGGACATAGGCCAACCGCACCGCCGGGAATTCACGCACGCTCACGTCAAACTGGAATGCTGCAAGTTCTTCCTCAGTGTATTGGGGAAAGTCCGGCATCGTTTGCCTGATCTTGCTCTCTGTGAGCGGCGCATCGCGATTCCAGCGGCTCGGACTCAGGCCGTAGCGTTTTTTGAACACGCGCGAAAAGTGCGCCGTCGAAATGAAGCCGCTGTCGAGCGCGGCAGCGCTCACCCGCATGCGCCGCGAGGATCTGAGCAGCGCCACCGCCCGTTCCAGCCGCAGCCGCAGCGTCAGATCGGCCACCGTTTCGCCCGTCAGCGTTTTGAAGATCCGGTGAAAGTGAAATGGCGAAAAGTAGGCGATTTCGGCCAACGCTGCCAGCGATAAATCATCGGTGAGGTGCGTGCGGATATGATCGATCACCGCGTTGATGCGCTGGTGGTATAGGTCCGACTGCCCCATCAATCACCCCGGACGATCTCAGCGGTGATAACGGCTTCGAAGGCGTCACCGGGGACGGTCTTCAATTGATTCAAATCCTCATCGTCCCAGCGCGGATCGGTTGCGCCGCTGATGAACCAGCTCGTGCCGTTGTCCGCGACGATCATGCCGTAGGTTTGCAGCGCTTCGAGGATGACGCGGGACATGCCTGTGAACTCGGTCACGTCGAAGTCAGCGCGCAGGCGCAGGCGTAAGCCCATCGGCGGCAGGTCGGAATCGGCGTTATCCGAGGCGTAGTGCGTCGCCGGGTGGATGTAGGCGCGCTGTGACTCGCTCACCGTGAAGCGCAGCGCATGGTTGATCGCCCCCGCTTCGATCTCATCGTAGCGTACCAGCCCGGGGAAGATCGGCAGCCCCGCCGCATCCGCCGATGTCCAGCCTTCGGGGCGCAGTTCGTTTGACAGGAGATTCCAGACCGCGCCGCTCGCCGCATCCCAGCCATCGCCGTTCCATTCCGCATTGTACAATTCGTAGAGTGCGCAGCCCTCGGCATCCACGGCGATCACATGCTGGTCGCCACCCGCCTCGACCGGGGCCTCGGCGGGAATCAGGTAGGGGCCGGGGTCGCTCTCGTCGCCGTAATCGGTAAAGTTGATCTCGACCGGGGGTTGAGCGCCATCTACGACGATATAGGGGATGCCGTAGGTCGGGTCTGCGCCAAAATCGGCATGCAGATACTCGTCACCGTCCGCACTGATGCTGGCGATGTAGGCGTCCGAATTCGGATCGACCGGAAAGTCGGAAATGTCGGTATTCCACGGATTGTCGGGCGGGAACACCGGGCAATCCCCGATGACCGGACTTTCGGCCTGGGCGCTGACGCCAACCGCGCACACTGCAATCATGAACAGCACCAGTAAACGCATCGTTTTTCCCTCGCTAGTTGATATACCCTTTATACAGGCGAGTGGAGACACTGACAAATCGGCTGACTAGAGGTGACAATGAGCAATGCACATGACGATCCGATCGACCAGCGCGGCAAGCTGGAAGAGAACCCGTTCGACTACCAGATCACCAAAGACCAGCGTGTGCTGCTGTTCTGGAACGACAAACACATCAAGACGCTGGCGGGTCAAGAGGCGCGCAAATTCATCGACAAGATTGGCGCGTTGGATGAAAGCGCGGCGCAGCTCTTGCTGGCCAAGGTCACGGGGAATTTCAAGCGCGGCAATGAGCGGCGGGAGTAGCCACGGGTTCGGCTCCCCCTATCCTCTTTTCGGAGAGGGGGTTGGGGGGCTGACAGGGGTTGGGGTTAAATCGGATATTGACCAATGAAATTGAGCGCACTGCGCTGGCCTGAGGGCTGTCCGGGAGCTGTTCTTGAGTTGATCGATGCTCCCTTTCTAAAACTCGGGTTGCCCCTATAATCGCCAGGTAGCTCATCTATACATATCGGGAGAAGTACGTGTGGCGACGCTCCATTTGATGGTTGGACTTCCATGTGCCGGAAAAACAACGCTTGCGCAAAAACTTGAGCATGAACTATCAGCCCTGCGACTGACAACAGATGAATGGCATATCCGGCTATTCGGTCAAGATGCTGAGGATCCAGCCCACGATGCTCGACACACTCTCATTGAGCTGATGCTGTGGCAGGTCGCCAGTCGAGCCCTTGAATTGGGCACGAATGTCATACTCGATTTCGGTTTTTGGGCGCGCGAGGAACGCGAAGACTATCGGTCGCGAGCGCAAAGCCTGGGAGCCAGCAGCGAAGTCCACTTTCTTGATGTGCTGCCCGATGAGCTGCTGCGCCGGCTTAGGGTAAGAAATTCACAGTCTTCGCCAGCAAGTTTCTACATTCCCGAAGAAATGCTGAAGCGCTGGATTGAGTTCTTTCAAAGACCAACACCCGACGAGCTTGAGCGCCAAGACTAAGTTGACCGAACAGCCTGCGACCTTGCATTTTTCTGCCAATCAGTGGCCTTACCCGAAATCACTGCATAACTTAACGTCAGTTATGGCTATGGCTCATTCGCGTGTACCCCTCCCTCTCCCACGGGGTTGAAGGAGGGACAGTTTTAATATTGGGCTGCATTAAGGCGTTGGTCTGAGGGAACACGGGTTGTGTAGGGACGCGCAACGGCGCGTCCGTTACACCTGCAATCCGGCGGACGCCCCGTTGGGCGTCCCTACAATTCTCTCGATTGTTAAAACTGTCCTGTCCTCAACCCACGGGGAAAAGGGCGACGTGGCGCGGGAGGTTGGCTCCCCCTCTCCTCTTTTCGGAGAGGGGGTTGGGGGGTGAGGTCAACCTAACTCGCCGTCTCTTTGCCATTCCGCGCTTCGAAGATCGCATCGGCGGCGCGCATCAATTCGACTCGCCGTTCCTCGCTGATCCCCTTGCTGAGCAGGAAGCGGTCGAGCAGTTCGGGATCGGTCAGGCCTTCCGGTGATCCGCCGAGCCGCGCCCGTGTCGGCTGCTCGATCTCCTTGCGGATCGCGGCGATGCTGTTGACGTGCGCCTGGCGCAGCGCATCACGGACGAGCCCCTCGTTGAAACGCGCTTCGGTGATCGGCGTCAGCTCGACGATCACGCGCACCACCGCGTCATCGAGATCGACGCGCTCCTCAATCTGCATGATCAAATCGCCCGTTGGATCGTCTGCGTTGCGCAAATCGGCCTTCATGGTGACGAACGGCCGCGCCTTCACGCGCTGGAATTCCCAAGTCGCTTTGCCCCGTTCGAGTTCGATCCAGCAGAAGCCCTTGGCATCATGCTCCTCGCCAAAGTCGATGCGTTCCAGCGATCCGCTGTAGACGACGGGCGGCAGCCCTACGCGCCCGGCGGTGACATTCTGATGCTTGTGGATATGACCCATCGCCACATAATCCCAGCGAGGATCGGCGATGTCGGACGGCATGACTTCGATGTCGCGCCCCAGCATAATTCCCCGTTCGCTGCCGAAACTCGCCCCGTTCACGGTGAAATGCCCGGTCAAAATGCGTGGGAAATCGTACTGATCGGCGTCGGCGGCGAGGTTGGTGAGGATCGCGCTCATTTCGCGTTGGAGCAGATGGTCGGTTTCGGCGATGGTCAGGCCGCCCGTCTCGACTTCTTCGAGCAGGCGGGAGCGAATCGGGTAGGGCGCAGCCCCCACCACCACTGACCCGCGTTTGGTGTCGATGACTTTGTTTTCGTAAGTGTCGGCCAGCCACACATTCGGCACGGCGAGCGTGTCATAGATTTCGATGCTCGACGCTTTAAGCGTGGTCGGCGGCAGGTCGTGATTGCCCACCAGCATCACCAGTGGCGCCAGCGCGGTCAGGTCGCGCACGCACCACGCGAACTCGCGCTGATAGGTCGGGTTCGGGTTGCGCGTCTTGAACGCGTCCCCGGCGAAGATCGCCAGATCGACATCGTGGTCGCGCGCAAAGTCGATCATTTCGTTCATACGGCGGATGAAATCGCGCACCCGGCTGCTGAGGCCAGTTTCGGGATCGGTGCGCCCATAATTTTCCATACCGATGTGCACATCGGCAAAATGCAACACGCGAATGGGGGCCATGAATCTACGCCATTATCTGTTACGGCAAAACATTATTATAGCACCGCTCACGCCGGGCATTCTGTCTCCCCTCTCCACCCGGAGAGGGGGCCGGGGGTGAGACCAAAACAACCCCACTCTAATTCAGGGTGGGGCGCCAGCAAAAACCCGCATTTCTCCCCTCTCCCCGCTTGCGTGGGAGAGAGGAGACGTGACGCGGGAGGTTAATCTTTCTCCCCTCCCTGAATTCGG